>DATJVZ010000307.1:0-8124 GCA_035501575.1 Terriglobales bacterium | reverse complement strand
CGACCCTTTGCCTGGCGTGTGCTTGACCTGGAATATACCCACGCTTGGATGGGCGATGTCTTGATGATTCAACCGCAAAACGCCCTCCGCGTTTCGACCGGCGCCGTACTCCGCATCGGTACCTGGTAGTGAGCATCCCAGCCCCGTGACGGGGGCTGGCAGAATTGACAGTTTCCACCCGGCTGCGAACGATGCATTCTCGCAACATGGCGAAGACGCGTCCGATCCTCTCCTGTTTCTTGAGCGCGATGCTGGCTTTCATCATGCCAGTGCTCGAGGGATGCAATCGATCTAAGACTGCGCCGAGCTCCACTTCGACATCCTCGTCGAGTTCCACGTCGCAAGCCCCCGCCACGACCTACTCGAGACCATCTGCCGACGAGCTCTATCAACTGGTTGCACCGATCGCACTGTTTCCCGATAACCTGGTTGCACAAGTGCTCGCCGGTTCCACCTATCCCGATCAGATCGCGAGCGCGGCGGCGTGGTTGAAACAAAATGTCAATCTCAAAGGCAACGATCTGATGCAAGCCGTCAATCAGGAGTCCTGGGACGTTAGCGTCAAAGGCCTCACGCAATTTCCGGATGTATTGGACCAAATGGCTTCTAATCTCTCCTGGACTTCGGCCCTGGGCGACGCCTATTTCAACAATCCACAGGACGTGATGAACTCAATCCAGGTAATGCGGCAGAGGGCATCGCAGGCGGGGAATCTGAAATCCACTCCGCAGCAAACCGTGTCGACGGAACCCGCGGCTGCACCGCAACAGCAAGCTTCCTCGGATCAGCAACCGACGGTTGTGCAAGCGCCGGCGCAGACGATTGTGATTCAAGCAGCCCAGCCGGATGTCGTTTATGTGCCAAGCTACAACCCCACCGTCGTGTACGGTGCCCCGGTTGCGGCGTATCCGGGATATGTAGCGCCGCCGCCTCCCTCTACCGGGGCAGTTGTGGCCACCGGCCTGATTTCCTTCGGCCTGGGCATGGCGGTGGGCGCGGCCATGAACAACAATTGCTGTGGCTGGGGATACAATTCGTGGGGTTGTGGATGGAACAATTCTACGGTCTCCTACAACAGGAACGTTTACGTATCCAACTCCAGCACGTTCGTCAACCGCAACAACTATTACAACCGGAACGTCAACAATGCGAACGTCAACAACATCAACCGGAATAACTACAACGCGAACAACGTCAACCGGAACAACTACAACGCGAACAACATCAACCGCTCCAACAATAACAACTACCGTGCGAACAACTTTGATAACACGGCCCGCAACTCCAATGTCACTACTCCCAATTTCGGCACCGCGCACAACCAAGGCCAGTACCGTAATGTCAACGGGGAGTCGCTGGCGCAAGGACAAGCTGGCAACCGCATGGACAACGGCGCCCAGAATCGCCAGCAATTGGGGCAAAACTCCAATCGGCAGCCCGTGCAGCAGGCTACGAATCGCCAGCAAATGGGGCAGAACGCGAATCGGCAGCCCGCGCAACAGGCTACGGAGCGGCAGCAGTTGGGGCAAAACTCGAATCGACAACCGTCGGGACAAACCCAGAATCGTTCACAAATGGCGCAAAATCAAAGCCGCCCGAATGTTAACCAGGCTGAACGAGGCTATGGCCAGCAGCAACGCGGCACCAATTCGGGCGCTTTTAACAACTACAGCCAGGGTGGGAACGCTCGGGTGAACAGCGCCCGCGGCCAAGAGAGCTTGAGTGGAAAGGGGCAGGGGGGGAACCGTCAAGCGGGCGGGAAACCAGCGGGCGGGAATCGCCAAGGTGGCGGCAACCGCGGTCGTAAATAGATGGCACCGCGCGCCAAGGAAAAGGCAGAAATGAGCACAACAGCGAGAATCACCAAGCTAGAAAAGTTCGTTTCGCTCGTGCGGCGGCATGTCTGGGTAGCCGCATCGCTCCCCGCGATTGTAAGCTGGCTGACCCTACTCCCCACGGCCTACGCCCAGCCGTCGAATGAGAGAACATTCGCGACCCCCGGTGACGCTGTGAAGGCGCTCTACGACGCGGGCAAGGCAAACGATCAGGCATCCCTCTCCGCGATCTTTGGTACCAATGCTGGTGATCTGCTCCACTCCGGCGACGAGGTCGCGGACAAGAACATGATCGACAACTTTATTCGGCGTTACGAGCAGATGCATCGAATCGTGATTGAGCCCGATGGGACCGCCACACTCTACATCGGCGCCGAGAATTGGCCGAGTCCCATTCCGCTGGTCAAGACTTCATCCGGTAGCTGGTATTTCGACACTGAGAGTGGGAAAAATGAGATTTTGTATCGCCGCATCGGAGCCAACGAGAACGACGCGATCGAGATTTGTTATGCCCTGGTGGATGCCCAACGCGAATATGCCTCGGCTGTGAGGAGAGGCGAATCTTCCCGGCGTTACGCCTTGAAATTTGTCAGCGATGAAGGTAAAGAAAATGGACTCTACTGGAAGGTACCGAGCGGAGATCCACCCAGCCCGATTGGTCCTCTGATTGCCGATGCGGCATCGGAAGGCTACAGCACGCAAAAGGGCAAGACTCCCTTTCATGGGTACTACTACCGAGTCCTTGAGAAACAACGAGCTAAGTCTGGCAAAGAAATCACAATAAATGGATCACTCGCTCAAGGATTTGCCTTTGTCGCCTATCCCGCGCAATACAGAAATTCGGGGGTGATGACTTTTATCGTCAATCAAGATGGTGTCATCTACCAGAAAGACCTCGGTTCTGACACGGAATCGATCGCATCGGCCATGACCGAGTACAATCCCGATAGTTCCTGGGATCGAGTTGACCAATAACGGCTGTTCAAGAATCAGCAGTCTCTTCGGCGTTCCCGTCAGCCGGAGGTCACGAGCGAGTATTTTTCGGGTTGCCGGTCGAAAGCCTGCTTGCAGCGGGCGCAGCAGAAGTAGACGGTAGATCCTCTATACTCTGATTTGTATTTTGCTGCGGTGACACTCGTCGTCATGCCGCACACCGGGTCGCGTGCTTCCTCGCTTGCCAAAGCCGGCGTTGAGACCGGTAGGTTCGAGGCCGCGGTGTTGGCAACCCGCAAGTTCGAAACCGGTGCCTCGGCTTTTTTCGGCTTTGGCAAAGGCCGGGCTCGATCGCTCTTCAACTGGACAATCTCGGCAAGGATGCTGACCGCGATCTCTTCGGGTGAGATCGCGTGGAGGTCGAGGCCGGCCGGAGCGCGAACTCGACCGCTACGCTCGGAGGGGATTCCGGCGTCGCGCAGGTACTCTGAAACCTTCTGCGCCTTGACTCGGCTGGCCACGAACGCAACATATTCCGCGTCGGTGTCCGCCGCTTGCTTCAGTGCCTCTTCGTCGTCCTCTCCCTGCGTAGACACCACGATAAAGGTATCGCGCGCGATTCCGAGTCCATCCAGATTCAAATCCATCCGCAGCTGGTCGACGTCGGGGAATTGTTCGCGATCAGCACCGCAAGCAGCTGCGGACATTCGGTAGCCAATGGTCTTGCCTAGACGCGCCAGCGTCCGTGCCACGGGTGAACGTCCCAGAATTAGAATATGCGGTTTAGGCAGAACCGGCTCGATATAGATATCCAAGGTGCCTCCGCTGTGACAGCTCATGGTGTAGTCGAGAATGCCCTCCTCGGGAGCCGCACTCGGGCTGATTCGCACCAGCCGGGGCTGTCCATCGGCGAGCGCTTGGAGCGCCTCCTTGATCACCACCGGCTGGGCGCAGCCGCCGCCGATCCACCCCCACATCTTTCCGTCTGCGAAAATGATCGCTTTGTCTCCGGGTTTGCCGGAAATAGGGGCTTGCGAGCGCACCACAGAGGCGGTGACGAAAGCCTCTCCTTTCGCCAGCAACTCAGCCGCTTTGTTCAGGAACTGATCAATCATGGTACGCAATCTACAGATGTCTCTCCAGTGCCAGTAAACTCTCCAAGCTGTGGGCCGGGGCGAAAACATCGAGGTGCGGAAGGGCCGCCCTCATTCCCCCGGTAATGGGCTGATAATCTTCGAGCCCGAGCAGCGGATTCAACCAGATGAGCTTCCGGACACGTCTCCTTACCGCACTCAATTCTTGTCCCAGGACATTCACATCTCCCGTGTCCCAACCATCACTCAGAATGATGCATAGAGTATCCGAGGAGCGAAGTTTTCGGCTGTGCAGCCGGTTGAACTCGCGCAGCGACCCACCGATGTTGGTTCCTCCGGACCATCCCGCTGGCCGCTCGCCGAGCGCAGCCAGAGCGTCCGACAGGCATGGAGCGCGGAACAGGCCGGTAATCTCGGTCAGTCGTGTGCTGAAGAGGAAGGTATCTACGTGGCGAAAGTGTCTCTGCAACGCGTACAGAAATTTCACTAGAAACAGGCTATACGCACTCATCGAACCGCTAATATCGAGCAGCGTTACCAGACGGTAGGGGCGAAGTCTTCGCCGCCGGAAGCGCAGGTTGATCGGATCTCCTCCGTGGCTGATATTGCCCCGGATTGTCCGTCGCAGGTCCACCTGGCCCCGCAACCCGCAGCTCCGCCGGCGGGCCAACCGCCGGCTCATTTGCCTAAACAAACGAGCCGAAATCCGCTCAAGCGCCGCCAGGTCGGCCTGGGATAAGGTCGACAGATCCGCTTGGCTAAGACGCTCGCGGGCACTCGCCCCGGTCACCGCTTGGGCCCCACCTTGTCCCTGCGAACGATCCTCCGCCAAGCCCGTCGACATCACCCAAGGGATCCGGCCTCGGTCGATGCCAGCGGAGAGGGTTTCTTGGCGCCTCTCGCCTCCAGGTGATGGTTGGGAAACAGATCCCTCCTGGCGCGATCGTTGCCAAAATATTCGGAAGCACTTCTCGAACAGGTCCCAATCCTCCTTCGATGAGCACAGAACCGCGCGCAATCCCCATTTCAGCTCGTCACTGTTCGCCATGCCCAGCACAGCCGCAGCCTGCAACGCCCCGAGAGTCTCCGGCAAACCGGTCGAGAGGCCTTCCTGCCGCGCAAACCGGCAAAAGGCGACTATGGTTCTGGCCGCTTTCGTCGCTTCGATGTGGCGCGCGTCGATCATCCTCGCCTTGGCGGCTCGAGAACCTTTTCGAGACCAGCGCTCCTGATTTTGGCGCCGTCTTCGACCGACTTCGAAATACAGCCCAGCGTGTGCTCGATGGATGCTTCATCCACCTGCGACTTCCCCAACGTCAGCAAAGCTTCGGCGCAATCCAGAGTTTCGGCCACTCCGGGGGGCTTGCTTAAGTTCAGCCCTCGTACCGCTTGCACATATCCAACCACCTGCCGGGCCAGTTGCTCTTCGATCTTAGGCAGCCGGGTGCGCACAATCTTCATTTCCTTGGCGAGGCTGGGGTAGTCAATCCACTGGTACAGGCATCTTCTCTTTAGTGCGTCGCCCAACTCCCGGTTGCGGTTGGAGGTAAGGACCACGTAGGGCACATGCTTTGCATGCACCGTACCCATTTCCGGAATGGTGATCTGGTAGTCGGAAAGCAACTCAAGCAGGAAGGCTTCAAAAGCTTCATCGGCGCGATCGATTTCGTCGATCAGCAAAACCGGGGAAGCATCCTCCGCGAGAATGGATTCTAGCAAAGGCCGTTCGAGAAGAAACTCACGGCTGAAGATGTGCCTTTCTTTTTCCTCAACGGTCTGCTTCGACCTTTCTTCGATCTTAATGGCCAGCAGTTGTTTCTGATAATTCCATTCATAGACGGCGGAGCTGACGTCCAACCCCTCGTAGCACTGCAACCGGATCAGCCTGGTGTCCAAAAACGCGGCCAGTACCTTCGCGATTTCAGTTTTCCCCAGACCAGCGTGACCCTCGACGAGAATGGGCTTGCGCAGCTTGATTACCAGGAAGATGGCGGTGGCCAGCGAACGATCGGCGACGTAACCCAGGCGCTCGAACCCAGTGACGATAGCGTCAACGTCCTGGTCTACTACGCCGGAAGGGAAACCCTGGGTTGCAGGCATGCAGTTGGTCTAAGACTATTCTAGCCTTGATCGCAGCCCCTCGACGCGGAGCCTTGGAGGTCCTCCGCCAAGAGACTCAAGACTTTTCCCGAAACAGTCCCTTGGCGGCCGCCCAAGCCACTGTTGTGGCTTTGATGGGCTGCACATCGGCGCTCGCCGCCGGGCTCTCCCCCGCATCCGCAGGTTGCTGCAGTTGTGCCTGAAATCTTTTCACGAACTCTCCGAACATGACGTTGGAGACTTCGGTGATCACCCGCGATCCCATCTGGGCCAGAATTCCAACCACACCAATCTCGGACACGCTGGTGACTTCGGTGCCGCCATTGTCGAGGACACGAAGTTTCCCGGTCATTTTCATGGACGCGCTGCCACGACCACGCACGTCCTGGCCTTTGCCCAAGATCTCGATTTCGTGATTTTGCGGATCCAAGCGAACAATCTGCACTTCGCCGTTATAGTCCGTTACGCTCGGGCCTACTTTCACTTTGATCGTGCCTTTGTAGGTCTTCTCGTCCACCTGATCGGTAATCTGCGCCCCGGGGACACACGTAGCCACTTTTCGTGGATCACTGAGGAAAGCCCACACCTTCTCGACGGGCTGCCCGACGTCGAAGCTTTTCTCAATCTTCAGCGCCATTTATGCTGCGACACCTTTTTCCTGGAGAACCTTCCATACCTTTGCGGGAGTGATGGGCATATCGATATGCTTCACCCCGAGATGGGAAAGCGCGTCAACAACGGCATTCACAAAGGCCGCCGGAGAACCCACGTTGGGGGATTCTCCCACCCCTTTGGCACCGAAGGGATGGTGGGGCGAGGGCGTACAGGTCTTTGCGGTCTCCCAGTGGGGGGTCTCGACCGCCGTGGGAAGGAGATAGTCCATAAAGCTTCCGCCCTGCACGTTGCCGCTTTCGTCGTAGTCAATCTGCTGCATGAAAGCGATGCCCAGCCCCTCGGTCAGGCCTCCATGGATCTGGCCTTCGACGATCATGGGATTGATGATATTTCCGCAGTCATCTACGGCGACGAATCGCCTCACCTTCACTTCGCCAGTACCCTTGTCAATATCGACCACGCAGACGTAGGTGCCGAAGGGGAAGGTAAGATTGGGCGGGTCGTAATAATCCACCGCCTCCAACCCGGCCTCCAGGCCCGGCGGAATATTGGTATACGCGGCGAAGGCGATCTCCTGGATGGTCTTGGCTTTGCTCGGGGTACCTTTGACGTAAAACTTGCCCGGCTCCCATTCCAGATCGTTCTCGTTGCACTCCAGCAAATAGGCCGCGATTTTCTTCGCCTTGGCGCGGATTTTGCGCGCGGCCATCGCGGTGGCCGCTCCCGAGGTCGGAGTACTCCGACTGGCGTACGTCCCCAGCCCGTAGGGCGCCGTGTCCGTATCGCCCTCCTCGATGGTCACATCGGCTGCGGGAATCCCCAACTCCTGGGCAACGATCTGCGCGTAGGTGGTCTCATGCCCCTGCCCCTGGCTTTTGGTCCCCATGCGCGCCATAGCCTTCCCCGTGGGATGAACTCGGATCTCGCAGCTGTCGAACATCTTGATGCCCAAGATATCGAAGGTGTGCGCCGGCCCCGCCCCCACGATTTCCGTGAAGCTCGAGATGCCGATTCCCATCAGTTCGCCTTTCTTCCTTTTCTCGGCCTGTTCGGCGCGCAGTTGGCGGTATCCAATCTTCTCCAGGGCCAGGTTCATGGCCGCTTCATAATTGCCGCTGTCATAGGTCCAGCCGAGCGACGACTTGTAGGGAAACTTCGCCGCCGGAATAAAATTCTTGCGCCGCAGTTCCGCCGGATCCATCTTCAACTCGAGCGCCAGCACGTCCACCACCCTTTCGATGAGGTAGGCCGCTTCGGTCACGCGAAAGGAGCAGCGGTAGGCGATGCCGCCCGGGGCTTTGTTGGTATAAACCCCGTCTACTTCGCAGAACGCATTCGGATATTCGTAGGAGCCGGTGCAAATGCTGAACAGACCTGCGGGAAACTTGGTGGGTTGCGCCGCCGCGTTGAATGCCCCGTGGTCGGCGAGAGTTTTCACCCGCAGAGCTTGCATCTTACCGTCGCGGTCAGCGGCGATTTCTGCCGTCATGTGATAGTCGCGGGCGAAGCCCGTGGACTGCAGATTCTCCGACCGCGTCTCAATCCAC
>DATJVZ010000306.1:0-32005 GCA_035501575.1 Terriglobales bacterium | reverse complement strand
TGCCGCACGCGGGGGGCTGGAGGGCGCGGTCTACGCTTGGGGTGAAGAGTTCACACCGGGTGGCAAGTCCATGGCCAACACCTGGCAGGGTGAGTTTCCCTGGCAGAACTTGCGCGCCGATGGTTTCGAGGGAACGGCTCCGATCGGACAGTTTCCGCCCAACGGTTACGGACTCTTCGATATGATCGGCAACGTTTGGGAGTGGACCACCGACTGGTATTCGGCTGGGCACGCCGTGACCCAACCTTGCTGCGGAAGCGCAAGACCCCCGACCGCCGACCAGAGTTACGACCCGCAGATGCCCGAAATAAAAATACCCCGCCGTGTGATCAAGGGTGGTTCGTTCCTGTGTGCTCCCAATTATTGCCGGCGTTACCGTCCAGCCGCGCGCATGGCACAACCGATCGATACCTCCGCCTGCCATGTCGGATTGCGCTTGGTTACGAGGCCAAAACGGGCAACCAATCTGTTTGTCGTCACCCAAACGTCCGCCCGATCTGAACAGACGAAAGCGCCGCAGAAACCTGGATCATTGAATATTGACGACGCCCGCTCCTTGCTGGCAGCAGCGGCGGGCTCGTCGGGTAAAGCGGGTAGCACCGCCGGTATGCCGACAAAGGCTGCTTGAAGACTTCGCCGTCGTCCCGAACCCGATCTTCGAACCATGTGGTTGATTTTGAGCGCACAGGATGGTGTCCCGACTTGAGCCGCTTATAACGCTAGGCCCACGCATTCCGAAGAGTCACGAATGTGTGCGCGTCTCCCCCGAAAACTGTCAATCTTGACAGGGGCTTGGAGGGAGATGCCTGTCTATACTGGCCATTCTGATCAATGTACGAGAAGCCGAGCACTCATCCGTTTGGTTAGCGAGGGCTGATATTTTTGACAGGTGTAGGTGTGTCCGATTCCATCTATTGTGACTACGCTCACTTCTCCCGGCTCGCGTAAGGTTGCCGCCGGAGAGATGCGCGTTGGCGTTCGATCCTAGCGGGGAGGCGAGGGGACCACACCGCTTCTCGAATCCAGCCTCACTCCGAGCCCGTCCGAGAGGAGGCGTAGGAAATTGTCAAGGACAGATAAGCATAGATAGGTATGCGCCTATCGCTTGTGGCGGGCGATCAGACTGCTCAGGAGCAGCGCTCGCCCTAGCGTGGCAGGAGGAACTCGGCTACCCCGACATGGTGTCTTCCCGGGCCGGGCAGGTTGGAAAGTGGGTTAACCCGACCCTAGCAAAGCGAGAGCGCATCGAGGAGTCGAGAGAGAGGAAGGGACAAATGGCGTTCACTTCATCTGAACTCGCCGAACGTACACTGCAACGCCGAGCGGTCGAAGCGGCGATCTGGGGCATCCCGGCGGTCAACTACGACGCCATGTATCAGGCGATGGTGCGTGACGCCAAGGGCAGCTTCAATCAACTCGCCTACTGGTCGCGCCCTTCCGATTGGAAGAACCAGACGCTTACGCCGAACACCGACGCACTCTACATCATGGCATTTACTAATACAAAAGAGGTTGGTCCCATGGTGCTCGAGATTCCCCCGGCCGACGAGGGCACGATCGTCGGCACCGTGATGGACTGCTGGCAAAGCGCACTCGAAGACGTGGGACCGGCGGGAGTCGATAAGGGCAAGGGAGGTAAGTACCTAACGCTGCCCCCGGCTTACCGCGGCATTGCGCCGCCTGAGTATATCGTACTGCCCTCAACCAATTATGAGGGTTACGCGCTGCTGCGCTCGATTCCGAAGAGCGAAAACGAGGCCGACATCGCCAAGGCCGTGGCGTACCTGAAACGGATAAGGCTCTATCCACTCTGGGCTGCCGGCAACCCGCCGCAGACCACCTTCTTGGACGTGAAGGACGTCGTCTTCGACGCCAATATTCCTTATGACCAGCGATTCTTCGAGGGCCTCGACCGCATCGTGCAATTGGAGCCTTGGTTGGATAGGGATAGGGTCATGATTGACATGCTAAAGTCAATCGGCATTGAAAAGGGCAAGCCGTTCGCGCCCGATGCCCAGACCGCTGATATCCTCAAAGCCGCGGTTCAAGAAGCCCACGAATGGCTGACGGCGCACTACGAATCGGCCTACGAGCCGTTTTATCCGGGCGCGCACTGGTTCTTTCCCGCCGATCCGGAGTTCGTCGATGCCATAGCTACGTCCTTTAAAGGCTCCAACGCCTACCCAATCGACTCCCGCGGTACCACCTATTACTACGCCTTCAGCAGCGTCAAGCATATGGGTGCGGGCCAATATTATCTATTTGTTACGCGAGATAAGAGCGGCCACGTGCTGAATGGAGCCAAGTCTTATCGTCTCTCCGTCCCACCGAAGGTACCCGTGCGGCAGTACTGGTCGGCGACGGTATACGATTTTGCTACCCACGCCCTCCTGCGGAACCTGGACCGGGCAAGCCGGTCTTCGTTGACAGAGGGCCTCAAGACCAACGCCGACGGATCAACCGACGTCTACTTCGGGCCAAAACCGCCGTCCGGAAAGCAATCGAACTGGATTCCCACCAGGCCGGGCGCACGGTTCGAAGTGCTGTTTCGTCTGTACGGTCCGGAGAAGGCAGTGTTCGACAAAACCTGGAGGCTTCCTGATATCGAAGAGCTTGCCGCCGATCAGGCTCAGCAAGCAGCATGAGGCGAGGCGACAATCCATAGCGTGCCGCGGTGTAGCTCCGCGAGAACGAGTGGCGCTCATTTCCCGGGGCATGGGATTGTCGATCGAGCAACTCACCCTGGCGCAATTGACAGTTACGGTTTCGCAATCTGACAATCGATAATGTTCGACACCCTGCTGAAATTCAATGCCGCCCTTTGCCATCCGAGATGCGCTTGTGGTGGATGCAGACCAGGACCTCAAGGGATTGCTGGTTAGTATCCTGAAACCTGGAGTTTGGGCAATCTGCTATGTGCCGACGAACAAGGATGCGCTCGAAGCTGCCAAGGCCAAAGCGTTCGAGTTGATTATCACCAGCGAGAGGACGTCCAGCAAGGAAGACGTTGAGTTATTGCGCAGGATTCGCAGGCAACGGCCTCATACTCGCTTGATTATTCTGGCCAGTGAGACAACACCGGCCGATGTCATTGCCGCCATGCGAGAGCACGCCTTCAGCCTTTTTTCCAGGCCTTTTTCCCTCGAGCAGCTGGGGAGTATGATCGAGCTCGCAACCGAGGTGCCATTTTGGGACGATGGCATCGAACTTCTCTCGGCGACGCCGGAGTGGATTCGCCTGGAGGTACGGTGCCAGGTCCGAACCGCAGATCGCCTCCTGCAGTTCATGAAAGAACTGGTCGAGTTGCCGGAATCAGAACTAGGGGAAGTCGGACTGGCCTTCCGCGAAATCCTGCTCAATGCCATGGAGCACGGTGGGGGCCTCGATCCCAACAAGTACGTAGAGGTAGAATATGTGCGGGCACGACGCATGATCTCGTGCCGCATCGCGGATCCTGGAGCCGGTTTTACCCTCGATGAGATTAGCCACGCCGCCGTCGCTAACCCACCCGACGATCCGATTCGTCATGCCAAGATCCGTGACCAACTCGGGTTGCGGCCCGGTGGCTTGGGAATTTTGCTGGCACAGAACCTGGTAGATCAGGTGATCTTCAATCAGGACGGCAATGAGGTTCTGCTGATCAAGTACTTGAATCAGTCGCAGGCGAAAGCCCAGCCGCGTTCGGACAGGATTGCCCTCTAGTATGGCGAACCAGCCGTCTGTCGAGCGACGACCGCACCAGCGGCTGTAAGAGTTGACAGTGGCCGCTTGGCCCGTCTTGTCGCAGGATTTGTTGGATCGAACGGCCGGAGTGCGTCTTTGAAGCTACAAGATCTCGTAGAACTAATCCTAAGAGTCAGCATCGTGCTCAACGTGTTTGCGATCGGGCTTGAGGCACGGTTCGCCGACCCGGTGTACCTCTTTCGCCGACCGGGCAAGCTGGTCCGGGCCTTCATCTCGATGGACGTGGTGATGCCCGTGGTTGCGCTGCTCCTGGTTTTTAACTTTGATCTTGACCCGGCGGTAAAGATCGCATTGGTGGCCTTGTCGGTGTCACCGGTTCCGCCGCTTTTCCCCAAGCGGGCGCTCTGGGCCGAAGGCAAGGAAAACTACACGATTGGCTTGGTGGTCGCCACCGCTTTCCTGGCCATCCCTGTGATACCGCTCGCCATGATGATCTTTGAAAGGATCAGTGGCAGACCGCTTTCTATGTCAGCGGGCTCGGTGGCCCGCATCGTTTTTATCATGATACTGGTGCCGCTGCTCCTAGGGATTGCTGCCCGGACCTCGTCAGATTCGTTTGCTCAGCGAGTCCGAAAGTACATCGGTCCTTTCGCATCTTGGCTGCTGATTCTTTCGGCCTTGCCGGTAATGTTTATCGAAGCCCGGCCCATCTACTCTTTGTTCGGTAACGGAACGGTCTTGAGTCTGACGGTATTCACCCTGACTGGTCTAATCGCCGGATATTGGTTGGGCGGACCCGAGCCCTTGCACCGTCGTGTTCTCGCGTTTGGAACCGCGGGCCGTCATCCTGGGCTTGCCATAGCCATAGCCCACGGCAACTTCCCACAGCAAAAGATGGTTGTGCCGGCAGTTTGCTTGTATCTTGTTATCAGCATATTGCTTTCTGTGCTGTTTTATCTATTCGTTCGGAAAGCAGGGGGCGCGTCGTCGTCGGCCAAGCAACAAGCCGCAGCCTAACCATGAAGCGAATGAAATCGAGATTCACAGACCGGGTCGCAGGGTGGAACGATGGTTGGCTTCAGCGCCAATCGGAGAAATGGAGTGGGCGATTAAAATTTGTGGTCCGGCAGACGCGAGTGATGAGCTTGATCCTCAGGCACCCCAACGTGCCCTGGTCTGCGAGACTCGTGGCCGCTTGTGCACTCGGTTACATTCTGAGTCCTATTCAACTGATCCCTAGCTTCATTCCGGTCATCGGTCAGCTGGATGACCTAGCCGTGCTCCTCGCCGGAGCGAAGGTAGTGCGAGGGCTCGTGCCCTCTGCAGTATTGGCTGAATGTGAAGGCCAGGCAGAGTCTCGCCTGGGCCGTGCCCGGCGGCTGCGAGCAGTGCCAGCCGAGTATGTTGAGGAAGCCGCAGCTTGACGTGTCGCTCCGAGGAGCGGTAGGTTCTCGATCAGAGTGGAGCAATGACTCTTTGTTTGAGGGCGAACTTAACCAAGTCCGAGTTGGTCTTGAGACCAAAATCCTCCATGATTCGGTACTTATGGAAGGCAATGGTTCGTGGAGTAACATGTAATTCGTCGGCGGTCTCTCTCATCGTCCGACCTTCCGCCAGCAATTGCAACACTTCTCTCTGACGGGTGGTTAACTCCTTCTTGCGATCCTGTTTCGGATCGCGCACGAATCCATCCTCCAACTGCTGTGCAACCTTTGGGGTGACGTAGGTGCGCCCGCGAAGAGCTTCGCGGATTGCTTTGATGAGTTCAGAGCCTGCCGACTTCTTGAGCAAGTATCCTGACGCCCAAAGCCGCAAGGCCTCGCGGGCAACGTCCGGATCCTCGTTCATGGTGAGAGCAATCAGTTTGGTGCGCGGCAGGAGTCGCTTGAGTTCAACCCCGGCATCCATGCCGTTCATTCCTGGCATGCCGATGTCGAGAACGATGACATCGGGCTTCGCACTGGGCGCCGAGGCCAAAAGAGACAGTCCGTCGGAGACCGTTCCGACGATCTCGAATTCGGGCTCTAGCAGCCTTTTGAAGGCCTCTAGAACCAAGGTGTGGTCATCCGCTAACAGGACCCCCGGGCGTCCCATACCCCGTCCCTCCAGGGCAAACCAGTCAACCTCCAACTAGGCAGGCGAAAGGCTTGCGCTTTGTCCGGGGACTCTGCCACCGGTACGATAGGGATTATCTTCTCCAAGATCTTTAAGGGAACTGTCAATAATTACAGTGGCTTACAAACACACATCGACCCGTCCATGAAGCCCTTGAACTCTCTTGTGAATGGATTCGAATCTCTAACAAAACAGTCCTCTGGCACAATGATGCTGGGATTTTCAGGTGCGTACCTGTCAATTACTTGCCGCCACGTGGCCTGAGTTCTCAAGATCATCAGGTGGACCTAAGATCCGGCTGTGGATCTTACTCCTCCGATATGTGGGGCAGATCTTGGCCTGCGCTGTAAAACCACTCAAGCTTTCTCCGCGAACCAGAAAGTCATCGGGTCGCCGCACTGCGACATCGCTCCGGGAGAGGCGTGGTTCTTTTTTCCATAGCTGGCAGGCTCGTGGCTGACCGCGCGTTGGCCTCGACACTGGCTTCCCGAAATGGATCGGTCGTGCTCAACAATTGCATCCCAAAAGATCGATATCTTGATGAGCCGTCTTAGGCTTCGTGCTCGTGCCGCTAGTCGTCCGCTGAGCAACAGTGACCGTCTTCGACACTCCAATCGAGCGACTAGCAAAAAGTTACAGTAGCCGAGGGTCGCGGCAAAGCTTACGATGTGCTACACCGAATAGTCTGTAGGCTCGTTGTGGGGCTGCTCTAGATCCAAAAGGCTCAGCCGTTTCTTGAGGAGGTGCCTATGCACGGTGCCAGCCGCCCGCGCATCTTAATCGCCGATGACCATGCTCTCATTGCCGAGGCTTTCACTAAACTGCTGGCTACTGCGTTTGATGTAGTTGCAACCGTTTACGACGGACGCAGTCTGATCGAAACAGCGCAAAGATTGCAGCCTGATGTCATCCTCGCGGATATCGGTATGCCGCTGCTGAACGGGCTCGAGGCTGCGCAACGAATCAAGCGCACGCTGCCAAACGTCAAGGTGATCTACGTGACCATCAATCACGATCCGGATCTGGTGGCGGAGGCGTTCCGCCGAGGTGCGTCCGGTTATCTGCCCAAAACTGCTGCGGTCGCAGAACTGGTCTCTGCCATTAATCAGGCGCTCGATGGCGATTGCTATCTCTCGCCGCAGCTGCAATTGGCTGCCCCAAATTCTCGAACCCAACAGGCTTCACCCCAACCGCTGCTTACCGAACGGCAGGTCGATGTTCTGCAGTTGCTGGCCGAAGGTCGGTCGATGAAGGAAGCGGCTGCGGTGCTCAATCTCACGACCCGCACCGTGGCATATCACAAGTACCGAATTATGGGAAACCTGCACCTACGGAACGACGCCGAAGTAGTCCAATATGCGATGCGGCACCACGTCGTCTTCGGCTGAGTGGTTCGGTCTACTACCTTTTATTCGCGCTTGAACCAACAAATCCGCTTCGGAGGGGAAGCTCCCGCGGCGAAAATTCGCGTGCGGACCTTGCCTGGGAAGCGCGGTGATGACGCGACCCGGTCTTGAACGCGGCTCCGATCATGGGGAACCCTCAGCAACTACGCTCGGCTGGCTGCGGTTTTACTTGTTCTCACCGTGTGCGCGCCGTTGGCGCGCGGGGAAGGCCGACCGCAAAGACACCGACCTCGCGATCGAAACACACTGAAGATCCGAACACGCTGAACAGGAAAGGGCGAGCGGGGCGTCCTCGGGCCGATTCAGGCGGGAAGATCTCCCGCTCCGATGCCCGTATTGCTCCTTCGCTCGCCTTGTGTCAGCGCGGCCGTGGCGCGATTTGCGACTGCTGGCGCCGGGTGCTGGCGCCGTCGAACTCTGTTGACCCGCGGGCAACAGACCAGCCTCCCGGCACCAGAGCGCAATCCAATGACGGTCGCCACGGCATTGGAACTTTCTCTTCTGCACGAGAATTTAGAACATGTCGTCGGAACCCAGAACTGTCAGTGTTGACAGTCGAACGAAACCAGCATCAATCGGCGTGTCTGGCGGACGCAGGATGGAAGCAGCGCGGTTGCGAGGAATGAGGAAAACCTTTTGAGCAACGCCGGGGACTGGTCAACTAGCCGCGAGCTCGGTGCTGCTTTCAGGCTTGAAGGGCACGCGAACCTGAACGGTGGTTCCACGCATGGCTTTCGATTGGATCAGGATCGTTCCCTTTACCAGCCGAACCCGTTCCCTCATGCTGACGAGCCCCAGTCCGCGATTGCCGCGTTCGGCTTCCGGGTCGAACCCAACGCCGGAATCCGACACCTCGAGAGAGATTTCACCCGGGCTCGATCGAATTCGTACCTTGAAGTAGAACACCTGGCTGTGCTTGGCGGCGTTATGCAAGGCCTCTTGCAAGACCCGAAATAGGCACAATGAAATCTCGTGCGGTACACCGGGCGGAACGGCCTCGGCATCAAACTCAATTTTGAGTTTCTGCCGTTCGGCAAAGTCCCGGCAAAAAGCCTTCATCGCGGCAACCACGCCCAAGTATTCGAGCTTCGATGAATGCAGTTCGTGCGATATCACCTGCACATCCCTCGAAATCTCACTAACTCGCGTGGCCAGCCGACTCATCTGGGTGGCGATCTCTTCCCGGGGCTGGGCCAGGTCCATCTTGAGTTGTTCCATCTCAACCATCAATAAAGCCAGGCGTTGATTGATGTCGTCATGAAGGTCTCGGGCGATCCGGATTCGTTCGTGCTCCTGGCCCTCGATGAGCCTCCGGTTGAGGCTGGACAGTGCCTCTTCTGCCTGCTTGCGTTCCGTGATGTCCACCGAGATACCCAGCATGCGCTCCGGGCTACCATCGGCTCGATAGAAGTAACTCCCGCGCGATCGCAACCAGTGTACGGTTTGATCCTGCCAGACCACGCGAAACTCATGATTGAACTCCGTGTGGCTCTGCTTGGCGCTATCCAGGGCGGCGCGCAAGCGCACACGATCCTCGGAATGCACACAATCCCAGAAGGCTTCGAGCGAGCTGGAGGGTTCGTCGGGGGTCAATCCCAACAGTTCATGCGCCTTCCCGAACCACATATTCCTTCCCGTCTTGATGTCGAATTCCCAACCGCCAATGTGCCCGGCGTTCATGGCGAGCTGCCAACGCTCGCCGGCTTGGGCGAGTTGGTCTTCCGCCAGCTTTCTTTCGGTCACATCGACGCATGATCCGATGTACCCGGCGAAGGAACCATCGAGATGAAACCTGGGAATGCCGTTGTCTAAAACCCAGCGGTACTCGCCGTCGTACCGGCGGAGTCGGTACTGCAGGCGGAAAGCTTCGCGCCGATCAAACGAGCGAGTGTAGCTGTCCAGGCAGTCTGGCAAATCCTGGTGATGCACGCCTTCTGTCCAACCGTTGCCCAACTCGGCCTCGATCGGTCGGCCGGTAAAGTCAAGCCAGGATTGATTGAAGTCCGTGCAGAGTTTGTCGGGACCCGCCGTCCAAATCATCACGGGAGCGCTGTTGGCCACCAATCGAAACCGTTTCTCGCTCTCGCGAAGTGCGCGCTCGGCCTGTTGGTCCTCTTCGGCAAGGGCGGCAAGAAACATGAAAGGTGTTCCCGCGAACAACAGGAAGAATTGCAGCGACAGTACGGCATCGAGTGGCGCACGTTCGGTGAAGGGATTGTAGCCGTGCATCACCGCCGAAATCGAAAGAAAGGCAATGGCAGTCGCCGCGCAGCTGGTTCCCACGGTTCCAAAGCGCAATGCGGACCACAACAGAAACGGCACCAGCAGGTAAAGAAATTCCGGCCGGCCGCGGCCGAAAGACACGAAGGTGATGTAGCCAGCTATCAGCAAGCCAGCCAGCATAACGGCCGCTTCTAGAAAGTAAGTCCGTGACCGCAGGCGCCAGGTTAGCGCCACGTGAACTAGTCCCAAGATCGCCGGAGTTAGGGTGAGCAGCGCTAGCGCTTCCGTCAGGAAGTAGATCCTCCACAGGACCCAGGAGCCGTCGCCCAGTGCGAGGGTTCCGGCGCAGGCCGCAGAAATGGGCGCCAGAATTACGGCGCAAAGCACATACTTTGCCAGGGATCGAACACTGTCCAGGCGAGGCACGGGCCCGACGCGGTAGTTCAGCCCCAGGGTGGCTACGAGAACTTCCACGGTGTCGCCCAGATTGAGCAGGCTCGAGGAGCGAAGCGAGAGACCCGCCGGGAAGTCGTACAGTAGAAATCCAAAAAGTCCTGCCGCGATAAGCACCGGCCAGCTCTTCCGCCCGGTCAACGCCAAGACCGCGACCAGCAGAGCGCAGCCCGGCCACAGCGGCCAAACCATTTGCGGGCGCAGCATGAGCGCACCCCCAAGCCGGGCCGCGAGGTAACACATAAGGCTGACGATCAAGGCTGCGATGAAACGAGAAATGGCGGAATCCAACTGGATCAGTGGCGGGGACGCGCTGGCGCGGCGGCCGTTCATCGGGAAGACCGAAAACGGAGAATAAGGCACTTATAACATAGCCTGATCCATCCCAGCTAACCCGATCGGGCAAAATCGTACAAGGAAAGCCAGGAAAAGACAGAGTTTGACGATCTTAAAAAACGTGCCCCAATTGGAAGAACCACTTCTTGTGCCCAGTATCTCCGAAGCTCGCGCCCACGAACAGTGGACCCGCGACGGTCTGGGCAATAACGCCCGCGGCTACGTCGTTCGGAAAGTTGCTTTCGTTGGGGAAGTTATACATTTTGGCGAATTCGTAAGACGCGGTCGCGTACACCGATTTGCCGACAAAGGGGGGTAGAGTCAGCAGATTGTGCCGATAGCCGAATTGAATGTCGTAATACTGATTGCCGAGAAGTTCGTTGGTTCCATAGGCGCTCAGCCGCCCCGGTCCTCCCAAGAAGAACTGGGGCACACCGATGTTGGTGTAGCCGAAGCTGGAGCCACCTTCTCCACCGGCGAAGACGGATCCCCGCTCACTCACCGGGTGATAATAGTCCGCCCTAGCCTGAATTAAGGGAAACGATGTCGTGGCCCCCGGGTTGGCGTCATACCAGCGGAATATTCCTTCTACGATGGAGCCGCTGCGGGGAACCACTGGATCGTCGCGATGATCACTCAAAAAGTGCAGCTGCGCATCCCCGAAGCGCCCCGAGTAGGAGCCGAATTGTGGCTCTCCCAATCGTAGATAGGCGCTGCGATAACCAACTTCGTAACCCATGCGTAGCTCGCTGAAGCGATTGATTGCGTACCCCAAGTCTCCACCGAGGTCGGCCTGCTCGAGGCGGTATTCGGCGACCGGATTACTCTTCGAGTAAATCTTGAACGCCGTATCGGTCGCGCCGCCACGTGGCGCCACAAACCATTTGGTCGTGGGGTTCAGCGGCTTGTACAGCTCACTTTGTACTCCATAGGTATTCCCAAACTCGAGGGTGGTCCGCCACTCCGAGCGGAAGCCGGCGATATCCATGAAAGTGAGCCGCGACAACAAGGTAAAGGTGACGTCATTGTTTTCTGCGCCATCCACATCAAAGCCGAGTCGAAGGGTGGGCGGGGCGTAGTTCATTTCGTGGACGGTGATGATGAGACCGCTCTGACCTGCACGGGTGGCCAGGCGGTAGTCCGCGGAATCGTATTTGCCGAGACCGGTCAGACGGGTCAAGAGGTGGTCCAGCACGGTCGGATCGATCGGCTTTCCGAGCAGCGGGCGCAAAAAGGTTTCGAGATGTTGCGCCGACTGTGGATCCGTGCCCTCCACTCGCAAGAACTGGGGAATGGGCACGGACTTCCTTTCCCGCGCGTGCTGGATTTCGAGATAATTTTGCCAGGCAACATTCTCCAGCGAGTAGACGGAGAGAACATTTCGCTTTTGCTCGGCCGCTTGCTCGCCCAGACCAATAATCTCCTCGGCTTTGCCATAGTCGAGAGAGCTGTAATCGTGCAAATCGACCTTCACCACCAGGTCGGCATTGGACAGTCCACGAAGTTCGCTTTCCCGAACCGCGACATCGACTGAGTCGCCGAGCACGCTGAAAAGCGATTGCAGTTCTTCCGGCTTAGGTGGGGCCACCGCGAGATGTACAGCGATCACGATATCGGCACCCATGCTGCGCACAACATCGGTAGGCAGGTTATCCACTAAACCACCGTCGACGTAGACCTTGCCGTCGTCGCGAACCGGAGAAAACAGGCCGGGAATCGACATCGTCGAACGCAGGGCCTGCTGCAGCGAGCCGCTGGAAAAAACCGCTGCTTTACCCGATACCACCTCGGTGGCTACACAGCGAAAGGGAATGGGCAGATCATCAAAGGACTCGAGATAAGAATAGGCCAGGGTTTCGCGGTCGATGAGCAGGCTGATATCGCGTCCGGCGTTCAGCCCGGAGGGAGCGGAAAGGCCGTGCTTGAGGCCGAGGACGAGCGAGTTCTGAAAGTCGCGGGCGTCCTCTTTGCGGCGATAGGACAGATCGCGATAGGATGTCTGGCCTGCGATGATTGCGTCCCAGTTCTGTTCCTTCACGAGCTCCTCAAGTTCCTGTGGAGTTTTTCCCGTGGCGTAAAATCCTGCAACCAACCCGCCCATGCTCGTTCCGGCGATGTAATCGATGGGGATGTGGTGGTCGCGAAACCATCGCAGGACGCCGATATGCGCGACGCCCAATGCCCCCCCACCCTCGAGTGCGACACCGATCTTCAACCGGGGACGGTTGGAATTGTCGTCGCTGCGAACGGTTGGCGTCGTTGCCTGCTCGGCGAGAATCATCGGTCGATCTTGTCCGCGGCTGGTTGAGGCTACCACCATGGAAAAGACGAGAAGGAAGGTTGTGTGGGATACAAGACGAAACATCGTGCACCTCCAGATTTACCCCGGGGGGTGCACGCTTGCTTCTGAATAGCGGAAAGTCATGTCCCCGGGAGTTGGTACAAGCGCGAACCGTCATGATGTGGTCCGCGTGGCCTCATTGCGATCGCTTCTATTTTGCCGCCCGAAAGACTTCGTGGTTCTTGGGCGTTTGGCCAGTGTACTTCACAGCGGTTTTGATCGCTTCGAATGTTCTCCGCTTCAGGATAACCGCCCGTCGACCGGGGTAGTAATCAATTCTCTCAAGTAGGGGAGCACCCCCATCGATTTCAAAGGCGAGACACTCGTCTTGGGCCTGCCAGCGAATGTGCGCACCCCCACACTGCAACCGGACACCGGTGGTCGGGCAGATCCCCAGGTCCGCTGCCTCGCGTGGAGCGCGACGGCGCTACAATCGAAAACAGGACAGCCAGGAGTCAGCAGAAACACCACGCCCATACGGGTTCGATTTGAGTTTCGTACGGCAGCCCTGTTCCGGTTGCTGTTCTATCCGTCGGGACTAACTTCGTCCTCCGTCCAAACCGTCGGGCGTGGTTGCTCAAAACCTGACAGCTAAGCCCGTTTCAACAAGCGGGTGATCCAGACGAGAATTACTGCTCCAACAAATGCGACCAGGATGGACCCTATCATTCCGCCACCCTGCCAGATTCCCAAAAGCCCAAAAACCCAGCCTCCTATAAGGCCGCCGAGGATTCCCAGAATGATGTCGGCAAAGATCCCATAGCCTCCCCCCTTCATCACCTTCCCGGCGAGCCATCCGGCAATGAGTCCTACCACGATCCACGCGATAAATCCCATGGTCTCCTCCTTGACCGCGATTTTGAGTCAGAGTCCCAGATCGTACCCCGAAAATCGGTCTTGCCTACGCCAACCCGAAATTGGTGATCTTGAGAGTCGCGGATGTCCCGCCCAAAGTCACCTAGTAGTTGTGACAGTCGGACCGCGCTCTGCTTTTCGAAGCGGCCAGTCGTTGAAGGCGAGTGCCGCCATTTTGGACAAGTGCAGTGAACGGGATTGCCTGCAACCGAAAGCCTAAGGCTCGACCAGTGGAATTTGCGATGCCAGTTGCAAGTCGATCAGCATGACCAGCCTGCGATCGAGTTGAAAGAACGTTGCCGTCTTCTTGCCCGAAATGACCTTGCGAAACAGAGGGATATATTTCTGCCTCAACTGGGCAACCGAGCCATCGACCTCAAGGGCTTGCCGGGTGAGAGTCACGGCTTGATCATCGGTCAAAGTGTCATAGTTTTGAGCATACTGTTTGATCGCCGCATATTTCTGATCGTTAATTTTGACCAGTTCGGCAGTGTACTGATCGTAAATCGGCCAGAACTGCTGAGCTTCTTTATCGGTCAGTTTCATATTGGCGGCAATCATCTGCTTCTTCTGCGAGCGGATGTCTTTGCGAAACAAATCGATGTCCTGGTCAATCGAACTTTGCGCTGGTGGGGGGGAAGTTTGCGTCTGTGGCGAACTTGACTGGGACGACGGCAAGTTGCTTGCGAGCAGTCCAATCGACACAATCATAACGACTGCGGCCATCGGGCGTGGCGTGATCATCTATTCCTCCTGGAGATAAAAAGGGATGCAGTGATTGCGATCTCCGAATTCTGTGACTGATATCCGCTAATCTAGTGCGGAGTCGCGAGTACAGTACACTGTCGTCATTGACAGGTCAAACGACTATTGTTCGTGATGGCAACAGAAAAGAAGAGTCGACCCTGATCGATTCCGACGGATGAGAGAAGTGCCTCGGTCGGCGTGCCCCGGATTGGACTTCACCACCGTGAGAGGTTCAGGAGGGTGGCGTCACAGCAAACTGGAGCCTTCACAGCTCTTGGTAATCATGGCGCGGATATCATCGGACAAGTGTTCAAACTCCAGCCCGTACCGAAAGCCTTCCACATTCCGTACCACGGCGCTTATTCTGACCTCCTTTGCGGACCCCGGGAAAGTCAATTCCAGAAGAACAGCGGCTCCCACTCGGATCTCGCATGGAATATAGGCACCCATGCCGCCTTGGCTAAGACTGCTGCTGCGACCGAATACTGGAGTCGGCCTGGCATTTTCGAGCACCAAGACCTTCATGCGTAATTCAATTTTGTAGCGGGGCCATCGGCGCGCTGCGGATTGGGACACGCTCATGTTTTTCGCTGAGGAATACTAATATCGGAACTTGGCCTGGGCACAAGTTTACACTAGATGACGGCTCAATTCCCCTGAGGGATCTGTGGAGTCAGACGTGCGACCCTTGCTCGAAGAACCGCCAGACTTCGCGAGTATGATCACGACGGACTAACCTGAATCGGGAGGTGATGGAGTGCGAGCGATTTCGCGCCGGAATTTCATGTTTGGTATGAGCAGCCTGCTGGCTCTGCCGCTGCTACGTCAAGAAGAGCCGGAACTGATCCTGTACAACGGAAACATCTGGACTGTGGACGAAGCCCAGCCCCGAGCTCAGGCTGTGGCGATCGCCGGTGGGCGGTTCCTGGTCGTCGGCTCGAGTGACGAGGTTCTCCCGCTGGCCACCGCGGGCACGCGCAAGGTGGACCTGGCTTTCCAGAGCGTTCTTCCCGGTTTCAACGACGCCCATGCCCATCCGGTCGAATCAGGGGTCCAACATCTGCACAAAGTAGCCTGCGATAAGGATTCCATCGAACAAATACTAGCCGCCCTGCGCGAGCGCGCCTCCGGGACCCCGCCGGGGGAATGGGTGCTCGGGTTTTTGTACGACGACGGCAAGACTCCGCGGCCTATCAATCGCCATGATCTCGACGCGGCGGTAGGCGATCATCCGGTGCTGGTGCAGCACCGTGGCGGTCACACGGCATTCGTGAACTCTAGGGCCTTCCAGCTGGCGAAGATCACCGACCAAACCCCAGATCCAGCCGGCGGCCGCTTGGAGCACGATTCCGCAGGCCAGCTCACCGGCTTTGTGGGCGATGCCGCGGCACAAATCTTTTTGCGACTGATTCCACAAAACAATACGCGCCAGGACTACCGCCAAGGTGCGGCACTGATCTCCAAAATGTTTACCCGCAACGGAGTCACTTCCGCCTGCGATGCCGACGCGTCGCCCCACGACGTCGAGGGCTATCAGGACGCGCGCGACACCGGGGAACTTGCCATGCGACTGTACTGCCATGTCTCCGCCGCTTCGCTCGATCATTTCATGGGCGCCGGAATTCATACCGGTTTCGGTGACGAATGGGTGCGCATCGGGGGTGTGAAGCAATACGCGGACGGCTCCATCTCGGAGCGAACCGCGTGGCTCTCCGCACCCTATCTGGGGATTCCCAACAACTACGTCGGATTGCAGCTATCCAGTCGCGACCAGCTTTACGAAATCGGGTCCAAGGCGCATCGGGCCGGCTGGCAGCTGGCCACCCATGCCAACGGCGATCTGGCGATCGACCGTATCCTCGGAGTGTACGAGCAAATCCAAAAAGAAATGCCGAAACCAGACGCGCGCTTCCGCCTTGAGCATTGCACACTGCTGAACGAGGCGCTCATCCGGCGAATGCGCCAGCTGCAGGCGATTCCCGCGCCGTTTTCCTGTTACGTCTATTTCCACGGCGACGTTATGCACTTTTACGGTGAAGAGCGCACCCAACAGATGTTTCCCATGCGCAGTTTCCTCGACGCCGGACTACGTCCCACGGATTCGTCCGACTACACCGCCAGTCCCTCACAACCCATGATGTGGTTGCAGTCGCAGCTCACGCGGACCGACATGAGGGGAAATGTCTGGGGCGCCAATCAACGGATTTCTCTGCCGGAAGCGATTCGCTGCGGGACAGTCCATGGCGCATACGCCTCCTTCGAGGAACATCTGAAAGGGTCCATTCAGCCGGGGCAGCTCGCCGACTTGGTTGTGCTCGATCGGGATCCCTTTAAGACCGATCCGTCCGAACTGATCAAAATCCAAGTGGAGCGTACCATGGTCGGTGGCGTTTGGAAGTATGAGTCCTGAACGGTGTCGGGGTTGGTTTCAACGAGCCTGACACGAAGCTTGGCGTAGGACAAGGTAGTTCTAGATCTCTAGGGCCCCTACCCCGAACGAGGTATCTTTTGGCCCGCCTCTTCGGGGGAGCGCAAAAGCCCTGCATCGTGGGATGCGTTCTCGGCGGAGGTCGTGAGACATTCCCTTTGTTCACGGAAGTGACCACGAAGTGGGCAAGACGGCCGCTAGAGGAAGCCATCTATGGAGACGTTCATAAACCTCTTTGATTGTTTTTTTGTTTGCCACCACCGGCGCTTGAGTCGTGTCTTTACCATCGGCGGTAGAACCTATCGGGTATGCTGCGGCTGCGGAGCGAAGTTCAAATACTCGCTCGAGAGTATGTGTATCGAGCGCCGGTTTAGGGCATTCGACGCCCCAGAATACCGGGACGCTGGGACGCAACACGCTTTGCTATGATCGCAGAAGTCGGCCTGAACCTGTTGGGCGGGCCAACCCGGGCATGTTACGAGTACACGGTGCATGGGAGCTCAATATGTCGATCCGACCGGTGAAGCGGTTAATCAAGTCGAAGCCCACTCTCGAAGGGGCAGGGGTGCATCTCCGCCGGGCCTTCGGTTTTGGCAACACCAAGGATTTCGATCCATTTCTACTGCTGGATGATTTCCGCAATGACGTACCCGAGGATTACCTGGCCGGTTTTCCCTGGCATCCACACCGCGGAATCGAGACCATTACCTATGTATTGGCGGGAACCGTGGAGCACGGCGACAGCATCGGCAATAAAGGAGTGATCGGCGCCGGGGATGTACAATGGATGACCGCCGGCAGCGGAATCATTCACCAGGAGATGCCGAAGGGTGATCCGGCAGGTCGGATGCATGGATTTCAGCTGTGGGGAAACCTTCCGTCATCGCTCAAAATGACGACCCCGCGCTATCAAGAGGTAATGTCCCGCGACGTTCCGGAAGTCAAGGATGACGACGGCACGCACGTGCGTGTGGTGTGTGGAACTTTTTGGGGAAAAACCGGTCCGGTGGCGGGGGTCGCCGCCGATCCGATCTATCTCGACGTATCGGTTTCTCCCGGCCGGCGGAAGAATCTTCCGGTTGAGACCACGCGTCATGCGTTTGCCTATGTGTTTGCCGGAGGCGGAAAATTCTGCAATGCCTCGGGTCCGCTGGCGGTGCCGACGGAGGCGGTCCAGTGGTTGGACACTTCTCCTCCGGTCGAGGCCGATAACCGGTCGCTCATTCTTTTTGATCGCGGGGACGAGGTGACAGTCCAGGCCGGCGAAGACGGCATTCGCTTCTTGCTGGTCTCGGGACGGCCGCTCGAGGAACCGGTCGCCTGGTACGGTCCCATCGTAATGAATACCCAGGAGCAGTTGCGCCAAGCATTCACCGAACTTCAGGAGGGAACTTTTCTTAAGGAGAAACGTAAATAAGGAGCCAACTTCGCACACGGTAAGAAACATTGTGGAGGGAAACCATGAGCAAGAGCGTCCTATTTCATGACGCCGCTAACCTGCGTCAGCATGGGGGATGGTTGTTGACGGTGGGGATGGTGATGGTGTTGGTACTAGGATGGCTGCTGGTCCTCAGCGGCTTCGTCGAATCCATTTATGCCTTCCGCGTGCGCCGGTGGGGAGGATTCTTTCTTCACCGGATGGGTGGAATCCTAGCAATTTTCATCGGGCTCATCGTCACTCATCCCGTGGCCGGCGCGCTGGCGTGGACTTTGCTCTTCGCTTCTTTCTTCATTGTGATCGGTATTTGTCGGCTGGTTATGGCGATCAGTCTCAAGTTCCCCCACTGGGGTTGGGCCGTCTTCGATAGTCTCATTACCGTGGGACTGGGCATCCTTCTTTGGGCGGAATGGCCATGGTCAGGGTTGTGGTTCCTAGGGCTGGCGGTGGGCGTTTCCTTGATACTGCGTGGCTGGTCGTATGTCATGTTTGCACTAGCGATCCGTCGCCTACCCGCGGCTGGACAACTGCTGCATGCCGCTTGACACTAGGACGGCGTCCAAGTGAGAGGAGGTTCTGATGCGAAAAACCAAACGGAAAGAGAATGACCCGGATTCGGCCGGACAGTCGGGTGACACTCAGCAACTATCGGATGTGGCGGGTGCAGACTCCGAGAGCATCGAGGAACTGGCCGAGGAAGGCAACGCCTTCGAGGCCGACGCAGTGTACGGGGTTGAAAATGCCAAAGACCCTGACGTTTCCGAGGTCAAAACTCACGAAGTACCTGAAGATGATGTCCCGGCGGAATACCTGGATAACGAGGATTAGATTGGACGCCGAGCGGGGCGGCGAAACCCAGGGTAATACGCCAGGCACTGGGTGGTGAAGCGCTCCCGGCGCGGAGTCCGGGAATGTTGCGCTCGACGCTCCGCCATCCGGCCTAGGCTGCCTTATGCCCTCGCGCCGACATTTCACGGCAGCTCATGGCGCACCGTCGGCAGGTCTCGGCACATTCTTTCATGGGCGCGTCATCCTTTCCGGCGATTTGTTCGCAACTGCGAGCACACCGTTCGCAGGCCTCAGTGCAAACCCCACAGGTGTCCGGGTGCAAGTCCGAACCACGAAGCATGAAATCGGCGGCCGTGAGGCAGATCTCAGCGCAATCCTGCATCAGGCGGATGTGATGTCGTTCCGCATGCTTGCCGCCCTTCTCCAGACAGTACTGAATGGTGTCTGTGCAAACGGCGTGACACTCGGTGCAGTCATCAATACAGGACTGAACGCTTGTCTCACGTAGCATATCTTCCCCCTTTGGACAGCCATATTGGCAACGCGCCGGATGGTATCACAGATCCCTACCGGCAGGGATCTTGAGGGGTGAACCCCTGGCAGCCATTAATACTGGGAACTCATCAAGCGCGGGCTTTACCGATCATCTCTGCCCAAACACCCTTGGACTTGAGGATGAGTTCCACCGTTTCGCGGACCGCGCCCTGGCCGCCGAGCGCCCGGGTGATGTAGTGCGCGGCTTGTTTTACTTCGGGGACAGCATCGCCCACAGCCACGGCCAGCCCGGCACGGCGCAGCAAGGGAAGATCCGGAAGGTCATCGCCGATGAACGCGACCGCACGATCAGAGACTCCTGCCTTCTGAAGAATCTCCTCATAGGCAGGTATTTTCAGGGGTTGGTTCATATAGACGAACTCCATCTTGTTCTCCCGGGCGCGGCGAACCAGGGCCGAACTCTCTCGTCCGGTGATGCAGCCCGTGCGCAGGCCGGCAGTCTGCGCCATCGTGAGCCCTAGCCCGTCATGCGCGCTGAAGGTCTTGATCTCGAGTGCTGTGCCATCGCTTTGGGAAAGCAGTGTGACACTTCCGTCCGTCATGGTTCCGTCTACATCCATGAGGAGCAAGGTAATTTTTGCGGCGCGCTTCTTGAGCGCAGGAGAGATCTTGAGCAGGCTGGCCAAAATGAGCCTCCAGACAAGAGCTTAGGACAAAGTTTAAAGTTTAAGATAAAACCTAGGTTGATGAGGAAACAACCGGTTTTGGTAGTGGGTTGTTTCTCGCCGTCAAACCCTAATACAATCTTTTGCATGAGGCTAGAGCGCTTCGGGGCTGCCGTTATCATTGCAGCGATTATCCTGTTCAATATTGCATTTTGGCGTGTGACCTGTCCGCCGAGCTCTGGGTATGATAGCCACCTTCCATTCGGCGGATTTCTGCTTATGGCCTTAGGCAGTGGTCGGAGGTATCGGAATGGTCGCCGTTCGTATCGAGCGTCGGCGAAAACCACACGTTTAATCCAAGTTCAAACCAGCCCACTACCCCGGTTTTGCTAGGGTTGACGGCGTTCGCCGGGCTTACCGGACGGAAGTTTTTTGTATCCATTTGCTGATCTCGCTAATCAAGCTCTTGACAACCTGTTGTGAGAGCGGTCATGGCAAAGCCAATTTTGTTGAGCGTGGATGATGATTCCGATGTTTTGCAGGCCATCGAGCGCGACCTGCGCTCGAAGTATGGCGGCGACTACCGCGTGATGGGCAGCGACTCCCCCGAGCGAGCGCTGGACCTGCTGAAACAGTTGAAAGTACGGGACGATAGCGTAGCCCTGCTGCTGGTCGATCAGCGCATGCCGCAGATGGACGGAGTCCACTTCTTGCAGGAGGCGATGCATCTCTATCCCAATGCCAAGAGGGCCTTGCTTACGGCGTACGCCGATACGACTGCGGCTATCAGCGCCATCAATGAGGCCAACCTCAATTATTTCTTCTTAAAACCCTGGGATCCGCCGAGCGAGCGACTGTATCCGCAGCTGGACGATATGTTGGACGACTGGAAGGCGTCCTACCACCCGAAATTTGAGGGAATTACGGTTTTCGGAACGCGTTGGTCCCGGCGTAGTTACGAACTGCGAGATTTTTTGGCACGCAGCCAGGTTCCGTACGATTGGATCGACGTTGAACTCCCCACGAACGATCCCGAGACCAAGCGGCGGGTGGATGCCTTGGGACCGGACGTCAACAAGCTCCCGGTCGTGGTTCTTCCCGATGGAGCGAGGCTTCTAGAAAGCCAGCCGGCGGAGGTGGCAGACAAGGTCGGCTTACGGAGACGGGCTCAGACTACGTCCTACGACCTGGCCATCGTGGGCGGCGGACCTGCCGGCCTGGCAGGGGCTGTCTATGGTGCTTCGGAAGGGCTGCGCACGGTAATGATCGAACGGGACGCGCCCGGCGGCCAGGCGGGAATGAGTTCGCGCATTGAGAACTATCTCGGCTTTCCGAGCGGTCTAACTGGTGCGGACCTCGCGCGGCGCGCGGTTGTGCAGGCGCAGCGCTTCGGCGTGGAGATTCTCGCTCCGCAGGAAGTCACCGGGCTTCGCACCAACGGTTCGTATCGGATCCTAACCCTGGCCGACGGCAGCGAGATTTCCTGCAACGCCCTGATGATTTCTACCGGAGTGCAATGGCGGCGTCTGGAAGCTCCTGGAATCGACCGGTTGCAGGGCCTCGGTGTCTACTACGGCGGGGGCGCGACGGAAGCCTTGTCCTGCAAGGAAGAAATTGTCTATGTGGTGGGGGGAGCTAATTCCGCCGGGCAGGCCGCCATGCACTTTGCCAAGTACGCGCAGAAGGTATACATCCTGGTGCGTGGCGACTCCCTATCGAGCACCATGTCCAAGTATCTCATCGACCAGATCGAGCAAACCAGCAACATCGAGTTGTGGACGCACGCGAGCGTTGCCGAAGTGCACGGCGAGGGCCATCTCGAAGAGGTCTCCGTTCTGTGCAGTGACACCAACAAGATCGAGCGAGAGCCGGCGGGCTCCATGTTCATTTTTATAGGAGCCGAGCCGAAGACGGGATGGCTCGCAGATTTGGTCGAGCGCGATGAGCGCGGATTCATCCTCACCGGGCGCGATCTTATTCGCAACGGCAAACGTCCCAAGGGATGGACGCTCGACCGCGATCCCTTTCACCTGGAAACCAATATTCCCGGAGTCTTTGCCGTTGGCGATGTGCGGCATAGTTCGGTCAAGCGGGTGGCTTCGGGCGTCGGGGAAGGATCCGTGGCGGTGCAGTTCATTCACCAGTATTTGAGCTGAGCTTGGATGGTCGACCAATCGGAAATCGCGCGCTTGCCCATTTTTGCTGACTTGCCGGGAGACCAGATCGAGTGGTTCCTGGCGAACAGTAAGGAGATTCAGCTCAAGGCGGGCGAGATTTACGCACGCCAAGGCGATCCTGCGGACGCGATGTTCGTGATTCTCGACGGCCAGTTCCGGTGGCGAGGGGAACTATCAGGCGAGGTTGTCACGTTTGCCATGAAGCCCGGCGATGTCACCGGGGCTCTCCCGTTTTCGAGGATGAAGCACTTTACCGTCACGGGAAGAGCCATCACCGACGGCCGCGTTCTACGATTTCCCGCCTCGCTTTTTCCTGAGCTCATCCAAAAGATGCCGGAGCTGGCCAAGCGCCTGGTGGGCGTCATGTCGGACCGGATTCGCGAAGCGACCCGATTTGAGCAACAGAGGGATCGGCTGGCAGCGCTGGGAAAGCTTTCGGCGGGGCTGGCGCACGAGCTCAACAACCCCGCATCCGCGGCCAAGCGGGCCGCCAGCCAGTTACGCGACATCGTGAAACGCATCAAAGACGCCAGTCACGACCTGGGTCGCCGAGAGCTGACCACGGCGCAGAAAGCGGAGATCGATAACCTCGAAACCTCGATCATCCGAAGCGATCAGCCCCCGCTCGACCCCTTGGCGGCCAGCGATCTCGAGGAACAGATCGACTCTTTGTTCCGCAGCCACGGGCAAAATGATCTGTGGCAACTCTCCGCGGACTTGGCAAAACGGGGCAGCAAGCGCGAGGATTTGGAATTGTTGTTCGCGAACCTGGGCCCTGGGACTGCCCGGGCGGCGCTCATCAGGCTGGCGGCTTCGCTCGAAGTTGCGAACCTGCTGAACGAAATTGAGAGCAGCACCTCGCGTATCTCCGATCTGGTGCTTGCCATCAAGGAATATACCTTCATGGATCAGGCGCCGGTGCAGAACGTCGACATCATAAAGAGCCTGGAGAACACGCTGACGATCCTGAACTACAAGCTGAAGCGGGGAGTGGTAGTGAAGCGCGATTACCAGAGGATTCCTCTCCTGGTCAATTCGTTCGGCAGCGAACTCAATCAAGTCTGGACGAATCTCATCGACAACGCCATTGACGCTATGTCTGGCCAAGAGGAGTTAAGAGTGTTAAGAGTGCGAACCTATCGTGACGATTCCTCCGTGGTGGTGGAGATCGGCGACAACGGCCCAGGTATCCCGCCTCAGGTCAAAGCCCACATCTTCGAACCCTTCTTTACCACCAAGGCGGTGGGGCAGGGAACCGGCCTCGGCCTGGACACCGTACAGCGAATTGTGAAGAAACACCAGGGAAATATTCAAGTCACCTCCGAGCCCGGAGACACCCGTTTTCAAGTGTGGCTGCCCCTGGCGGAAGCGTCGGGCTAGGCAAGATGGGCGAGCTGGCTGCCACACCCGCCGGGAGGGAATCTTTTCTTCCGTCCAGCGCGAACTTTTCCCGGGGAAAGGAATTATGGATAATGACGGAGCGAACTGGCTGGCGCACGCGATAGCGGCCAGGAAAGAAGGTGCAAATTGCCAGCGATGAGCGGAGTATTTTCGTCTCGCGACGACGCGCAGCGCGCTCTAGAAGCCTTGGGCTCTCTCGGAGTTGCCGATACCAAGACCTCTCTCCTCACCCCGGGGGAGAGGAGAGAGCAAGCGGAATGGGTTCGTTTTGACGCGGCAGAATCGCCGGGCGGGGGCAAAGGGCAGCCCGGGCTGCCGTCGGTTTTTTTGCCGGGTGTCGGCTGGGTGACGGGAGCCGGACCGCTGGCTATCGCCATTCTTCGAGCCGCCGGGGCGAGGATCGATGCGGCTGTTGGCGGATCGGCGCAAGAGATCCTGGTCGAAGCTTTGCCGGAGGACGAAATCTTCCTGTATGAAGACGCTCTGCGCGAGGGTCGCAGCGTCGTGGTCGCGCTGGCGGAGGATGCGATCGCCGCCGAGCCCATCCGCGAATCGTTGGTCCAACAGGGAGCCGAAGCGAGCGACGCTCGACGGCAACAGTGGTGGTTGGGGTTGCGAGACAACGAACGAGAACACTACTCCGCCTCGGGCCGGAACTTTAGCAAGGACGAGAAGTTTTATCGTCTCGGATTCGAGGCTGCCCTGCATGCCCGAACCCGCTGCATGGAATTCGATCAGGTATCAGCCGAGATGGACAGCCGACTGGAAGATCTGCAGCGGCAGTACCCGGATAGCGACATCGAGGAGCCGTTTACGCGGGGCTATCAGCGCGGCCGAGAATACTTTCAGGCCCTATGCGATGAGCGGGCAGCCTAGCATTCTTAACCTGCGGCACAACTGCCTACCGCTCGGGGACCTTCATGGAAAAGCCGAGAACAAGTCCTTCAAGTCGGGCTGAACCGCGGCATTGCCGAGATAGGGGCTGACAGCAAAGATTTCCTCGAGGGTGCGCAGCAAGGCTCCATGATCGTAGTGCATCGAGTTGCTGTAAGCCTTGCCCTTGGCTAGTGGCGACAGAACGATCATTCCAATCGGGCCGTCAGCTTTGTCGCCTTCATCCCAAGTAAGAAACACCGCTCCTCCATCGGCGAAGGCCTGGGAGTTCAGGATTTCCGGGAGATGCTCGGATAACCACGTGTCACCCTGGGCGACGCGATTACGAAGTGGACTGCAACTGTCGTGCATATCGTTGCAAATATTGGGGGTGATGAAGTTGTATCGTGCCACGGCATGGTTGGCCAGGTCCTTGCTGAGTTCCGCCAACGGGCGTACGTGCGCTATGCAGTAAACGGAGTTCGCCTTCCTCCCGTCGGTGACGTCATCGAAGTACACGAACGGATCATGTTTCACCGCGTAGGGATAGCTGTCGGAAAGCGGGCATTCCTTTCCCGAAATATTCTCCTGGTAAGCCCGCCACTCGATTGCTCCCCCGGGCGCATTCTTCAAAAGCGTCACCAGATGCTGGGTGGTGGACTGGCTGTTGGTTAAAGGAGAACGATCGTTAGCAATGCCGAAATTGGTGCCGGCTTCCATCCAAAGATAATTGGGCAAGCTGGGATGAATGCGGGGAGGATTGAAATACTGCTCGGTGTAGGATGCCTGTGGCAACAGCGACCCATTGATGTAAGGAGCATGCTTGCTGCCCTTGATCGAAGACCAGTCTTGGTTCTCCATTACGATGACCCAGACGGTCTTAATGTGGTGGTCAGCGGGCGCGGGTGGTGGGCTCGGAACCGCAGTCCCGCCGGGAATGACAGCGAAACACACCAGCGGCAACGGAAGCAACCATCGTGAGAGTACCATTCTCCTATTCTGCACCACGCGAGCCATCGTCGCCGTGACTTCGCTGACGCTCCCCGAGTGGTCATCCCTCCCGCAATCGAAACCTTCTAGGATAAGATAGGCAATTCGCGAACCAGCCCCAACAAGGTTCCAACTCGATAACCCAAGGAGTCCCAATTTGGATCGAAGCAAATGGTGGATCCCACTGTTTTTGCTCTTCTGCTTCTTCATCTCGGTATCGGCGGCGCAACTCGACGAGGCAACCAAGAAGTTATCGCACGACATTTTCCAGCAACTCATAGAGATCAATACCACGGACTCCGTTGGCAGCGTGACGCGAGCTTCTGAGGCGATGGCCCAGCGGTTCCGCGAGGCGGGGTTTGCTGATTCCGACATGCAGATCCTCGGCCCCAATGACCGCAAGAAGAATCTGGTCGTGCGGCTGCACGGGACGGGAAAGCACAAACCCATCCTGCTGATTGGCCACCTCGACGTTGTCGAGGCGCACCCCGAAGACTGGAGCACGGATCCTTTTCGCTTTGTGGAGAAGGACGGCTTCTATTACGGACGGGGCACGCAGGACATGAAGAGTGGCGACGCCATTATGGTCACCACGCTGATCCGCTTTAAAAGGGAAGGCTACGTACCTCAGCGCGACATCATTCTGGCCCTCACCGCCGACGAGGAGGGCGGCCGGTCGAACGGGGTTGATTGGCTGCTCAAGAACCATCGCGATCTCGTCGACGCCGAGTTGGTTTTCAATTCCGACGGTGGTGGCATCTTGAGCGACCACGGCAAGCCGGTAATGATGACGGTAGATGCGACGGAGAAGTTGTATGCCGATTTTCGGCTGTCGGTGACGAATCCCGGAGGCCACAGCTCGCTGCCGGTTCCGGACAATGCCATCTACCACCTGGCCGACGGGCTGGCGCGGCTGGAGCACTATCACTTTCCTTTTGAACTGAATGAAGTGACGCGTGCTTACTACGAACAGATGGCCAAAGTGGAAACCCCGCAGCGCGCGGCCGATATGAAAGCAATTCTGAGAAGTCCGCCGGACGAGGCGGCCATTGGCCGACTATCCGAAGACCCCATCGACAATTCCACCTTGCACACCACTTGCGTGGCCACGCGCTTGAACGCCGGACATGCCAACAATGCCTTGCCGCAGCGCGCCGAGGCCAATGTGAATTGCCGGATTCTACCCGGGCATTCCGCCGAGGAGGTTCGGCAGGAGCTGATTCGCGTGTTCGCCGATCCGAAGATCAGCGTACGCTACGTGAATAACTTCGGGAGTATTTTCGACACTGCGCCCGACCGGAAGAGTTTTCCGCCTCCGCCGCTGCGTCCCGACGTGTTTCAGCCCTTGGACAAGATTACCTCCGAGATGTGGCCGGGCACGCCGGTGGTTCCGGATATGGCGACGGGCGCCTCCGACGGGATCTACACCATGAGTGCGGGCTTGCCTACCTATGGAATTACGGGTATCGCCGTCGATCGCGACGACATTCGTGCCCACGGCCGGGATGAGAGGCTGGGTATTCAGTCCTATTTCGAAGGAGTGGATTTCTATTATCGCTATCTGAAGGCGGTGACGTCAGAATAGAAACTTCGCCGCTTTACCCTTCGCCATTTCTCTAACCAGCACTCGGAACCACCGAGAGCGACAACCGGGCACCCTCGGGGTGCCGGTTGTGTGTTCCGCCAGACTTGGTTCAGCGATAGCACTCGTTCTGCTGGGTGTCACGATTCCAGCGAACCACGCCACCCGTGATTGCACAGTTCGTGTGGGAGATCGAATTCGAGGTTTTCTGCATGTTCTGCTGGGTGTGCGCGGCATTGCTCAAAGACTGCTGCTGAACGCCTTGGATAGCGTTACTCAGAGACTCGGGCGTGGCCAGCCCGCGGCAAGCGCCGGGGTTATGAATACACAGGTTATACATTTGCTTGACCTGTTGTTGGCCCACATTGTTGAGGTGGATCATCCAGGCATACGGGTTGAAACCGGTTGAGGGCATTTGCGCCGCCGGCATTTGCATTTTCGGCACTTGTAACTTGGGCAATTGCACCTTGGTTTGCGCCCGAGCCCCATTGCTAGAGAACGTGACCATGGCTACGCCTAGAAGAAACGACCCTGTGATGCTCAAAGTTCGATTGCCTTTCATCGCGATTCTCCTTGTGAAGTCCGGAATTTTGAGGTTGCCTCATTGGCTCTCATCCCAATACGCGCAAGTTTCGAGCGGCAGGGATCAATGCCGGCAGTTGTTTTTGGGGGGAGCTAGTCCCCATCCCCGTCGCCAGCGGGCGGAAAGGTGCGCTTGCCAGGTCGTAAGAGTGCAACATAAGTGCAACTTTCGGGCACTCGCGGAGCCTCCAAGTCGTTGACTTTCGATTTCTTAGGCGATATCGTAGGCTCCAATTCCTCCGGAACCTAGCTAGACGGGAGCCTACCGTGTCGGCATCGGGCAACCAAGTCACGGAACTACTCGCCGACTGGAGTCGAGGAGACCTCAAGGCGCGGGAAGTTCTCATCCCCCTCGTCTACGATGAGCTGCGGCGTCTGGCGAACTCCTATCTACGGCAGGAGCGCAGCGACCACACCCTGCAAGCGACCGCCTTGGTGCACGAGGCCTACCTGCGTCTGATCGCGCAAAAGGATGTGCAATGGAAGGACAAGGGTCATTTCTTTGCTATCACGGCGCAGTTGATGCGACGCATCCTGGTCGATCATGCGCGCAGTCATTTGGCGGAGAAGCGGGGCAGTGGAGCGACCAAGGTTCCGCTCGATGACGCGTTCGGCATGACGCGAGAACGGCCAGGCAACCTTCTTGCCCTGGATGAGAGCCTGAGCCGCCTAGCCCAACTCGATCCCCGACAGGCGCAAATCGTGGAACTGCGGGTCTTTGCCGGCTTGAGTGTCGAGGAAGCGGCGGATTTTCTGGGAATCTCCCTGGCCACGGTGAAACGGGATTGGAGAATGGCGAAAGCGTGGCTGTCCCAGGAGATCGAAAAGAGCAGAGACTCGTGAATCCGGAGAGGTGGGAGCAGATGAAACAGCTCTTCGCATCTGCTCTAGATCTTGATCCCGAAGAGCGCCGGCAATTCCTCCGGAACGCTTGCGGCGGCGATGAATCGCTCGTTGCCGAAGTAGAAGCTCTAATCTCCGCCGACGAATCCGATGCGAGTGCCTCGGCCCCGGTCCGAACTCCGATCACCAGATGGGACGGACAGAAAGTCGGCCCCTACCGCATTCTTCACCGCATTGGCTCGGGCGGTATGGGCGAGGTTTTTCTTGCCGTGCGCGCCGATGACACCTTCAATAAGCGCGTAGCCATCAAGCTGGTGCAAACCGGCATCGACACCCAGGAAATTCTCGATCGTTTCCGCCACGAGAGAAGAATTCTGGCGGCGCTCGAACACCCCAATCTCGCCAGGCTCCTCGATGGAGGCACTACCGACGACGGCTTGCCCTATTTCGTGATGGATTTTGTCGAGGGCACGCCGATCGACGAATATTGCAATCGCCGCCGCCTGTCGGTGTCCGAACGAATCGCTCTGTTTCGCAAGGTCTGCCTGGCGGTCCATTACGTTCATCAGAACCTGGTGGTTCATCGGGATCTGAAGCCCAGCAATATTTTAGTGACTGCCGATGGCGTACCAAAACTCCTGGATTTTGGCATCGCCAAACTCCTGAAGCCGGAGTTTCTCGGCCATTCGCTCGATGCCACCCGCATTGAGTTTCGGCTCATGACCCCGTGGTATGCAAGTCCGGAGCAGATACGCGGCGAGGCAGTAACCACCGCCAGTGACGTCTACTCTCTCGGCGTCATCCTTTACGAATTGCTGACATCAAGGCGTCCGTACCGGCCTCGAACCAATGCTTCGGACGAAGTGGGGCGGGCGGTTTGCGAGCAGGAGCCACCGCGACCAAGCACCGCCATTGGTCAGTCCGCTACCAGCGAACGCGACGGCAAGACCACGCCTCCTTTGTCTTCGGCGGTGATTGCGGAACAGCGCTCCACGGCGATCGAAAAACTCAAGCGGCAGCTAAACGGCGATCTCGACATGATCGTCATGAAGGCCTTGCGCAAGGAGCCGCAGCGTCGCTATCCTTCGGCCGAGCAGCTTGCCGAGGACCTCAGCCGCCAGGCCGAAGGGTTGCCGGTTACCGCCCAGCGGGACAGCACTCGCTACCGAGCCGGCAAGTTCATTCGCCGCCATAAGGCGGGGGTTGCGGCAGCGGGTCTGGTCCTGGTTTCCCTGGTCGCCGGAGTTCTGGCCACAACCTGGCAGGCACGGGTGGCGCGTACGCAGCGAGCCGAGGCGGAACGTCAGTTCAACGATGTGCGGAAGCTGACAACCTCCATCCTGTTTGAATTTGACACCGCCATCCAGAATCTCCCGGGCTCGACCCCGGCGCGGCAATTACTGGTCGAAAGAGCCTTGGAATATCTCAATAAACTAGCGCAGCAAGCCCGGTCGGATCCCGGATTGCAGCGCGAATTGGCGGAAGCGTACTTGAAAGTGGGAGATGTTCAGGGAAATCCTTACGAGGCCAATTTGGGGGATACGCAAGGGGCGGTCGAGAGCTACCGGAAGGCGCTCGAGATCAGCCAATCGCTCACCCGGTCGAATCCCGAGGACAGAATTTCGAGCGAATATTTGGCGCGCAGCTACCAGTCGCTCGGCGAGGTTCTGCCGACGCTCGGAAAGCCCACGGAGGCCTTCGGAGATCTCAAGAAGGCCTCGGAGATTCTTGCCTCGCTGGCCGGCGCCCAACCCGCCGACCAAGAACTGCGGTTCCGCCTGGCTAATTCCTATCAGGTGCTCGGCGACCTCCAAGGACACAGCGGGATTCCCAATCTGGGTGATCCGGCCGCATCCCTGGCCAGCTATCGAAAGGCTTTGGACTTGTATCAATCGATCTTGATGGCAGACGCGAAGAATGATCGCGCCCGTCGCGGCGCCGCCGTCGTACAAATTCGAATCGGCGATCTCGAACAAGGTGACGATGTCGAGAGCGCGATGAAGAACTATCAGAGCGGACTCTCCACTTTCGAAGAACTGTCTGCCGCCGACCCCAACAATGCCGAGGACCGTCGACGACTGGGATTGGCATATCAAAAGGTGGGGGCGATCGAAGAATCGCTGGGCAACAACCGGCAGGCTCTCGAGAATTATCGGAAAGTGTCGGACTTGAGTGCAGCCCGCATGCGTGTCGACCCGAATAACGCGCAGGCCAAGATGAGCTTTGTGGTCTCGCATCGCTATATCGGGGACTTGCTCTATAAGATGAATGATCGAGCCAGAGCCATCGTCAATTATCGCCAGGCGTTGGAAATGCTTGCGCGCCTCTCCGCATTGGAGCCGAACAATGTGCTTACCAAAGGACGATATTCGGAGATGCTGATTGTTACCGGTCAAGCTCTGGCTGAGAGTGGAAAGCCGGAAGAGGCGCGGGAAATGACGTCGCACGGTTTAGGCCTTGCGAAAGAACTGGCGGTCCGAGATGATGCAACGGCGGACGAATTGTTCACGTACGCCCAAAGCTTCCTGACGTGCGAACCCGCCGGGCTCCGCCAGCCGCAGACCGCGGTGGGATACGCCAAGAGAGCGCTCGAGAAATCGGGGGGGACCAACAGTGACTATCTCGATCTGCTGGCGCAAGCGTATTTTCAAGCAGGAGACGTCGATCGGGCAGTCGAGAGTGAGAAGAAGGCCCTGAGTTCACTCCCGACCACAGCTTCGAGCCAGGCCGCAATGAGCAAGCAGCGGAATCTCGAGGCTCGGTTGGCTCAGTTTAGGCTGGCACAAAAACACAACTAACCGCCGATTATCCGTCAAGGATTTTCTTCTCAAGCACAATCGCCGGACTTGTCAATGGCTTGCCGAGGCTGTGGTTTTTCGGGGTGTCGTAAAACCTGGCGTAACCTCTTGTCGCTATGCCCGCTTTTCAGGCAGTTTCGCGCGAACGGAGGCAAATGCAAGCGCAGTAATTTTGCGATCAAATCGGACTAAAGTCAGGAAGTTATTGATTCTCAGGGAAGTTCACCAGGCTTGGAGCTACCTCACCACGGGCGAATTGGGATACGACGGAGACGCCGGATGCTACGCGCCTTGGGCAACCAAACGCAATGACTCCCGCGGCTGATCACCACAGCGACAGAGAGAACAGGTTGGCGCTAAGCCTTCATCCCAGGAGATTGCTCCTATTTAGGTTCAGGGATTGGAACCGAAAACAGCTCTCTTTCAGCAACCGCGTGTGCCATTGCTGTGCCAGGTCTTTCGTTTTTGTCCGGGCTGTCCTTGCCCAGAGTATGCCGAAGTGACGGCTGGCAACGGGGCAGGCAGGGACATGCCCGCGAAATCTTCCGCGAACTCGCGCAGCGCCGCTTATCACGGCTTCAGCAATGAGGTCCCGGGACCTTCGCCGGAAACGGGCCAGCAGCGAATCGCCCGTTCATCTTTCTGCAACATTACAGGGTAGCGGCCGAGCGATTTGTCATGCTGGTTTCACGGAAATGTAATTTCTTTTTTACATTTGGGGAGAGTTAGGGATGTACATAGGCAGGACTGATGGGCGATGGCGGCGTGTAATCGCGACCGTAGA
>DATJVZ010000305.1:0-5719 GCA_035501575.1 Terriglobales bacterium | reverse complement strand
AATGGCGGGTAGAAACGACGAGTAGAAGCGGATGTTATCTTCGACCACCAGAATCACCGGCAGGCCAATGGTGCGCGTGTCGTGGAGCACATTGCGCTTGTCCTCGACGTACTTCACGATCGAAATCAGGATGCGGACGTTGCCTTGCCACAGAAAGATCCACTCGAGATCGGTCACCGGATTGCGCTGGATGAATCGTTTGATCTCGCGATAGTCATACGCCAGGACCACGACCGGGACATCGAGACCGGCGGCCTTCACCTGCTGGGCCAACTGCGCCGCGTCCATGTCGGCCACGTCCAGGTTGGTCACAATCAGGTTAAAGCGTGGCTGGGAACGGGCCAGCGCCAGAGCGTCCGCTCCACTGGAGACGTGGGTGATGCCAGGGATTTGCTGCAGATTGAGTTCGAGCGATTCTCCGATCAGCAATTCATTCAGCCGACCGTCTTCGCGCAGAATGAAAGAATCATAGACGCTCGAGACCAGAAGGATATCCTGCACCCGAAAGGGCATGAGGTTCTCGAAGCCCTCAAACAGGCGCTCGGCGTCAACCATGGGGCCGGGAGCTTGGACCGTCGTCATAGATAATCGAAGACTGGAAAGCTCATCCTGCGCGGCTTGCCTAGGCAAAAACTTGCGGGGTGGAAACCTTCCCACCCCGCATCATACTTCGACCCGGTTCGTAACTACTAGACGAGACCCTGATCCAGCATCGCGTTCGCCACCTTGAGGAAGCCGGCAATGTTGGCCCCGTTCACCAGGTTGCCTGGGGTGCCGTACTTCTCCGCGGTCTCGAAGCAGTTCTTATGAATCTCGATCATGATCTTGTGCAACCGATCGTCCACCTCCTGGCGGGTCCAGCTCAGCCGCGTGCTGTTCTGGGCCATTTCCAGGCCGGAAGTAGCCACCCCGCCAGCGTTGGCCGCCTTACCCGGTCCGTAGAGGATCCTGGCATCCAGAAACAGCTTGGTGGCCTCGAGGGTGCTGGGCATATTCGCCCCCTCGGCTACCAGCTTGCAGCCGTTCTTGAGCAGGTTCTCGGCGTCCTTTCTTCTGATTTCGTTCTGGGTGGCGCTGGGGAAGGCACAATCCGCCTTAATGTTCCAGACCGGGTTGTGATCCAGCTTGACGTCGGTGGGCATGAAGATCGCCTTCTTGAACTTCTCCGTATACTCCCGAATGCGTCCCCGCTTCACATTTTTCAGGTCCATGATCCAGCCCAGCTTGTCTCGATCGATGCCGTCGGGATCGAAGATCACGCCGTCGGAGTCCGAGCAGGTGACGGGCTTGGCGCCGAAATCCAGCAGCTTCTCGATGGTGTACTGGGCCACGTTGCCCGTGCCTGATACCAGGCACAGCTTGCCGGCAAAAGTCTCCTTGCGGGACTTCAACATTTCCGCGGCGAAATAGACGCAACCGTAACCGGTAGCTTCGGGACGAATTAAGGAACCTCCCCAGCTCAAACCCTTTCCCGTCAGCACACCCGTAAACTCGTTGCGCAACCGCTTGTATTGTCCGAACATGAAGCCGATTTCTCGACCACCTACGCCAATATCCCCCGCAGGAACATCCGTGTCCGGCCCGATATGGCGTGACAGTTCCGTCATAAAGCTCTGACAGAAGCGCATAACCTCGTTGTCGCTCTTACCTTTGGGATCGAAATCCGAGCCGCCCTTGCCGCCGCCCATGGGCAGCGTAGTCAGTGAATTCTTAAATACCTGTTCGAAGGCCAGGAATTTCAGGATGCCGAGGTTGACCGAAGGGTGAAAGCGTAGTCCGCCCTTGTAGGGTCCAATGGCACTGTTCATCTCGATGCGGAAGCCGCGGTTGACCTGAATCTCTCCCCGATCGTCAAACCAGGGTACGCGAAACATCACCACCCGTTCCGGTTCGGTGATCCGCTCGAGGATCCTGGCCGAGCGATATTCCGGATGCCTCTCGAGAGCTAGCCGCAGGGAATCGAGCACTTCTTGTACGGCCTGGTGGAATTCCGGTTCGGCCGGGTTCTTGGCTTTTACGGTGGTGAGTACCTCTTCAATATAATCGCCCGACGACCTAAGTCCGGGCGGTGTCATAACGTTCATAATGCTACCCTCCTTAGCAAAAAGACTTGTGGTTGAACCCGTTGGATGAGCTTAGCTGTGGGGTGATGCCGGGTAACCATTTGAGGCTATTTAAGACAGGACACGTCATCGATGCGGTGACTCTTATCACCCGAAGACGTGACCATCCTACCGCCAAACTGTGCCCCAGGAGGAAGATTTTTCGGCCCAACCTGGCGGTGCGACGAAATATCGTGGCCCGCCGACCGTTCGCCGGCCGTTCCCACCAAACGGCGACCAACCGGTCTCAAATTCTGCCGGGAATCGGACCTTGCTCCTTGCTGCTTGCCCGTCAATGAGATAGAGTCACCACCCGAGATTCCCGGCGGGCCGTTCTCCTGCCTCATTTCGTCCTAGACCGGGTTTGACCGGTCATCCCGAACATGTTATAAAACGTTTCTTGCTGCCAGTTCAGCTCTGGGGAGTGGCTCCCGGAGCGTGAGCTCGCCCGGTAGAGGCGAGTGCATCGTCGTAAGTTGTGCGGCACTGCGAGTATCCGACGCGGCCAAACTCAGCATCCCTGTTAAAGTCTTGTGGTGGAAGCGTGTTCACAAGTCCGGCCCTACGCTCGACACGCTCGAAGCAGGTGTGGAAAGATGCTTCGGTCGAGGTGCCTGAACCCGTAAGTCATCCTTAATCGCCGATCGTGGAGGACCCCTATGCGCATCTGGTTCGCTCGAGTTGCGTCCCGAGGATGCGGTTTCGTGCAGACTGCAACCAAAATTCTGGCCGTTTGTTCATGCCTTTTTGCCTCGGCGTCAGCCGTGGGGGCTCAGCCGGAAGGGGAAGCCGGAGGCGAAGCAAGCCTTAAGCTTCCCGACTTGGCTTCGGTTAATTTTCTAGGGGTCGATGGCCATAGCCTGCTGATGATCGGAATTCTGTTTTGCATCCTTGGCTTGGGTTTCGGCCTCTGGATCTACACCCGCCTGAAGAACCTGCCTGTGCATCGCTCCATGCGCGAGATCTCCGAGTTGATTTATGAGACTTGCAAGACCTATTTGATCACCCAAGGAAAATTTCTGCTGCTGCTGTGGGTCTTCGTGGCGACCGTCATCGTGCTCTACTTCGGCGTTCTGGCACCGGTGCCCGGCAAGCCGATCGCGGTCACCTTGCCCATCATCGTGCTGTTCAGCGTCATTGGAATGGCGGGGAGCTATGGGGTCGCGTGGTTTGGCATCCGGGTAAACACCTTTGCCAATTCCCGCACCGCCTTTGCCGCCTTGCGGGGACGCCCCTACCCTCTCCACTACATTCCTCTCGAATCCGGTATGAGCATCGGCATGATGCTCATCAGCGTTGAGCTGCTGATGATGCTGGTGATCTTGCTCTTTGTTCCAGGCGACTATGCCGGACCATGCTTCATCGGATTTGCCATTGGAGAGTCCCTGGGCGCTGCCGCACTGCGTATCGCCGGAGGCATCTTTACCAAGATCGCCGATATCGGCTCCGACCTGATGAAGATTGTGTTCAAAATCAAGGAAGACGATGCCCGCAACCCCGGGGTGATTGCCGATTGCACGGGCGACAATGCAGGCGACTCGGTTGGTCCGAGCGCCGATGGCTTTGAAACCTACGGCGTTACCGGGGTCGCCCTCATCACCTTCATCCTGTTAGGGGTCAAGGACCCGACCGTACAGGTCCAGTTGCTGGTGTGGATTTTCGTGATGCGTATTGCCATGCTGTTCGCCAGCGCCGCGGCTTACTTCATCAACGCCGGCATCACCCGGGCAAAATATGCCAATGCAACGGAAATGAACTTTGAGACGCCACTCACCTCCCTGGTGTGGATTACCTCGCTGGTCTCAATCGCACTCACCTACATTATTTCCTACGCCATCATTCCCGAACTCGGAGGAGACCCAAGCCAATGGTGGAAGCTGGCCACGATCATCTCGTGTGGAACGCTGGCAGGAGCGCTGATTCCTGAGCTGGTGAAGGTGTTCACCTCGACCGAGTCGCGGCACGTTAAGGAAGTCGTGACCTCGGCCGAAGAGGGCGGAGCCTCGCTCGACATTCTCTCCGGCTTTGTGGCGGGCAATTTTTCTGCCTACTATCTGGGCTTGACCATGGTGCTCCTGATGGCTATCGGCTATCAGGTCAGCACCTGGGGACTGGGCAGCCTGATGGTGGCGGCACCGGTGTTTGCCTTTGGGCTGGTGGCCTTCGGATTCCTCGGCATGGGTCCGGTTACGATTGCGGTCGACTCCTATGGACCGGTCACCGACAACGCGCAATCGGTGTATGAGCTTTCCCTGATTGAACAGGTGCCGAACATTCAGAGGGAGCTCAAGCAAGACTTCAATATCGATGTCAACTTCGAGCGGGCCAAATATTTGCTCGAATCGAATGACGGCGCCGGCAATACCTTCAAGGCAACCGCCAAACCGGTCCTGATCGGGACGGCCGTGGTCGGCGCCACCACCATGATTTTCTCGATCATCATGGCGCTCACCAACGGCCTGTCGGCCAATGTGGACCGGCTCTCTCTCCTGCACGCTCCCTTCGTGCTGGGCCTGATTACCGGCGGCGCAATCATTTATTGGTTTACCGGCGCGTCCACTCAGGCTGTCAGTACGGGAGCGTATCGCGCGGTCGAGTTCATCAAGGCCAACATTCGCCTGGAAGGAGTCGAGAAGGCTTCGGTCGCCGACAGCAAGAAGGTGGTAGAAATCTGCACCAAGTATGCTCAGAAGGGCATGCTGAACATCTTTATTGCGGTGTTCTTCGCCACTCTGGCCTTCGCCTTCGTCGAACCGTTCTTCTTCATCGGATACCTGATCTCCATCGCAATCTTTGGCCTCTATCAGGCTATCTTCATGGCGGATGCAGGCGGGGCTTGGGACAATGCCAAGAAGATCGTCGAAGTGGAGCTCAATCAGAAGGGCACGGAGCTGCACGCGGCAACCGTAGTCGGCGACACCGTAGGGGACCCGTTCAAAGATACCTCATCGGTGGCTTTAAATCCGGTGATAAAGTTCACCACTTTGTTCGGGCTTTTGGCCGTGGAGTTGGCCGCCTCCTTGGCCCGAGAGCAAGGATCCGTATTGAGCCATGTGCTGGCCCTGGCGTTCTTTGCCGTGTCGTTCTTCTTCGTCTACCGCTCATTCTACGGGATGCGCATTGGAGCGGAGCGGACCGCTGCGAGGGCGATCGCGCCGGCCGAATTGGCCTCGCGCCGCTAATTTCGACTCTCTTCCCTGCCCTCTGGCCGAATACCGAGAGCTGATTCAGGCGGGTGAGGACGTACGACAGCGCGCGCAATACCCCCCAATTTCGAGCCGGCTGACCAGAATGTGAAAGCGGCAGTCGCGCCGAATCTGACCCTTCCAACGATCCAATAGATCGCTCTCAAACTCCCTGATCTTGCCGCAGCGCAGGCAGGCCAAGTGGATGTGACCTCGCCCTGACGCTCGTAAAAGTGCTTGCCACCCTCGAGATGCATCAGATCGAGCTCATCCACTAGGCGGTAGCGTTTCAGCAGATTGAGCGTACGATAGACCGTAACGCCATCCACTCCTGGATCGAGTTCCCGTGCCCGGCGGAGGATCTGGGCGGCGTCCAAGTGCTGCTTGGCGGTTTCAACCACGCTCAAAATGGTTCGCCGCTGTCGGGTCATG
>DATJVZ010000304.1:0-10944 GCA_035501575.1 Terriglobales bacterium | reverse complement strand
GTAAGCGTCTTGCCTTGCACTTTATACCCGCCCATTAAGTTGACCGACTGGGGAGTCAGGCCGATGTGACCGGCGACGGGGATTTCCGCATCGATGACACGGCGGATCAGTTCGGCCCGTTTCTTGCCGCCCTCCATCTTGACGGCCTCGGCGCCGCCTTCTTTCACGAAACGGGTGGCGTTGCGAAGGGCGTCATCCGCGGTCACGTGAAAGGAGCCGAAAGGCATATCGGCAACCAGAAATGCATGCTTGACGCCGCGCCGAACGGCGCGAGTATGGTGCAGCATTTCTTCGAGCGTGACGGCCAGCGTGTTGTCGTAGCCCAGCATGGTCTGCGCCAAGGAATCGCCTACCAGGACGATGTCGAGTGAAGCCTCATCGACCAGGCGCGCCGTAGCGTAGTCGTAGGCCGTCAGGCAGGTGATGGGCTCACCGCGAAGTTTCTTTTCTTTTAAGCTGGTAACAGTGATTTTCTGGCGGGGATCGCCAATCGGTGTGGAACTCAAGCTATCCTCCAGTGCCCCTCCGCCTGGGGCGGATAGAGCCTGTCCGGTCTCACTTCAGAGGTTATTGTACATGCCCAACCCCCCTTGGTCGATCCCTAGTAACTTATTGAAACCACAGAGCATTGCGGCCAAAAAATGAGGTTACGCACTGGCTGCCTCCCGCCGTCCCAAGGGGAGGAAGTACTGTGTGCCCTTGATCGGAGCCGATACCTTGCGCAGCAGTTCCTGCAGATCTTCGTTGCGCTCCACAAAATCGATATCCGAGGTGTTCACGATCAACAGGTCAGACGAGGTGTAGTGAAAGAAAAAGTGCTCGTAGGCCTTAATCACTTCTTCGAGATACTCCTCATTGATTGCCTTTTCTGCCGGGGCATTCTTTTTCTTCAGCCGCTTTTTGAGAACCTCCGGTGTGGCTTGCAAATAAATCACCAGGTCGGGCGTGGGGAGCTGATCGCGAAAATATGTGTAGTAACGGTTGTAGGTATCGAGTTCCTGGTCAGTCAGGTTCAAGCAAGCAAAGAGCTTGTCCTTCTCAAAGATGAAGTCGGTGACCACGGTTTTCTGCGATCGGGGGCCGAGATCAAGCGCCCGCAGCTGCTCAAAGCGGCGAATCAAGAAAGCAAACTGCGCCTGGAAGCCCGCTCCGCGTTCGCCTTCGTAGAAGGCGCGCAAGAATGCATTCTCCTCCGGTTCCATCACACGCTGCGCGTTCAACCGCTCCGCCAGAATGCGGGCTAACGTACTTTTGCCCACACGTATGGGACCTTCAACGGCAAGGTAGCGGGGGAGTTCGAACAGATTGGCCATGGGCTCAAGGAACTGGTTACTTCGAATGGCAGGATAGCGCGAGACAATCTGCCTCCGCAATTGAAGGAAAAGTAACCCCTAAACCAAACGGTAAACACGAACCCTCAAAGGCGGTACCCCTCTTGTCCAAGAACACTAAGAACTTCAACCCGATCGGGGCTGATCACCCCTGGTTCTTTCGCCTGCTGGTTTTGCCAGGTTGCGGGGTGACTTTCCGCCGACTATCGTTCGCCTGTCTTGTGCAATGAAGCATGGTGCTGCGCAGGAGCCAATTTGTTTTGGTTTGATAGCCACGGCCATCGGCTTTGAGCCAGTCGATGAAGTCGGAATCCAGAGGCATAGACTGAATGTTTGCCCTTTGTAAACTCGATCGCGCACGGATCCCGGGCTCACGGAGGCGGTTACTCGGGACGGAATTGACTTTTCACCGCAGGTCTCGAGAGCGTCGTGTAGAATCCATGTCCGAAGTGTGGAGGCGACGGAGTGAGAGAAAGCGAGGCAACATGTGCGAGGTCAGCAGACGTCGGTTCTTGGTAGGCGGGACGACGCTCTTAACTCTTGCGGCGGAGATGGAACTCCTAGGCGGGCCGGTTCCCGCGGGCGCGGCAGAGGCAGCCGCAGCTGACCAAATAGCTCCCGACATTTATTTTCACGAGGGGAACGTGTCCGACAATGCCGACGCAGTCTGCAACAACGGCTGGATCATGTTCGAAGATTATGTGCTGGTCGTCGATGCGAATTTCCCGGCGGGAGCAAAACTTATCATCAGCAAGATTCGTGCCCAAACCGACAAGCCCATCAGGTTCGCCTTTGACACCCATCATCACGGCGATCACGCCTACGGGAATCAGGTCTTTATAGACAACGGCGGGGTGCCGGTGGCCCATACGGGCGTCATCGAGGAGATGCGCCGGTACGAAACCGGCTACTACGGCGGCAAGCCGGGCAACTGGGAGGAGGCCGCGAAGACCCGGGCCGATCTCAGAACCACCAAGCTCAAGCCGCCCTCGGTTCTCTTTTCGAAGGATTTGATTTTCGACGACGGCAAACATCGCGTAGAGCTGATGCACCTGGGAGTGGCGCATACGCACGGCGACGCAGTGGCCTGGCTGCCCAAGGAGAAAATCCTGTTCATGGGCGACGTCTGTGTGAATGGACCTTACAACTACGTGGGGGACGGGGACATAGGCAAGTGGATTGTAACGCTCGATGCAGCCAAACAACTCGGCGCAAAGATTGTCTGCACAGGCCATGGTCCACGTTCGGTCGCGTCTGTCTTGGACGATCAGCAGGCATTCTTTAAAGCGCTGCGGGAAGAGGTTGGCGCCAGGATGACCGGGAAGCCGCCCGAGGAGGCAAAGACTCAGGTCGAGTCTATCCGAGCAACCCTGAAGGGCAACCCGCAGATCGCGCGCTACGTGAGCGGGGCAGGCCCGCAAGATAATATTCCCTCGCAGGTCGAAAAAGTCTACCAGGAACTGACGGGAAAGAGCCTTGCCGCACTGGGGCACGAGCGGCAGCTGGCACGCCTCGCCCACGCACGCTCTCATGGTTTAGCATCCGCCCCCTTGGGTTGATCATTCGGCTAAGGGCAACCCCTGGCTAAGCCCGCTGCGGTTACAATCGGCGCATGGTGGTCGGCTACATCGTCGGCGGCGCCGCGGGCGCAGCGGCCTTTGTCGCCGGCTATCAAACGATGTCCCCCCAGGGACAGTGGTATGGGCGAAGCCTGGTTGGTCTTCCGCGTGGCTCTCGCAAGCTCGCACTCACCTACGATGATGGTCCAAACGACCCGCATACCCTCCGCCTTTTGGAAGTTCTTGCCAGACACGGCGTGCACGCTACTTTCTTTCTGGTTGGCCGCTATGTCGCAAAGCGACCTGATATTGTGCGTGAGGTTGTTAATCTGGGCCATGTGGTGGGGAATCACACGTTTTCCCATCCCAACCTGATTTTTGCCTCGGAACCCCGGACCAGAATGGAACTCGAACGATGTCAGCTGGCAATTGCTGACGCGGCGGGGAATCCCAGCTCGTTTTTTCGTCCCCCTTTCGGTGGGCGCCGGCCCGCTACGTTTCGGATCGCGCGCCAATTGGGGCTCGAGCCGGTCATGTGGAGAGTTACGGGCGGGGATTGGAAAGGAAAGGGAGAAGACTACATCGAGCAAAAAGTCTATCAGCAGGTTCGGGGAGGCGACGTTATCCTTCTCCACGATGGAGGACACGAAGCCCTTGGCGCTGATCGTTCGCAAACCGTGTTAGCGACGGATCGCTTGATCGCAAGGTACAAATCCAAAGGATACGAATTTGTGACCGTCGCGCAGATGATGCTCGAGCAAGCCCCAGCGTCAAGTTGCTCGAGTTAGCGTGCTGTTCTCGCTCGTGCGTTATGCGTGTACCAGCTGGAATGCCTGTTTGGCCGCCGCAATCGTCTGGCGAACGTCGTCCTCGGTGTGGGCGGCGCTCAGAAAAGCGGCCTCGAACTGCGAAGGCGGCAAGTACACACCGGCATCCAGCAGGGAACGGAAGAACCGGCCAAACGCTTTGCTATCGGCTTTCGATGCCGAGCCCCAGTTGGTGACCGGACCAGGGGTGAAAAACCATGTAAACATCGAGCCGACCCGATTGTAGGAGATCGGGACGGTCGCTTGTTTCGCTGCCGCGGCTACGCCCGCCACCAATTCACTGCTGAGCTGTTCCAGCCGCGGGTAGATTTCCTTTCTGTGTTCCCGCAAGTATTGTACGGTGGCCACTCCGGCTGCCATGGCCAGCGGATTTCCCGAAAGAGTTCCTGCCTGGTACATGGGTCCGAGGGGGGCGACCATATCCATAACCTCGGAAGGGCCGCCATAGGCACCCACCGGCAGGCCACCGCCGATAATTTTCCCCATGGTGGTTAGATCGGGGGTGATGCGATAGAGCTCCTGGGCTCCCCCGAAGGCCAGCCGAAATCCAGTCATGACTTCATCGAAAATCAATATGCTTTGGTCTCGCCGGGTAATGGCTCGGAGGGCTTCGAGATATCCGTCGGCGGGCGGGACACAGCCCATGTTTCCGACGACCGGTTCTACGATCGCGCAGGCAATCTGATGGTTGAATTTCCCGAACGCCGTTTCAAGAGCATCCGTGTCATTGAAAGGCAGGGCTAGCGTGAACTGAGTGAACTCTTCCGGAACGCCCGCCGAGCCCGGAATTCCCAGAGTAGCCACGCCCGAACCGGCTTTGACCAGCAAGGCATCGGCATGGCCGTGGTAGCAACCTTCGAACTTCACGATGTACTTGCGCTGGGTGTAGGCGCGGGCCAGGCGGATAGCCGACATGGTGGCTTCGGTTCCCGAGTTGACGAAGCGTACTTTCTCGACGTGGGGAAATGCGCCGATGACCATTTCCGCCAGATCCGCTTCGCAGGGGGTAGATGCCCCGAAGCTGGTCCCGTTGGACGCGGCTTCCTTGATCGCTTCGACGACGGCCGGGGCGGCATGGCCCAGAATCATTGGCCCCCAGGAACCGACGTAGTCGATGTATCGATTCCCATCCGCATCGAAAATGTGCGAACCTTGGCCCCGCACAATAAAGGGTGCTTCCCCTCCCACCGCGCGGAACGCACGCACCGGCGAATTGACACCTCCGGGCATGAACTGCTCGGCGCGTTTCTGCAGGCTGCGTGAAAGCTCGACCTTACGGGCCATGGCACCTCCCCAAACGCCTGAAAACATGGTACCAGTGCCGGGTCCATCCAGCGCACTTCCTCCCGGTAAGGAATGTCATGCCTGCGCAGGCGAGCCCGGGGGACCAGACGGTAATCGCTGAGGGAATTCACTGGAAATTTACATATTCGCAATACTCGTGCAACAAGGCTGCCCTAGCTTTATCCGAGCAGCCCTTTCTAACCGGGAGGGTTTCAAGGACGGCTTCGGGGGGCTCCGGGCCGTCCGCATTTTTTGGTTCTCCAATCCCACCCGGGCCGTGAGGTTCGGCGCCCTGTGCCTGCCCGGATTTGCCTTTGGGATGGCTCCAGTCTAGATTTCTCTTATGGCCACGGAGCCGGAAAGTTTCCTTGTCGAGATGACGGAGCGGCTGTTCAACGGACATTCGATGGTCGACCCGCTGCGCCGGGTGGTTGTCTGCTCCCCCTTCACCGCAGGCTGGAACCAGCCGGAGCGGGCGGCGAGATGGCAGGCGCTCGGATTCCTGCACAAGCCCGATTTCGAGAAGGCTCGGCTACAGCATGGGGAGATGTGTCGGCAACTGGAGATGGCGGGAGCGGAAGTACTCGAAATGCCTCCGGCCAACGATCTCACCCTGGATGCTGTTTACGTGCACGATGCTTCGCTGCCCACGGATTTCGGGTTGGTGGTGATGCGGCCTGGGAAGGCGAACCGCATTCCTGAAGCCCAATTGCACCACAAATTCTCTGGGTTCATGGCCCACATGCCGATGTTGGTGAAAATCATCGAACCCGCTTCGACCGAGGCTGGAGACATGGTGTGGCTGGACTCGAAGACGCTGCTGGTGGGAAACGGCTACCGAACCAACAGGGACGGAATTGCCCAGTTGCGAACCGCGCTTTCTCGTCATGGGATTGAGGTGATTCCGGCGCCTCTGCCCCACGGCTCTGGTCCTTCCGCCTGTTTGCATCTGATGTCGCTCCTGAGCCTGCTCGATGAACGGACGGCTCTGGTCGATCTCCCCTGGCTGGCGGTCGCGACGGTGGAATTACTGAGAGCCCGGGGCTACAGTTTCATTGAGATTGACTATCAGGAAAGAGAAACTCTGGCCTGCAATGTACTTTCGCTCGGAAATAAGCGGCTACTTGCCCTGGAAGAAAATGCAAGGACTAACGCCAAGTTGCGGGCTGCAGGGTTTGATGTTCGTACGTTTCCTGGTTCGGAGCTGTCGATCAACGGGGGTGGGGGCCCTACCTGCCTGACCCGGCCCTTGCTGCGGGCCTGAACCTCGGGACACCACGGGTTTTTCCGGGCGAGCCCGCGCATGGATGGAAGGAAGTTCATGTCCACTCTGCCAGCTGGGAAATCCCTTTTAGAGGCGTGTTGGCAGGACGTGCGTTTTGGCCTCCGCACGTTGCGCAAATCGCCCGGCTTCACCTCGGTTGCCGTTCTGATTCTCGCCCTTGGCATAGGGGCAAACACCGCCATCTTCAGCCTCGTCAATGCCCTGATGCTTCGCACGGTACCAGTGCGGGACCCAGGAACGCTTGTCGAACTCTTTAACCAATATCCAGGCGACCCTCTATTCAACGGCTTTTCGTGGGATGCCTATCAGCTCATGCGCAACCACAACCATGTGCTATCCGACCTGATCGTTGACTCTCCCACTTCGTTCGTCATTCGCGGGCGGATGCTGGAACCTCATAGGATCTTAGGCGGCTATCTAAGCGGAACGTTTTTCGAAACACTCGGACTGCGCCCTGCCATCGGCCGCTTCATGGGCCCCGAAGCCGACGATTTGGGTCATCCACCTGCAGTTGCCGTAGTCAGCTGGTCCTATTGGAAGGGCAAATTCAATTTGGACCCGGCCATCTTGGGTAGGGAAATCATCGTGAATGACAAGCCGGTCACAATCATTGGCGTGGCCGAGCAGGGGTTCCACGGACTCAGCGAGGAATTGAGCCAAGATATTTGGCTCCCGCTGGCGATGAAACCGGTGATCGATGAATCAAGCCTCGGGTGGGGCTCCTTGAGTTTGGTGGGAAGGCTGAAGCCGGGTATTTCGCTCAGGCAAGCCCGCGCCGAAATGGCCGTGTTGTTCCAGGCGGCTGTCGGGGCGCCAGACGTAGGCCCGTACGTCCGGGAGATGAAGCTTGCCATGGAACCGGCGGCCAACGGTTTGTCTACGCCGATCCGCCGGATGCTCAGAACACCGGTGCTTGTACTCGCGGCTATTGTGGGCCTGGTCTTGCTGATTGGCTGCGCCAACCTGGCTGGTCTGTTGTCGGCGCGCGGGGCATCGCGCCGCCACGAAATGGCCGTGCGCGCCTGCCTTGGCGCTGGGCGCCTTCAGTTGGTGCGGGCGGCGCTCACCGAGTCTCTGCTGCTGTCCCTGCTGGGCAGCTTACCGGCTGTCTTCCTGGCCTATTTCGGATGTCGCGCGCTGCTGCGGATGCTTACCTCTGGCCGCGAGATCGTGGGATTACCCGTGCACCTCGATGTTCTCACTCGAGTGGACTCGCACGTGTTGTTGTTCACCGGCGCCCTGGCATTGCTCACCGCACTGTTGTTTGGAGCAGCACCCGCGCTTAGCTTGAGCACCTTACCGGCAGCTGCGTTGCAGCCAGCGGCACGGATCGGCGAATCACGGTCGCAGCGCCTGTTCGGCAGGGGCCTGGTCGTTGCCCAAGTCGCGGTGTCGATGGTGCTGCTGAGCGCAGCCGCGCTTTTAGTAATCTATGTGACCCATCTCCGCAACTCCGATCTTGGATTCCGCCGCGACCATCTCTTGCTGGTCAGTCTCGATTCCGACGAGAGCGGCTACGACGACGCGCAGTGGTCACGTTTGTCCCGTGAGTTGCTCGCACAGCTACAGGCGCTTCCCGGAGTGCGTTCCGCGACCCTAAGCGGGATGACACCTATGTCGGGCGTCGGGGCGGGGAGTTTTGCGGTGGTCCAAGGACACGCAGACACCCGCCGCGAAGTCTCGATCAATTTCGTCGCGCCGAGGTATTTTGAGACCTATGGAGAGACCTTGCTCGCCGGTCGCGACTTTTCGTTGGATGATCAGTTCGGACCGAACGTCGCCATTATCAATCAGACCATGGCTAGCGAGTACTTCAGTAGAAGCAGCCCAATCGGAAGCTATGTGACCCTGGACCACGTCACCCTGCGCGGCGATGACACCCCCACCTACCAGATCGTGGGAGTGGTGAGCGATGCGAAATATAATGATTTGCATCAAACCGCGCCGCGCACCATCTATTTGCACGCTTTCCAAGAAGGCCGGGTGGTTTCCGAACTCACCCTCCGCACGGCGATTGATCCGGAGTCAGCGACCAGTGCAGTTCGCCGAACCGTGGCCTCCGTCCTGAAAACCGCACCCATCGGGGGCGTCCGCACGATGACCGATCAGATCGATGCCTCGATAGTTTCCGAGCGACTGGTTGCCACCTTGTCCACCTGGTTCGGTGCACTGGGCGGGCTGCTTGCCGCAATCGGTCTCTACGGCTTACTGGCCTACACCGTGGCGCGGCGCACCAATGAAATCGGCGTTCGCCTAGCCTTAGGAGCTGAGCCTGACGATGTTCTACGGATGGTTTTCAGAGATGCTCTTGCGATGCTCTGTCTCGGACTCGGAATCGGAATCCCGCTGGCATTTTGGACGAAGCGCATGGCGGCCGGTTTGATCGCGGGCCTGCCGATCGAAAGCCCGATCCCGATCCTCATCGGAATGGCGACGATGATCATCGTAGCCCTGTTGGCCGCCTATCTGCCAGCCCGCCGGGCATCGAGGGTCGATCCAATCGTGGCCTTGCGGTACGAATAACCATCCCCGCGAATTCGCGCCGATATCGACGAGAAGCAGAAGAACAGCGAGCCGAATATGCCCCACTTCGCCTTTCAAAAATCGCCGGCTCCCTCCGAGAAGCACGGTTCCGATGCGCCGGCGCCCGAGGTCGTCGGCTTCGACCGCGCACCTGTTAAAATCAAGAGGCGATGGTTCTACCCTTCGTTCGCGATCTCTTCGCGGACGTGGAAAAGCTAGCTCCTTTCTCGCGTGTGGCCTCCCATCTGAAGGAGGGCACGGGGCGGCTTAGTGTGTCAGGCCTGGTTCCCGCTGCCCGAGCCCTGCTCCTGGTTTTGCTGCAGCGCACTTCGGGCCGGCCGTTCTTGGTCGTGGTTCCCGATAATCGGGCCGCGGAAGACCTGCTTCCGGTCCTACAGGCGTTCAGCGGCCTGATCGGGAATCCGGACGCGAACTCGATCGCCGTGCTTCCCAGCGGCGATGTCCTGCCCTTTCAGAATCTCTCGCCCCATCCCGAGATCCAGGAAGAACGTGCCGTGGCCCTCTGGAAAGTGGCCAGTGGGGCGGTCTCGATTCTGGTTTCGCCCATCACCGCTTCGGCGCAGCGCTTGCGTTCGCCGGAATACTATGCCGACTTGGCACGGGTCCTGCGGCGGGGAGAGGCGATCGAAATCGATCCTTTATTGCGGCATCTGACGACCGTGGGCTATGTCGCGACGGATCTTGTCGAAATGCCCGGCGAATACGCACTGCGCGGTGGGCTTCTTGACGTTTATCCGCCCGAGGCAGATCGGCCTCAGCGAATCGAATTCTTCGGCGATGAAGTCGAGTCGATCCGCAGGTTTGATCCGGCTACGCAACGATCGTCGACGCCGATGGATGAGACGCTGCTGCTTCCCCTTACCGAGACTCCGGTCAGCGAAGACCTGCTGGGGGCCATTCATGCCCGGTTGTCGGGAGAGCGCATCGCCGGCGGGGTGATGGAGCAGGCGGTGCGTGCCAGGGGGCTCACGGTTTTCCCCGGATGGGAATTCTATGCCCCGGTCGCAGGCGCCGATCGCACCCTGTTCGACCTCATGCCTAACGCGGTCGTGCTGGCCGACGAACCCGATCGTCTGAAGGACGAATTTGATCGCGTTTGGTCCCGCATCGAAGAGACGCATGAGCGCAGCGGCGTCGGCAACTTGGTTCGGCCCGAGGAGCTGTACCTCCCGCCCGAGGCTTGGTGGCAAAACCTGGCGAGTCTCCCCGGGATCGACCTCGAACAACTCGAGATTTTCCGTCCGGGGAAGCCGGACTCCGTCGCTTTTCACTCGCAACCGGCGCAGCGCTTTCATGGTTCGGTAGCCGCCATGTTCGAGGAGGTCAAGAAACAGACGAGCGCCTCGAGCAGCGTGCTCATTGCCGTTCCCAATATGGGTGAGGTGGAACGTCTCGCCGATCTGTTCAGCGAGAACCACCTTAGCTTTCGCCTGGGCAGCCGCACGCGGGCCGGGGGCAGTTCGGCCGATGATGCTACCTATTTCACCGGCGAAATCCTGACGACCACTCTGGTGAAAGCCTATGTGCCGGACGGCGTGATCCTTCCCGAGGCCCACCTCGCGATCTTCGGAGCTCGCGATCTGTTCGATGAATCGGAACTGGTGGCTTCCGGTCCCCAGCGAAGAACGTCGAAGACATCGGCGTTTCTCTCGGATTTCCGCGACCTGCAGGTCGGGGACTATGTCGTGCATGTGGAACACGGCATCGGCCAATACCAAGGTCTGAAGGAGCTTGCGCAAGACGACGGCAAGGCCGAATTCATGCTGCTCGAATATGCCGAAGGGGCGCGACTCTACGTCCCCTTGACGCGCCTCGACCTGGTGCAGAAGTATCGTTCCGCCGAAGGCGTGAAGCCGGCGTTGAACCATCTCGGCACGGCCACCTGGGCCAAAACCAAAGCCCGCGTACGCAAGGCCATGCAGGACATGGCGGACGAGTTGTTGAAGTTCTATGCCGAGCGCAAGGCCGCGCGCGGACACGCGTTTTCCGGCGACACGCAATGGATGCGGGAGTTCGAGGACGCCTTCGAGTACAGCGAAACCGAAGACCAAGAGCTCGCCATTAGCGACGTCAAATTCGACATGGAATCGTCCCAGCCGATGGACCGCCTGCTC
>DATJVZ010000303.1:0-21569 GCA_035501575.1 Terriglobales bacterium | reverse complement strand
CGCTACGGGCAGTTCATCATTCAGAACACGCTGACCTCGGCCGGGGATGCTGTTCTCGGCTACGAACCCCGCTATGACTTGTGCCGCTGCCAAGGATTTTGGCCGCGCACCCGACATGCCATGTGGCGCAACTTCGTGACCTATAACTCCACAGAGAGCGAGAAGAAGCCGCAAGTTCCACTCTACCTGGCGGCGTTTAGCGCCGGCGCGCTCGCTACCACTTGGAAGCCGGACGGCGAGAATCCCTGGCGCAATGGTGCTTACGCAGTCCTGGCGCAGGCTGGCTTTGGAGCGATTTCGAACTGGCTGCAAGAATTCGCTCTGGATCTCGGACACAAGCTCTCGCGAAAAAACCGGACAAAAGACAGTGGAGGACCCTAATCCCCCGTCCCGTTGACGCAGTGTCCCCAACCCGCCGGCAAACGCGGCGCTCCGAGGTCCTGTTCGGACTGCTGGCTCGTCAGGAGGGAAGGATCTTTTTCTGGCCTCCCTGCCAGCGGATGAGCAGCACCCGGTGCCCGACCTGTTTTCCTGTGCAGGGATCAATCCGGAATCGGCCGTGAAGGGTATGACAGTCCAGGTCGGCGGCGGCCCTTCGTAGTCTTAGATCATCAGTGGACCCAGCACGGCGAATGCATTCCGCCAGAATCACTCCGCTGGCAAAGCTTCCGGCTGCGACGTAATCGGGCACAACGCCAAACTGTTTCTGAAAGCTGTTCACGAACCAAGAGGAGCTAGGGCCCAGAATCTCCGGGAACTTCACATCCGGTTCCCACTGGCTTGGCCCGAGAACGCCTTCGGCAGCCGGGCCCAATGCGGTGGAGAAAGGTCGAATCCCGGCGGCAACGGCGGCCACAGCTTTCACCCGGGCTGGCCAGTGTTGCCGAGTTCCAAGGATAGCTATCTCGTCCTCGAAGCGGCCTGCCAGGACAACAACCTCTGGGTCACTGGCCAGAATGGCGGAAATCATGCTGGACGGGTTGAAGACCGGAGGCCGGATGGGGAGAAGCTCGACTGATTGCCCGACCAGGGCAGCCGATTCGACGACTCCGCGCGCAACCTGCCGGGCGAAGGTTCCTGGTTCGGAATATAGGACGGCAATACGACTGAGCCCCGAACCTGTCGCCGCCAACCATTGCGGGAGCGCACGCAGGTAGTCACTCGCGGGACTCGGAGTGTTGACCAGATATCTCCAGCCGTGTTCGTAGATTTCGTCGGAGGCGCCACCGTGGTTCCACAAGGCTTTCTTGTATTCTTCGGCAATCTCAGCCACGGCGATGGTCAGAACGCTCGAATATGGCCCTAACAGGATGTCAACCTGATCCTCTCGAAGCAGACGAAGAACGTTATTGCGCGCGTTGGCGATTTGACTGCTATCGTCATACCAAAGCAGATGCACCGGTCTGCTTTTTTCGCCTTCAACGGCTATGCCGCCCTCACTATTCACGTAGGACTGCCAGAGAAGATATCCCTCGAGCGCCTGCCGCCCTTGAACTTCGAACCTGCCGTAAAGCGAAGCCGACAGGCCTACGCGAATGTGCTCGTTCATGCTCGGGATTCTCTTCCTAAGCTTCACTTTGTCGCCGCGGTGAAAGCGCGAATTTGGAGATTAAAAGCTTTCGAGCACCTCGGCGAAGCCGAGAGTTTGAAGCGCACGTTTTCGCTCGAGAGCGGGCCCGCCCATACATGCGATCGATTCTCAGCGGTGGCGTCTTGGCGGCGTTTTTGGGAGCAGGTTGGCCCAAACCGGTGACGCCGATAGAGCGGCATAAGCCAAAAGACCGGGTCACCCCGGCGGAAGCACTACTGGGGAGGAGGTGATTGCGGCTTATCCTTCTGATCTTGACCCTTGGGAATTTCCTTGCCGTCGTAAGTAATCGTTACCTTCGATCCAAACCGCTTGTAATTCGTGTACTTCACGACCATATGAATCTTGACGTCCTGGTTGGCGAAATGAAGCGTGTCATCGGCTCGCGTGAAGGTAGGAAACCAGTACTTCTCGTCGACTTGCTCCCGCCAGGTGGTGAATTTGGGAAATAAGTTCTCGTTCCCTTTGCCTTTCTTGGCACGGGTTTCAGGAACCATTTGCCCGTATGTTTTCACGATCTGAAAATCATGATCGTCGACCCAGATGCGCCCCTGGAAGTAGCGCTTGTTCTTTTCAATCTGCTTGGGTGCGACGTCGAAGACATAACAGTGTAGTTCGTCTTCCTGCTGCTGCCCCACGTACAACACGTTGTATTGGCTGATCTCATCGCTGGTTAGGACCATGGGGAAGCCGTTTTCGAGGTCATCGTAATCCTCGCGACTCATGCTGATGCGCTGCAGGGTAGGCAGTGGCGCAAACACCACGTTCTTCACCCGGTGGCCCCGATCATCGAAAGTCACGTCGAAGGTCTCCTGGAATTCGCCGTCCACCCCGCCTCCGTCCTCGAGGGTTTGCATCTTGGCCGTCTCGCGATAGCTATACTGATCGAGCGCTTCCTTGAATTCCTTCTCTTTGGCCGCGAAGCGCTGGATGATCTCCTCCGGGGTGATTCCCTTGGGCTGGGAGGTGTCGAGAGGACCCTCCTCGGCCGAAGCCAACCGCGGGCTCAGGCTACAGACCACAATCAGGAGTATCAGCAGCACCTTCACACGACCTTTTGTCATAACCATAGTGTACCTAAATCCGAAGCCGAAAGCTGGCCTCCAAACCCCCTTCCGCAACCCCGTCCCCCTTCCCTGTTTGACGCCAAAAGCAGGTTAGGAGTCGCCCCCGCCCAGAGCGGTGTCAATCGGATGAATGCGCTCACCGACCATCCGATTCCGCCAGATTTCCGGCCTTCGCAGGTATCGTTGTAAGATGAGTTCTAGTCCATGTCGGCAAGCCTTCGCCATGACACCTCTCCCGCTTGGCCCACCGCACAGGAGGAGATCGCTCGTCTGGCGGAACGAGGGGAGGTTCGTTCTGCTTATGCCTGGTTCGGTTCTCACGAGGCCCAATTGGCGGAGTGGCAGCTGGCATTATCGCGCATACCGGCTCCTCCCCTCGGAGAGGCCGCCCGCGCGACCTGGCTGAAAGAGCGCTTTGAAGAGTTCCGCCTGGAAGAGACGCACACCGATGAGGTGGGCAACGTATTCGGTATTCTGCCCGGCGCCGACAAGCAATTCGTCGCCTTGAGCGCTCACCTGGATACGGTTTTTCCGGCAGGCACGCCGCTGAACTTCCGCCAGACGGGCAACCGTTTGTATGGTCCCGGCGTTTCTGACAATGGGGCGGGGGTCACGGCCCTCCTAGCCATCGCGGCTGTGCTCCGGGTGGGCAAGATTTTCCCTAACAGCTCGATCCTGTTCGTGGGCAATGTTGGCGAAGAGGGAGAAGGCAATCTGTGTGGCATGCGCCACATTTTCTCTGTCCCGCGTTGGAAGCAGTCCATTCGCTACAACATCATTCTGGACGGCGCGGGCTCCGATACCATCGTCGCCGAGGCGCTAGGCAGCCGGCGTTTCGAAGTCATTGTGCGTGGCCCGGGCGGCCATTCCTGGAGTGACTTTGGCGCTCCCAATCCTATCCTGGTCCTGGCTCGCACTCTCCACCGTTTTGCCCAGACCCCACTTCCGTCCACGCCGAAAACCACCTTCAACGTGGGTGTGATTCGTGGAGGCACCTCGGTGAACTCCATCCCCGAATCAGCCAGCATGCGGGTCGACATCCGTTCAACATCCATGGCGGAGATGGAACGTTTGGAAGCTGGTCTGCGCCAGGCTCTGGAATCGGCAGTTGAGGAGGAGGCGGGAGATGCTCAGCGACGCAATCCAAGCCAACGTCGCTCTTCCGGCCTGAGCTATGAGCTGATTGCCATTGGCAATCGACCGGCGGGCGAGCTTGAACCGAGTGCGCGGCTGATGAAAGCGATTCGCGCGGTCGATGCCTACTTGGGCAACCCGGCGCAAATCCAGCGCGCGTCTACCGACGCCAACATTCCCTTGTCGTTAGGCCGGGAGGCCATCGCCATCGGCGGCGGCGGCGCCGGCGGCGGAGCTCACACCCTGCAGGAGTGGTTCGATGGCAGCGGACGTGAACTGGGGCTTAAGAGAATCTTGCTCACCGTCTTGGCCTTGGCAGGTCTGGCGGAATAGCGATCTTCCTTCGTCCTGCGAGATGAGCCCGGCCGGACAGAGATCTCAGAATCCGGTTTTGGCCATCGCCTTGAAGGGGATTTTCACCACTGCCTGTAAGGCCACCGGTTTTCCGTTCCGTAGGGCTGGCATGAACCGCCACCCGAGCAGGGCGTTGCGGGCATATTCATTGAGACGATCATCGGTTCCGGTCAACACCGTGATCTGGCCAACATGGCCATCGCTCGAAATCACCGCCGATAACATTACCGTTCCCGCGACATTCTCACGCATCAGTTCGAGCGGATACTTCGGGGCCACGGTCCGCGTGGCGACGGGAGCGAGGAGATCACCCTTGGGGGTGCCGTCCTCGAGTTCGGCAAAGTGCATCACCCAACTACCGCCCGCGGAGTTCAGATTGGGCACGTTCAGAGTCATGGCATACGATCTGCGCCCGCCAAACACCTGCCGCTCTGGCTCGCTCTGTTGATCGGCCGAGAGTTCCGAGGCAGTAACTCGGGGAACCGACGCCTTGGCCATCAAGCCCGCGTCGCCGGAGCCGGGCTCGCTGTCGGAGGGCTCGGCTTCTCCTCCGATCGTTGACGTCGACTCGGCCTTCGGGCGCGCGCCAACGAACAATCCAGACGGGACACCGGCCATATTCTGGCCGGACCCAAAGGTCTTTGTCGCTGAAACCGATGTCCGAGTCCGCTGATCCGGGATATCAGGCGTACCGGCGCCATTGGCTTTGCCTTGGGGATCGACCGCAAAACTCCCTCGACGGTTGCCGTTTGGCGCCGCTACCGGTGCGGCCGCCGCAGGCTGCACATTAAGCGCGATTAATCTTCCGTGCTGGTTGGAGATTTCGGTGCCTTCCGCGCGCGGAGGTGGCGGAACCACGCTGGTCGTGGAATTCGCGAGAGAGGCCTGGACCGGGAGAGCTCGTTGGGCTGCAACCGGCAACTGAGGTGCCGGGGAGACTACCTGCGCACGGCCGACATTGATGTCGTGCCAGCGGTCGAGCGACGCCGCCTCGATTTCCGGAGGCGGTCGAACGATGGCCGACTGCGGGGCGGGGGCATCATTGGTCCGCAGCGTCGCGCCCACGTCTGGTGCGGGCGCGATCACGGCCTGCGACAAGACCGGGAGGGGCACGATTCTGTTGCGCTCGACTTCGGGTGGAGGCGCAACCACCGAAGACGGCAACCCAGCCTGTCTTAGATCCGACACCTGGGCGGCAGTCACGGCCGGCGGAATCCGCGGGTCGGGTTGCGTCCAGGCGACAATATTTGGCAGAGGCGTGTCTCGGTTCAACGCAAGCGCCGGCGGACTCACGATGGTCTGCCGACGATTCTCGGAGTTCGGCGGAACCGAGATAATGGCTTGCGGCCCGTTGGCGGGATCTCCTTTCTCGGCCGGAGCATTGCTTTGGACGCCGGTGTCGAGCGTTGGCAGATAATCCGACAATTCATAGCGGAGTACGTCCGCACTGGAGAAGACAACCGGAGTCGCCCGGTAGGGCCTCGGCGGCCGCAGGCGTACGACACCCCAGAGGGCGAGGACGCTGACGCCGTGAAGAAACGCGGACTCGGCGAACCTGCGCCAAGGCAGAGGCGACCTCACGAAGACGTCAGGCCAAAAGGGGGCACTCGAGGACGATAAGGAATCAGGCGGTGACTCGGGCGCCGAGAACAGATCGCGAAAGTTGCCCAGCAAACCCCGATACCACGGAGCGAGAGTAATCAGCAACTTCAGTTCGCTACCGGCTTCTTGCGGCAGGGTCGGTGCAGAATCCGTCGATTGATACCCGGGTTTCATTCTCACGTCGCAACTGGCCAAGTTCCCAGCATTATAAACGGCGGCCGGGGCCGTCCCGACTTCTGTCGCTTTCTCGGGGTAAACTTCCATGTTCTAATACCGAAATGAATCAGCCAGCGATACTGGCTGCCCTAATTCTGGTGGGCAGCGCGCAGGTTGTCGCCCAAACCAATCCAGCCGCTCCAGGCCAAGCGGAAGACTACTCGGGAATGTATATGTTTCTCCGCGACGGGGAATTTGTTCAAATCACCGTCGAAGACGAAGGGCGCGTAACCGGTTTTGTCTCTCGTTATGGAGATGGTGAAAGCGATCGCGGGGTCTTCCTCAATCAGTTCTTTAAGGAAGGAAAACTGGACGGGACGCAACTCAGTTTTGTCACCCAAGTGGTACACGGCGTCTGGTTTGAGTTCAAAGGTCGCGTAGCTCGCGGGCCGGGAAAGACGCTGCAGGATGAAGCTTATTACGTTCTCGAGGGCACGCTCATCGAATCGCGCTCGATCGACAAGAAGGTCTCGTCGACCTCGCGCCAGGTTACCTTCAAGTCGTTCCCTAGATATAAGGAGACAAGTGAGTCTCGTCGGCCAGCTTACGATTCAGGAATCCCGCCTGGGGGCTTCGCTTGCGGGAGTGCCTTCAGCAGCTCAGCTGTTCGCGGCTGAGTTTCAGGCCGTTGAGGTTCCCGAGCACCGTGACCGCGATCGATTCGGTATGAAAGAACTCGTTCGCCAGTTGCTGCAGTTCCTCGGTCGTGACGCGTTCAATCTTTTCCAGTAATTCATCCATGCCGTAGAAGCGATCGAAGTACATCTCCTGCCGGGCCAGGTTCGACATGCGCGCCGTCGAGGATTCGAGCGACAACATCAGACTGCCCTTGAGTTGGTCCTTCGATCGCCGTAGCTCTTCGTCGGGAACCGGTTCTGCCTTCAGCTTGCGAAACTCGGAAACGATCGACTGCACCACTTTGCCCGCCGACTCCCGCGAGGTGCCGGCATATACGGAAAGACAGCCCGTGTCCCGATAGGGACTGAGATCGCTGTAGATGGCATAGGCCAGTCCCTGCCGCTCACGAATATTCTGGAACAATCGCGAACTCATGCCGCCGCCGAGCAGGGTGTTGAGGATGTAGGAAGCATGGCGGCTGCCATGAGCAATGGGGTGGGAAGGGACACCCACACAAATCTGCACCTGCTCCAGGGCCTTCTTATTGCGCATGATAATGCGCGGTACGATCTTAGGCTGCGGGCTGTGAAAGCCGTTTTTCGCCGACGGCATCTGCTCGAAATGTTTGCTGACCAGCTCCACGAAGCTCGCATGCCTCAAATTTCCCGCCGCGCTGATGATCAGATTGGCGGGTGAAAACCGTTCGCGGTAGAAAGCAATGACCGGATCCCGTTCGAACCGCTTGACCGTATCCTTGGTGCCGAGGATCGGTTTGCCTAAGGGATGATCTTTCCAAAAATTCTGGGTGAAGATTTCGTGGACCAGGTAGTCCGGACTATCCTCGTCCATTTTGATTTCTTCTAGAATGACGCCGCGCTCCCGAGCGATGTCTTGGCTGTTGAACACCGGGTTGAGCACCAAATCGCTCAGCACTTCCATGGCGATCGGGAGGTGCTCATCGAGCACTTTGACGTTGAAGCAGATGCACTCCTTGGCGGTGAAGGCATCCATGTTGCCGCCGATAGAATCCACTTGGCGGGCAATCTCTTCGGCGGAACGGTGCTTGGTGCCTTTGAAAACCATGTGCTCCACGAAGTGGGAGATCCCGTTCCATTGCGGATCCTCATTCCTCGACCCCGTCCTGACCCAAATGCCAATCGATACCGAACGAAGATGTTCCATCTGTTCGGTAATCACGGTTAGCCCATGCGGCAACACCTGCCGCCGCACATTGCGGATTTCTTCCACTATTCCTCTTAACCCAGCAAGATTAGAATCGGGGACCCACCCGGATGATCTACCATTGTTACACATCGCGCGCTGCTTCGCTCAAGATCGTTAATCCTTTCCTAGCAATAAGTTGGTTAGGAAGCCTCGTTTGTGAGGCGATTTTGGCCACTTTCTGGCCTCGAGGCGCTCGGACTAGAATCGAAGTTCATAAGGAATGACTCAGACCATGGCAGATGGATCGAAGACGGAGCTTTTAGGCCTTTCGCTTCATGAACTTACGCGTATAGCCCAGGAAGCCGGCGAGCCCGCTTATCGTGGCCGGCAGCTGTTTGAGGCGATTTATCGCCAGCGCCTGGACTCTACCGAGGAGATCTCAAACCTGTCTCGCGGGTTTCGCCAGCAGATCGCCGAGAGGTTCTCGTTAACCCTGCCGAAGATCGAAAGCAAATTTACCTCCCGCGACGGAACTCTTCGATACTTGGTTGGCCTGGCCGACGGCGAGAGCGTAGAGGCCGTTTGGATGCCACATGGAGACGGGGGCGAAGCCGGGGACGGCAGCGAAGCCGGGAGGGAACAAGAGAGCGAGCCAAGAAGAAGGAAGGGTGCAACCATCTGCGTCTCCAGTCAAGTTGGCTGTGCCCTGGACTGCCAATTCTGTCTGACTGCTTTGCTCGGCATGAAACGAAATCTGACCGCCGGAGAGATTGTCGGCCAGATTTCGTCGGTCTTAGGGGAGCGGCAGGTTTCGCTGCCTCTTGATCGCGTCAATCTCGTCTTTATGGGCATGGGAGAACCATTCTTAAACTACGACAATTTCCTGAAGGCCGTGCGCTTGCTGGTGGAAGGAGTAGGACTGGCGGAGTCCCGCATGACGGTTTCGACGGTTGGAATCGTGCCGCGAATCTATGATTTTGGGCGCGAACCAGTGCGGCCTAAACTGGCCATCTCGCTGAACGCTCCGAACGATGAGGTGCGCAGCCGGCTCATGCCCATCAATCGCAAGTGGAATCTGGAAAAGCTGATGGGGGCGGCGCGAGAGTTCCCGCTACGGATACGCGAGCGGCTCACTTTCGAGTATGTGCTGCTAAACCAGGTCAACGATTCTCGAGCCCACGCCCGAGAATTGATCGAACTGATCCGCGGCACCCGTTCCAAGGTAAACCTGATCGCGCTCAACCCCGGACCAGGAATCGCCCTTGAAACGCCACCCCCCGCACGGGTGTCTGCATTTCAGAAGATTCTGATCGATGCTGGTGTGCCGACCTTCCTTCGACGCCCTCGCGGACGTGACATCTACGCCGCCTGTGGACAGCTGAAGCGCACGCTCGGGCTCCAAGCATCGGGTCTCTCAACCGGAGCAGGCGTCGAGAGCGCTTGATGAAAAGGGAAGGCCACAACCGTTGGCTACTGAATCGCCGCCTTGTCTCGCTCGGGTTGGGACGAGGGTGACGCCACGCATACCGACGGTGCGGCTTTCATGATGGTCGGCAATTCGATGCGGAAGGTCGCTCCTCCTTGGGGGCGGTTTTCGCAGACGATTTGTCCTTTGTGTTCCCGAACAATCCCATAACACACGCTGAGGCCGAGCCCGGCGCCCTGACCTACGGGCCGCGTGGTGTAGAAAGGATCGAAAACCCGGGTGGGGTCCTGTACGCCCGGGCCGCGGTCGGAAAACTCGATCACGATGACATCATCTTTGGCCCGCGTGCTTACGTCGAGCACACCGCCGTTTTCCGCCATGGCGTGGAGGGCGTTGTTGGTGATGTGCAGGCAGACCTGTAGGAGTTGATTCGAATCTGCCAGTACGCGAGGCAAGTTGCTGGCCAGGTCTGTGTGTACTTGGATCGCAGCCCCATGGAACTGCGGTGGGTACAGCTTAACCGCCGTTTGCACGAGAGCATTGATATCGAGCGGAACCTTTTCCGCTGGCACCTGCGCGGCGAAGCTCAGCAAGCTCGAGACCAGGGTGCGAATTCGGCGCACCTGCTGCTCGATTTTCTGGAGCCAAGGGCGCTGTTCGTCGTTCAGTGAAGTGCAGCCGAGCAGCTCGGCATACCCCAGTATCGCGGTCAAGGGATTATTTAACTCGTGCGCCGCTCCTCCTACCAATTGGCCTAAAGAGGCGAGCTTCTCCGCCTGTATCAACTGCGCCTGGAGGTGCTGAAGATCGTCTAAGGCTTCCTGCGTGGTTTTCAGCAGGCGGAGGAGTTGGCGGTCCAGCATGTGTTGCTTGCAAAACACCAGCACACCCAAAACCAGCATGGTTCCGAGCGACACCACCACGCGAAATCTGCGGACAGGATGCGGAGCCTCGGTATTGAACACCGACCAGGCGGCGAACAGGGGCAGGGAGAGAACCCCCACCATGCCTAAGCGCGCAACCCACACGCCGTAGCCTTCGCCTGAGCGCACCGGGGCGGGTTCCTCGGCTTGCGGCACGGATTGTAAGCCAATCCAGCTCACCCACGCGATCGAAGCTGCGAGCGGAATATCGTATATGCAGCCGGTATAGTAGACCCCTCTCTCGATGGCCCAGTTGGCCAGATACGAACTGAATCCATAGACCAGAGTGCAACCAAACCACTGGGCATACACTCGGTTCCAATAGCCCGAGCTGCGACTCCAAAGCAGGGCCAAACCGCCGAGGAGGGCTAACTTCTCGACCAGATAGACGATATTGAGATTGTGCTGGTAAATGGCGGGATCGGGACGGACGTAAAGCCAGGGTATCAGGCTGATCAGATACAGGTAGATCCACCAGATTGCCAACATCAAGAAATCCAGTGAGCCGACCCGGCTTTGCCATTGATCTTGCTCGCGATCGGGCTGCATCGCCAGGGCGGCGATCATAGGAACCAGATGGAGAAAAAGCAAGGCGTCGGGAGCAAATAAGTCGGGCACCTCCTGACGCAGAACTACTTCGAAATAGCACCAACAGCCCTGATAGACCATCCAGATGCCCACGCCGGACATCATGAGCGCCCAAAAGATCCGGGCCCGACCGTGGCTGGCTTTAACCCGCGGCCACAAGGCCAAAGCGCCGGAAAGCATAAGGGCAAACTGGGTTAGGTCGCTGATGGTGACCAGCGCGAAGCCCCGCAAGATGATCGACGCCGCCACCTGCAGGCACACTAAGCTCAAGACGGCGAGAGTCCAGAGCTTCGCGGGGCGAGACATACACGTGGTCTCATTGTAGGTGGCTGCCGAAGGAGGGAAAGTTACTACCGTAATCTTCCGGAGGTAACGAAACCATACCCCTAGCCGAGGGGCGCCGGCGAGGCACACAACTCAAAGTTTTGCTTGCCCTTAGGCCTCAGACATCAATATCATCCGTGACGTCAGCATTCTGCGGGGCATATTCCGTTGGCAGTCTTGCCAGTCCGAGCGGTTCGAGGTCGATTCCTTTGGAGGCTGCGAGCGCCCCTGGGCCCGGGCGAGGTGCGCCGGGTCGAACGATGGCTAGCCTCGGCCAGGGTCTTGCTGGCGATTTCGGCGTTCGTAGCCATCTGGATGAATCCGCTCGAAATCCGCTTCTCGTTGTGGGCGATCGGTTTGCTGGCCTTCTATATCGCGCAAGGAATGATCATCATCTTCTTCCTGCGCTGGCGACAGCAGTCGACCCCCGCCTTCCGGGTGCTGGTTCACTGCGCCGACATCATCTGGCCGGCTCTGATTTCCCTTTTCGCCGCTGGGGAAAGCAATCCCTTCTTCGTGTTCTTCGTGTTTGTGCTGGCGGCGGCTGCCTACCGATGGGGTTTGTGGGAGACCGTGAGCACGGCGGCCGTCACTGTCGTGTTGCTTTGGATCGAAAGCTTCATCGTCCGCTCCGGGCTGTTTGTGAGTATCAACGATGTGCTCATGCGTTACCATTGGCCGGTCTTGCACTACGATGCTACCTCTTTCGATCCCAAGAGCCTGTTCATGCGTTCCGTGTATTTGCTGGTCTTGGGTTTCCTGTTGGGATATCTGGCCGAGCAGCAAAAACAGCTGCGCGCGGAAAAAGCCGTCATCAATCGAACCCTGAGTAAAGCCAGTGTCGAGGCAGGAGTCTCCGGGACCTTACAGGCGATTGCCTCGGAACTGTTCTCGATGTACGGAGCTAAGCACCTGCTGATCGCCTCTCTCGAGGCTATGAGCCACCGCGTGTTTGTCGCGGAAATCGGCGGGGAGAAGCGGGCCGCCTCTTTTCGCTGGCTGGAGCCGACGGTCGCCGATCGTGAAATCTATTTGCACGAGACCGAGGCGGCGGTGTGCTATGCCGAAGCAGACGGCCAATCCCGACCGCCCGTCGCCGTCCTCGGTATCGACGAAGCGGGCAGTCGCATCGAGCACCCCGGCTCAAAGTTTCTTGAGCGCTTTGCGCGGTCGCATCGCTTCCAGAGCGCGGTCGTGGTGTCCTTCCTCTTCGGGCAGGAGTGGCGCGGCCGGCTTTTCCTGCTCGACCCAGCTCTCACCAACGAGACCGAAGAAGAGCTACACTTCTTGCTGGAGCTGGTACGGCAGGTTGGGCCGGCGGTTTACAATGTGCTCCTGCTGCGCCGCTTGCGTCTGCGCGCCGGGGCGGTGGAGCGTGCCCGTTTCGCTCGTGAATTGCACGACGGGGCGGTGCAATCGTTGATCGCGGTGGAAATGCAAGTGGACGTGCTGCGCCGGCAATCGACCAGCCGGCCGGATCTGGTGACGCCGGAACTGGGCCGCATCCAGGGTCTGCTGCGGGAGGAAGTCCTCAAATTGCGCGAGTTGATGCAGCAGATGAAGACTCTCGACGTCGATGCCAAGCGGTTGCTCGGCCTCATTCACGACAGCGTGGACCGCTTCCAGCGCGAGACCGGGATTGCTGCCCGCTTCGTTTCCGAGCTGACGGAACTCGATATGCCACAACCGGTCTGCCGCGAGGTGGCGCGGATCGTGCAGGAAGCACTGGTCAATGTTCGCAAGCACAGTCAGGCGCAACGGGTTTTGGTTCGTCTGGGCGCGAGGAACGGCACTTGGAGAATGGAGATCGAGGACGATGGCCATGGATTTCCCTTCTCGGGACGCTTGTCGCACAACGAATTGGATAGCACGGGCAAAGGGCCGTTGGTTATCAAGGAGCGGGTGCGTTTAATTGACGGCGAACTCACGATAGAATCGTATCCGGGCCGTGGCTCCCGTTTGGAGATCACGGTACCCCAGCAACAAGGCGCAATCCATGGATAGAGGAAGATCGCATCCTATTCGCATCGTGGTCGCTGATGATCATCCGATTTTCCGGGATGGGCTACGGCGATTACTCGAAACCGAGTCGGATCTCAAGGTGGTTGGCGAGGCTTGCGACGGCGCCGAAGCCGTGAAGCTGGTTCGTCAACTGCGGCCCGACATCCTGCTGCTCGACCTCGCCATGCCCCGCCATCCGGGGCTTGAAGCCTTGCGGGAGATGAGCGCGGGTTCGGGCTCGAACGGGGTCCGAGTCATACTGCTCACGGCGGCGGCAGAGAAGAGCCAGATTGTCGAAGCCCTACAGCTGGGCGCACGGGGTGTGGTTCTGAAGGATTCTGCCACCCAGCTTCTGCTCAAGAGCATTCACACCGTCATGGCCGGAGAATACTGGGTTGGGCGGGAGAGCATCTCCAACCTCATGCAGTATCTCCGCAACCTCATTCAATCCTCCGGGGAAGAAGCCAGGCAGAAGAAGTTCGGGCTCACGCCGCGAGAATTGGAGATCGTTTCGGCCGTGGTGGCAGGCTATTCCAATAAGGAGATCGCCGAGTATTTCAAGATCAGCGAAGATACGGTAAAGCACCACCTGAGCAACATTTTTGACAAGCTGGGAGTTTCTACCCGGCTGGAACTGGCCTTGTTCGCGGTCAACCAGTCTTTGCCCCTAAAGCCCATCTGCTGAACATGGCACGGTCGTGCCATTGCCGAGGCCCAGGCCGGGCCCTAGCATTAGAGTGGCGGAGAGGGGCGTGGAGACGTTCGGTTTGCGGTAGTTGCCCTATCTAGGAGGCAGTCTTTGCAACGCTGGTTCCATAAAATCTGGCTGGAAGAACAAGGTCAGGATATTGCCGAATATGCGGTTATGCTTGCCGTTATCCTGATCATTGTGGTCGGTACCGTGCGCTTGATTGGCGGGAATGCCAATAATGCGTTCTCGGCCACTGCGAGCTCGATTAGCCAATAGCGCTCGCTAAGTTCAGGTCGCCACGCGTCCGAAGGCAATCTCTGGTGCTGACCAAGATTCCTTCTTGTTGCCGCCCACTTCATCTCATCCGTAACCATGGACCGTGGGGCGGCGAAAGCCGACGCACGCCTACCGGAAGAATCTAACTTCGCCGATCCTCGATCCGACTGCCGCTTGGCGGTCATGCTTTCCCGGCAGAGCACGCTCCTTGTGCCGATCCCGTGAAGCCCATCCCTGCTCGGAAACCAACCGGAAGGCTCGCTGCAGTGAGCACGGTGACTCCATAACGGTTCGTTTGGACTCTTGACTTGGCGGCGTGAAATTGAGAATTGGGATGCCGCGATCGCTGCTTGACACGCGGTGTAAACTTTCGAGCGATGGTTTGAGAGTCAAGAAAATATGTTGCCGAATTCTCCACCATCCGCACGCCCAGTCGCGCATCTCTTTATCCACAATAATCACCGGGCTGAACCACGTCGATCATTCCCCGGAGGAGCACGGGCCATTTATGTTTTCCTTCACCATGTTCTTGAGCAATGCAAAAACCATGGCGGAGAAGCAAGATCTGAGTTGTATCGCGCTCGAAACCGCTGTGTTTTGCACGCAATGTGAGTTGATTAGTCGCAGCACTACGTCTTATTGCTTTGCCTGTGGTAGTCAAGCATTGTTGAGCTTGTCACGAATTCTAGGTGGATCCCTGCGCGGACAGACAACCGCGCGGTTGATCACCGATAATGAGCTCGATCGATTGGTGCGCGATCTTCTCCGCACTGTCCCCGCCGGCGCGCCGGAAAACCACTTGCCCGCCTCATTCGCGACCCTGGCGCCCTCGCGTCACCACGCCCGTACTCAGGCATCGGTGGAGGTGCCCGTTGTGCGCCCCCGCCTAGGGCAAGAGCTATGTCCGAGCGAAATCGATTTGGAGCCCGCAATTCACATCATTGCCGAACGGGCGCAAGCCTTGACGGGAGCGACCGGGGCCGCCATCGCTTTGTGCCAGGGCGAGGAAATGGTGTGTCGTGCCCGCACCGGTCGCACCGCGCCTGACCTCGGAGTTCGTTTGCAGACCGATGCCGGCATCACCGCCGATTGTGTTCGCACCGGCAAGGTTGTACTTTGCCAGGATACGGAAAGAAATCCGAGCGTCGACCTCGCCTCCTGCCGCCGCTTGGGAGTGCGCTCCGTGCTTGCAGCTCCCTTGCGCCATTATCGCCGCATGATCGGAGTCTTCGAGGTTCTGTCGATCGCTCCTTACGCGTTCGACAACCGCGACATTGCGACCATCGAACTGTTTTCGAGCACCATGGTGGCCGCCATGAGTCGGCTTGCAAGCATGGGGCGAGCCAGCCGGCGAAAGTCTCTGTAGTCGGGCGCCCGGCAAGGGTTTCCCCTGTTCCCGGGCTATCTCCTTGGGATAATATGATATAAAGGCCCGCCATGCGGTCTGCCCTCACCAATCCGCCTGTGATTGGCTTAGAGATGTGTGATCGCCGTTGGAGTGTGCGCTACAAGGTGCAGCTCCCTGCCTATGCCAGCCTGGTCGGAACTGGTAGCAGCCAGCCGCCGGAGCGGATGAGAATAGTCGATATCAGCGAAAATGGCATGGGGATTCAGGCGTTGCTTCCGCTCGAACCCGGCCAACGGCGAACCTCCCTGCTGAGATTGCCCTACAGCCAGACCCTAATCCGAGCGGACGCCGAGGTGGTCAGGACGGACGCATTCGGGCGCGCTGGGCTTCGATTTTACGCCATGCCCGAGGAGTCGCTTAGCGCCCTGAGACTGTGGCTCTTCAGCCGAATCGCCAAGCTCCCACAGACAATTCAGCAGCGCCCGATCGCCCAACCGGGACCGCGCGCGAGCTTACGGACAAATACCAGCGGCATCGCCCCCTTGGAGAATCGGAGCAAGCCTACGCAGCCAGATTACACAACCATTCTCGCCGCCGTCGAAGCTGTGCAGCCCGAGCTCGAGGCGGTTGGAGTCGATCGGGATCTCGCCTTGCACCTGGTTGCTCGCAGGGCACAAGAATTTACCCGAGCGAGCGGCGCCGCCTTGGCGTTAGCCGAGGGCGAGGAGATGATTTGCCGAGCCAGCGTCGACGATGCTCCCCCCAGTGGCTACCGCTTCAGCATCGGGTCAGGGTTTTCCGGGGAATGTGTGCGCAGCGGCTCAGTCTTGCGGTGCGACGATTCCGAAACCGATCCCCGCGTGGACCGCGAAAGTTGCCGCTCGATCGGGGTGCGGTCAATACTCGTCGTGCCCATCCGCTGGAAATCCATGATCATTGGGCTGCTCGAGGTGTTTTGCCTACAGCCGAACGCATTCGGGCCGGATGATGAGTTCATTCTTGTGCGCCTGGCAAAGATGGCCGCCACAGCTGGCGCTCCAGCTGAGGCGGCGGAGGAGGAAGGCGCCCCCGAAGCCCCGCCCGAGCCGCGTGCGCCTAAGCTTGCTCGGTGGCCGGGCGCCCTGATCAAGATCGGCATCACGGTCTCGTTCGTCTTTCTTGGGGTAATCAGAATCTGGGAAGTCGATAGCCGGGGTTCGAGTCAAACGACGGTCGAGCCGACAACCTCGGGCAGCCTGCAACTCCCCGATCCGCCTATGAAGCAACGAGCGACGGGGTTGCCGGAGTTGTTGCAATTGGCGGATCAAGGGGACGCCGCTGCCCAGTTCGCCTTGGGCGTCCGCTATGAGACAGGGGACGGAGTGCCGCAAGATGACCAGGAGGCGGTCCACTGGTTCAACGAAGCGGCCGAGCAAGACGACCCCGGCGCGCAAGGCATGCTCGGGGCCTATTATTCGGCCGGACGCAGCGTTCCCGCGGATCCCGTAAAAGCCTATTTCTGGTCGATTCTAGCGAAAGCCGGGGGAGATGAAGCCAGTAAGTCTCGTGCGGCCATGCTGGCATCGCGGTTGAATCGCCGCCAGATTCTCGATGCTCAGCAACAGGCGAATAACTGGAGAGCCCGGCATCGCGCATCGCGCCCGCCCGACGCCCCCCCGGAGCCATGAGCCGCTTGGTCCTCTCGAGCGCTTCCGGTTTAAAATATAGAGAGAAGGGTTTCCCGGTGTCGACGCTCAAGGATATCGTCTATGAGCATGTTCGCGAGGGCGAACTGTATGAGCGGTTAGACCGCAATCGGGTGCGGTGTTACGCCTGCGGCCACTGCTGTCCGATCCCCGAGGGCCAGCCGGGTGTCTGCAAGGTCCGCTTCAATCGGGGTGGCACTCTCTACGTGCCCTGGGGCTACGTCGGTGGGGTGCAATGCGATCCAGTGGAGAAAAAACCCTTCTTCCATGCCTACCCCGGTGCGCTGGCCTATAGCTTTGGCATGCTGGGATGCGATTTGCATTGCGCCTATTGCCAGAACTGGGTAACTTCTCAAGCCTTACGCGATCCGCACGCTGTTTCCCCTCCGCTCGCGGCATCCCCGGAAGCATTGGTTGAACAAGCGCTCCGCCAAGGCGCTAAAATTTTGGTCAGTACCTACAACGAGCCGCTTATTACCAGCGAGTGGGCGGTGGCCGTCTTTAAAGAAGCCAAGGCCGCAGGTCTCGTGACCGGCTTCGTTTCGAACGGCAATGGAACGCCCCAAGTGCTCGAGTACTTGCGTCCCTGGATCGACCTCTACAAGGTAGACTTGAAGAGTTTTGATGATCGGCACTATCGCCAACTTGGGGGACGGATTCAGCCGATTCTGGACACCATCCGTCGCCTTCACGACTTGGGTCTGTGGCTTGAAATTGTCACCCTGCTGATTCCCGGCTTCAATGATTCGGACGATGAACTGCGGCGATTGTCCGAGTTCCTGGTAAACATATCCCCGAATATTCCCTGGCATGTCACTGCGTTTCATAAGGATTACAAGATGGAGGACCCCGACAACACGCGTCCGGAGGATTTACTCAGGGCGGCACAAATCGGCAAGAATGCCGGTTTGAACTATATTTATGCGGGAAATCTGCCCGGCAGTGTAGGAGAACGGGAGAATACTCATTGTCATCACTGCGGCACGACCGTGATTCGCCGCTATGGCTACTTTATCGAGCAGTATCGTCTCACTCCGCAGGGTTCGTGCCCGTCGTGCTCCACTCTAATCCCCGGCCGGTGGGCCCGAAAGTTTGACGGCCAAATCACCGATCGTCCTTTCCTGCCCCGTCGTTCTTCTTCCTTGATCAATATTCTCAACTAGACGTTGGCTTCGTCCGAGTGGCGTGCTCCCACCGGACCTCGCTCACAAACCGTCGAGGTGAGCGTCCATACCTAGAACCCTCGGGTATAACTCCGTAAAAAGGGGGGGAAGATATGCAGTTCAAGGAAGATGTCGGTTATGCGCTCAGGCAATTCGCGGCTGCCCCCGGCTTCACGATCACAGCCGTCCTGACGCTGGCGCTTGGAATCGGGGCAACGACTGCGATCTTCACGCTCGTCGATGCCGTACTGCTCAAGTCCTTGCCGGTAGCGAAACCGAGTGAACTCTATCGTGTCGGCGACGTAGAAAACTGCTGTGTCAACGGCGGCCTACAGGATGATTGGTCTCTGTTCTCCTATGACAAGTACAGGACGTTTCGCGACGGGACTGAAGGGTTCGTCGAACTGGCGGCTTTCCAGGCGGGGGGTGTCCTGCTAGGTGTGCGCCGGAGCGGAAGCGCCCAGGTGGCCGAGTCGCAGCCAGGCGAGTATGTCTCGGGAAACTACTTCTCCACCTTTGGAATTGGCGCCTACCTGGGACGATTACTGGCGCCGCGGGATGACCGCAAGGGAGCCGAGCCCGTCGCCGTCATGAATTATCGAACCTGGCAGCAGAAGTACGGGCAGGACCCATCGGTGGTTGGGGCAAGCTTCCTGTTCGACGGCCACCCCTTCACCGTCATCGGAGTGGCGCCACCTGGATTCTTTGGCAACCGACTGCAAAATCCCCCTGCCTTCTGGATTCCACTTTCCGACGAGCCACTGATCGCGGGCGCGAGCAGCATCCTTGATTTCCCCGAACAGGATTGGCTGGACCTGATCGGCCGAATGAAGCCGGACGCGGATCGAAAGAAGGTAGAAGCGCAGATGCAAGTAGAGCTCAAGCAGTGGCTGTTAAGCCCTGTAAGCACGCTGCAGTCGGAGGAACGGGCCTTGGTGGCGAAGCAGACCTTACATTTCTCGCCGGGCGGTGCGGGGGTGCGAAGCTTGCGCAACGAGTACGAAGCGGGACTGCGTATGCTGCTGGCAATTTCCGGGTTTGTGCTGTTGATCGCTTGCGCCAACGTGGCCAACTTGATGCTGGTGCGAGCCGCCAATCGCAGGCAGCAGACTTCAATCCGGGCGGCGCTGGGCGCCCCACGATCGCGGCAGATCGCGCAGGTGCTGACGGAAAGCGCCGTGTTGGCCTTGCTCGGGGGAGTGCTCGGCGTCGCCTTGGCCTTCGCTGGAACCCGTCTGATTCTGCATCTGGCGTTTTCGCAGATCCACGTTGCCATCACTGCGACGCCTTCCCTGGCCGTGCTGGGCTTTACCTTCACAGTAGCGCTATTGACCGGAATCCTGTTTGGAGTCGCGCCCGCCTGGAAGACGGCATCGGCGGACCCAAGTGATGCCCTCCGGGGAGCCAACCGCTCGACCGCCGGACGCGAGAGCTGGATGCAAGAATCTCTGGTAGTAGGGCAAGCCGCACTCTCGCTAATCCTGCTGTGCGCTGCGGGGTTGCTGATTCAGAGCTTGCGTCAGATGCACAACCAGCACTTCGGCTTCGAGACGGGCAACCGCTCCATCGTGCTATTTGACCCGAACATGGCGGGATACGGGCCGACGCAGCTCGATACGCTCTATCGCCAGCTTCACCAGAATCTGAAGGCAGTCCCGGGCGTAGCCCAAGTCGGTTTTGCGCTCTACAGTCCCATGCAGGGGGATAACTGGGGCGAAACCGCCTACATCGAAGGGCAAGCTCCTCCACCGCCAGATAGCGATCAGAATGAATCATCGTGGGCACGGGTAAGTGAAGACTACTTCGAAGCCATAGGAACCAAAATCGTGGCCGGCCGAGCCTTCACCGATCAGGACACGGCGAACACACGACGTGTCGCCGTGGTGAACCAGACCTTTGCCAAGAGGTTCTTTAAGGACCAAAATCCGATTGGAAAGCACTTTGGCGATTTGGATATGAAGTACGCCGGCGCCTTCGAAATCGTCGGCGTCACCGAAGACACCATGTATTGGGAACCTGCCAGCAAGATGCGGGCCATGTTTTTCCTGCCTGGCCAGCAGCGAATGAACTATGACGATCCCCTGGCGTCGACGTTCGAGAACCGTTCGCATTACCTGAATGCGATCGTGTTGAAAACCGTGGGAAGCGCGCCCGGTTTAGAACCCCAGGTGAGACGTGCTCTCGCGGAGGTGAATCCGGACCTCGCCGTTATCGGATTCAATCGCTTCGCCGATCAGGTGGAAAGCAACTTTTCCCAGCAAAAGATGATCGCGAAACTAACCTCGCTCTTCGGTCTTTTAGCTCTGGCGCTGGCTTCGGTCGGCCTGTACGGCGTGACCGCCTATTGGGTCGAGCGTCGCACCCGGGAAATCGGCGTCCGCATGGCCCTCGGCGCCGACCGCTTCAACGTCTTGAAACTCGTGCTGCGAGGAGCCTTCCTCGACGTAGGGATCGGGCTGGCCATTGGCATTCCCGCGACCATTCTTGGTGGCCGCACCCTGGCGGCGCAGTTGTTCGGTGTTACCCCCTACGATCCGAAGATCTTGCTCGGAACGACGGCCGTGCTTTGCTTGGCTGCTCTGGTAGCCGCTCTCGTCCCCGCGCGAAGGGCCGCCAGCCTCGATCCACTCCGCGCCTTGAGGACTGACTAAAACATTCTTTGCTGGTTATGCTGTGGACGAGCGGGGCAAGCCTCCTCGAGTACGCCTCGCCTCTGCTCCAGCCGGTCCCATCGCAGGCCGTGGCGTGGCGGGACAAACGACAGGTGGATTGGAAATCCATTGACCCGAAAAACGCCGTAAAGCCCCGCCCTTCAGGGCTGGGGATATAAGGCGTATTTGCGAAGCAAAGCGGAGTTTCGCAAGTATTAGATTAGTGCTTGCAGTATTATCAGTACATGGCACTAGAAGGATACAAATCGAACCACAACGTTGTGTATTTCAGCAAGTACCATTGCGTCTGGACGCCCAAGTACAGGCGCGCCGTGCTGGTGGGTCGGATTGCAAAACGCTGCGAACCGGTGCTTCGAAAAGTGGCAGCAAAATTTCGGGCGGAGATCCTGGCTTTGGAAATCATGCCCGACCAGGTTCATTGCCGCGTAGAAGTGGACCCGCAGTTTGGCATCCCCAGGCTGGTCAAGCATCTCAAGGCCGTTTCTTCGCACAGGTTGGGGCGAGAATTTGGCACCCTGAGATCGCGCCTGCCCACGCTGTGGACGAACCGTTCTTTCGTATCCACAGTTGGTGGCGCGCCCTTGGCGGTGATAAAACAATATGTTGAAAAGCAGAAGAACGTTTAAGTATCGGCTCTATCCCAATCGCCAGCAGCGCATCTCTGATTCCACTTATGACTATGCAAAAACTGCTCCTGACCTCCTGTGTTCTAGGTCTGATTTCCCCTGC
>DATJVZ010000302.1:0-7942 GCA_035501575.1 Terriglobales bacterium | reverse complement strand
GGTGAGACTGGATCCTCGACGCTATGCAATGGCGGATATTGGTCCAAAATGCGCTGCCCTAGCTCAGCGGAGTAACGGCGCAAGTAATCGGGGATGTCGGCTGGCGTCGACATAAAACACACTCCTGTCGATGAATGACCGGTTTGTTGATGATCGGGTTGAAAGGAAACGGGGGTAGAAGAGAAAGGGATTAGACAGGGCTACTGGTGAGTTGCAGCGCGGCGCAGGACTTCAAGTGGAATCTCGGTGGTTTCGACATAGAAGCTCGCGTGCTTCGGGATGGCGACAAAGGCGATGCCTTCCTTCCGGGCTATCATTTGGGTACATTCAACACGAGCCAATTGAGTCTCAGGAACCTGGAACGCCGCGTCCACTTCGATGAAATCGCCAGACGCCATTTCAAATTGCTCGAATAGTTGCGTGTCGGGTGCAACCGATGCTCCTTGGGGATTGCCGCCTGGCTCAAGGAACGGATCGAAGAACTCGGCATCGTAGTTCCAGTAGTAAATCTCGTCGGCCCTTGGGTCCTGGTTTTGCAACGCACAAAGCCCATCGATCCGTCGTAGGGCCAGTTCTGCCAGGTCCTGTGTTAAGTGAATCGACGCGAGGACACAGCCTCCTTCATCGTATTCGTTGCGGCTCGAAACCTTCATTATCAGCTTCATCCTCGTTCTTCCCAGCGAACTCCTTGCACCGGCCCCCCGCCAGGGGCCTCCGCCATCTCGACTTCCTCGAGTCCGGAGTCGCTTTCTGCTTCGTCGGCCGGACGCAGACGCAGAAAATTGTTTGGAACACTCCAGATCACCGGGCCGTTCTGCTCGGGGAAACGAACCTCGCCCCGTTTCACCGCCCGGCCAATCCATTTGAGCAGCGCCTTCTTGCTGGCCTTTACCGCTAGTGGCGCGCAACCTATGCCTATCAGCGGTGCGACTGCCTTGCGCCTTTCGAGTTCAGTTCGAAACCAGCCCGCCCATTCCGGGACCACTGGCAGTCCCAACCTCGCTGCCAAACGGTAGAGCACGAATCCCGCGTCGCTGTCGCACATGATCGTCCGAATTACCTTCGCGTTTTCCGGAATCTTTCCTGCCATTTCCGCCGATAGCACAACAAGGTGTCGAAATGGCCGTTTTCGGCTGCCCACGCTCAAGGTGCCCCGGAAACACTGTGCTCCTTCCCCGAAAGCAAGCGTCATTGGTTCAAGGGCAGGCCCGGACACCGTGAAGTCGTCATTGTCAACCACGCCTGCCCATATTGCTCCCACGTCCTGGTCGCCGCCCACTACCGATATCAAATGGCCCCGGCCGGCCCCACCTCGCTCCCCAACTTCTCCGATGAACCTGTCCATTACCAGGCGCACTTGGGTGGTCGTGTCCCGCAACCGGCGGGTGAACTCCAGCCGTCCAAACCTCACGTGTGCGTTCTTCATCGCGAAATCACCTTATCCAATCACTTCAGGATTGCGGTCTGGCCGGTGACCAGGACCAGAGCCAATTCGTGTGCAAACCGCTCCCGCTCATGGATTGTCAATGTCCCTGCGTCGTCGGTTTCTTCGAACCGGTCCGTGTGCTTTTGCAATTGCCACGCCGAAATATGGCGGTCGTCCCCGGAACCAAAGATTCCGTCTAAACCACCACCCACGGCAAGAAGGCCGACAGCTCCGCTTTTGAGCGAGATCAATGGTCTGCCGGAGATCCCTGATGGCTCTGGGAAGAATAGCCTTCCCGCCTGGCGGTAGGCCCCCGAGCCGGGCAGCAGATCCTCGATCTCATCAAGCGGCAGACCTCGATAGACTACTTGCATGGGGCCGCTTTCGGGCACTGCATAGGCGGTGTCTGCTACTTCGGGCAACACCGGCAACTGCGCCATGTTTCGCGCCAGGCTTGAGTATTGCAGCCGAGCCCGGGTGATGTCTGCATCCTGCATCCGCTCGCGCTCTCGCCGGGTGCGGCGCACCGCCAGCACTACAACCTGCTTGTAACGCACGCAGCATGGTTCGGTCAGACGGTAGACTCTGGAGTCCCGGAATTGCATTGCCAGTGTCCTGCTGCATTCCTCCAACCGTTCTGCTGGAATCACCAGTACCAGCACCCCGCCAGGCTTCAGCCATCGGTACGTATGGCTCAGGAAAAGTCGCTCCATGCGCTCGTTGTGGTCCTGTCCTAATTCATGATCGTAGGGGCTATTTTCGTAGAGCAAGCTGATGCTTTCGGTCGGACAATGAGTTTCGAGCGCATTGCCCTGAGTAACATTCTCGACTCGCTCACGCGCCTGCACGGCCCGATAACTGTCAAGCTCAATGCCGTAACGGTGCACAGTGGCGTCCCTGGTCAAGGTGGCGAATGCTATTCCGTCGCCCACGCACGGATCCATAGCTGCGCAACCGCCTTCAGGAAATCGAAGGAAGGAGCGGATGCGGTCCGCCTCTGTGACCGGCAATGGAAAAAATGCCATACGAAGCTTGCCCGCCAGCCTCATAAACCCTCCTATACCCATGTTTGCAGGTGATACGATACGGGGACTGAAACGACTGAAACTCTGCGAGTGAGAGGCGAACACCAACATGCGAGAAAATGCGATCAGCGACTCAGCACGAAGGAATTGACGATGAAACCGCTTAGGCCTATCGCCCATGACGAACTGCGCGGCCAACCTGGGCCCTCGCGTGCAGCCATCGAGGCACTGGTGGGGCAGCAGCCTGCCACCGTTCTGGAAGCTCTCCGCATGCACGGGTCGGGCGCAAGACGACCCAGCGGCTCCTCGCCCGGGGAGTTCTCATTGATCCCGAGGGTGTGCAGAACCGGGCGAGGACCTTGGAAGAGCTCAGGCGCAAAACCTGACTGAGCGGAAAGACACGCCCCATTCAGAACGGGACCTCCTGCGCTTCAGTGCCAGCTTCTCGTTCGTTGAACGGGTTGTCAGCCTCATCGCTGGGCTCACCGGCCTTTGAGGACGCAGCTGCCTTTTCGCCGTTCCCGTTCTTGGCTGAACCGAGGAAACGTAGCGTGGTGACAACTACTTCTGTTACATTGCGCTTCTGACCTTCGCGATCCTCGTAATTGCGCAACTGGAGTCTTCCCTCAACATAGAGAAACTTGCCTTTGCTCACATGCTCGCCAACGATCTCGGCCCAGCGCCGCCAGGCAACGCAGTGAATCCAGAGCGTGTTCGTCTTCTTTTCTCCGCCGCCATTCTTGTACGTCTCGTTCACCGCCAAAGAGAAATTCGCCACTGGTACGCCGGCAGCAGTGAACTTCATCTCACTGTCGGCACCAACGTATCCAATGAGCATCACCTTATTCAACATGTGTGTTGTAATTGAGACAATGGGTCAGCGGTGTGGCCAACTTATCGTCCCACATTCCTCCCTTTCCTGCACGCTTCGTACTGAATTGATTCCTTGGAAGTTCCTTCCAAGTGTCGCGCTGGTCCCTCCCCAATGGCTGGACATGTGCCTCCGATTGAGATGACTCCGGCCTCATTTGACGGAATCCAACCGGCTCGCTATTCTGCACTCGGTATGGGAGCGCCCATTCAATCAAGCGAGAACACCGACGTGATCCTGCGTCGCGTGGTCGCGGGCATTAAGCGGGAAGGCGAAAATACGGTCTGCCGTTTCAATGACGGCAGCAGTGTGCATCTTGCTAACCGGTTAGCCGCACTTGTCCGCCCTGGCGATGAAATCACCTTTCCTCTGGCCATTGACCCCTCTGGCGCGAGGACTGAAATCTATATTCGCAACACCGCTTCCGCCGGCGGAGATCTGGGTCTGTACCAAGCACCTATCAGTTATGTCGGGCAACCCAAGGCCGACAAGCGGGGGCGGCTCTGCGTGCGGGTTGAGGTTTCGACAGGCGGACTGGGCATTTCCTCCATTCACCTGCCTTGCACCGTGGTGCGCGATTATTTTTATACCTCCGCCCGCGGCGAGCCCTGGATGCACCCGCCGAGCTTCTATGACGTTCTGCGCATCACCCCCTCAGCATCGCTCGCTGAACTGCGACTAGCCTTCAGCCTCCGGCAATTGGAACTTCGCGCAGGCGGAGCTTCCAAACGCGACCACGCAACGCTGGAGCGAGCCTTCAACATCTTGGCGCAGCCGGAATTACGGTCTTGTTACGACTCGTTGCTAAAGGATTCGGCGGCGCCGACGCTCTTTCCATATGGGGGGTTCGGTTCGATTTTGGTTGCCGGGAATCGGTCGCGGGATGGAGTGACGTTTTTCGCCACGCAAATCCTCACCTTCCTCCCCGAGCACCGGGAGCGCCGGTTTCACGCACCTCTGCACGGTTTTGACTTTCACAACGATCGGGCCATATACCGCGATGCCCGAAGGAAAGTCGAGGTGACGCTCGATCAATCAGCATTGCCGATCACCTGGGACGCCACCTGGAACCAGTGGAAATACTTGCTGGGCGCCAAGGTCGAACTGAAGGGAACCTTCGTTGAAACCGGGAAATACCGGCATCGGCGTGGTGAGTGGCAGTTAGTGAAGTGGGAAACGGCCTTACCCAGCCGCATCGCGGTGAAGGTGCCTGCGAATCTCACTGGGCAGGTTGAAGCCGCCCGAAACAGATACCACCGTTTTGGTGAGTTTTCGGACGCCTTGGCCAACATCCGTGCCCGCATTGAGCGCGAGCCCGTGGAGAGAAAGCAACTGCGCAGCATTTGTTGGGACCTCGGAATTCCCGGCGACTTCGATGTCGCACGGATCAACTGGCGGCCAGACTACGATCCATTTTTTTATCAGCAGCTTTCCCAACGGGCGCGGCAGATCTATCTATTTCGTGACGAATATATTTTCGACCTTCCAGGTGGCGTCGCGGTCGAAAAACCGCAACGGGGCCATGCGACGTACCTGTTTTCCAAACCCTCGAATATGGAAGTCTTCCTGGCGGTTTACGCAAAAAGCCCTAAGGGAGACATTCGAAAGAACCGTAGCAATGTTGCCGAGAAGCTCGGCTTTTTGGGTCGCACCGTCCACACTTCCGATTCCCGCGTTTGGTTGACGAATCTGGAATCGTTTCTCGCCGACGGGAGCAGGTCCGAATCGGGGATTTGACTGTGGGGACGCGTTGCCCGCCGTCGCGCGCGTACTTGTGTTTCTGTCTTCAGCAGTAGTTCCCCGGGATGGGGTCGTTTTCAAAGAGGAAAGAAGGGAGGAGGGTCGCGAGTGGCTCGGTCTGAAGGTCTGTCCGAACCAGGGGGGCTCAAAAACATTTAATAAGGCGAGCAGCGATATAGAGTGTGCTTCCTAGGATCGCCGCCATCAGTACGAAGCCAACTGCTAACCAAAGGAAGCGGCGGATACCTTTGAATTCGGTTTGATTTCGAGACATGTGGGAGTTCTCCAGCTCTGATTGAATGTGCGGGTGACGTCATGCGAATCCGCCACCATCTGTGTCGCCCGCCAGTGCTGACAGGGCGACGCTCCAATCGGCATCCGCGAAGGGTTGCAAGATGCGGCTCTACTTTTCAAGGATGACGAGGGCTTATGGGCCAGTTAGGAGGGCAGAAGGCAGATATAGGCCCGACCAGAACATCGACAAGGATTTGCCAGCCCAGATAAACCAATCGGCAGAGGGCGGAGACCAATGGGCGCCGAGTTGACTCAAGGCGTCATGCAAGGCGCCGTTTCGGCCTGCAACGCCGTCTGATCCGCTTCCACACTGACGGGTCGACCCCAAGCCTCGCCCCGCAGCCTTCCCGCAGGTTGATGAACCCGCCGTGATAGCTGATCTTTCCGTAGCGGAAGAGGCGCGCCAGCAACGCCAGGGAATGCTGAGCGAGGACCTGATTCACGAAAGGCTCTTGCCGGCTAAGTGCCTCCACCGCGCTACAACTTGGGAGCCCATCATCATCCAATCGTCCATCCACAGTTTCTGGGTACAGCTCCGCGACGGTTCGCAGGCGGGTCCTGCATCGTCGGTTCACGTGGTTCAACGGCTCACCCAGAATGAACTGCCCCGCATCCGAAGTTGACCCGAGATCGAGCCAATAGGTCGTCGCATCCCAGCCACTGGTGCATTCCCTGATCACTGCGCGGGCGGCGCGAGTGTCCACGCAGCCGATAACAATGTCGACCCGGTCGAGCCGCTGCTTGCCGACCAAGTGCTCAGGCACCGCGTCCCACCCCAGATTCCAGAACAGATTGAGCCGGTTCACGAGCACGACACTTTTGGGATGGCCCACTTCGTAGCGACTGAAGGGTTGCCGCACGCAGTTGCTGGGAGATATCACGTCCCCGTCCATGACCGTCACGTGCAAGCCTTCGGGATGCCCCCACGCGATCAGCGCTTGGTGCAAAAAAGGCAGGCCCCCGACTACGGCGCTACCGCTGCCTCCGCAACCGACGACTAACACCCGCACCCGCCGTCGCAACAAGTCCGCATGAATGGTGTGTGTCTCCATCGGCTCACTCCCGCTCCACAAACTGCCGCAACGTCTCCTTCGCGTCCGTCAGTAATTCCGTGGGGAAAGGAAGCTGGCTGTTCTTGAGGCTCTTCCACAATGATATAAATCCACCTGGATAACCGGTGAGCCGCACTGCTCCGCTGGCATGGGTGAATTGGCTCCGAAAGAAGCCTGCTTGCCACCCGCCAATCGACTCAACGGTCGTATCGTCCGGGACGCGCATGGAGCCCAGGCACACCCGACCGGCTGCGTCACAGTTCCAATAGGGAGCCGTCTTCAGAGGCGTTTCTGCCCTGGGGCGCTCGTCCCTCTCCAAAGCGCGCACGAATAGTTCCCGGCGTGTGACCTTGAAGACCAGCGTGGGATGGGGATAGGTGCCGCCGTCCAGAGCGCGCGCCTCGGGGTCCACGCCGCCGAAAAACATCACCTCGCGCTGGGCGGGCACCCACCAGGTGACCGTGTCGGGCGTGCGCGCCACCACCTTCTCAGGCAAGATTTCCGCCGCGGTGCGGGCTCCCAGCCCCTCCGCCAGCGTTCTCAGAAAGGCTGTCGTCAGGGCTTGGCCCGGCCCAAGATGCGGGGCTTCACATTTCTCTCGCATCATGACAGAGTGAAGTGTTCCGAACATCGACGTGCCATCCCCGTACAGGAGAATCGCATTCGTTAGCCTGAATGTCCTATTGGCTCCGATTACCAGTCGCGCTTGCATGGCCCTCCTCCCAGTCTGAAACCCATTTCTCGTTTCCCGGCATGAGGTCGATCAGCTGGCTGGCGGCGGCGAGAGTCCGGCACACAGCCGCCAGAGTATGAAAGGCGGACCGAATGCTCCCAGGGTCAAAGACGCTCAAAGGCAAGATAAGATTGGGCTCCGAACTCGCCTCCCCCCACGTTTGCGACTCGTCTTCGAAATGTCCCTCAATCGAATCATTCTCCGCGAAGACAACTAGAACGGCTGGCACCGGTGGATTTGCATCCATGAGCTGTTCGCGCATGTCATCAGTTAATTCCGGGCGCCGCACCGACGTAGAGGTTCGTTCGAGTTCGAGCGTAGCGGCAATGATGGCCTTGGCCTCTTTTCCCTTCGTCTGCGCTTCCATCCGGTAAAAGGTTCTCAAACCTAGCGGTTTCTGCTTCATACATCCGGGCGTCGAAGCCGCCACGTCCGCGATATCGTATTGTTCCTCTTCCCCCTCAGCCCACTCGCGCAGCATCTCGACGCGATCTTCGGCATCACGAAAATCATAGGCTCGTATCCACCTGTTCAGGGCTCTTGCAAACACGTGGTAGAAAGTGGCGGGCAGCCTTGGGTGCTCGTTCTCCAAAAGTCCGAGCGTAGGCCCGGCGACAACATAGGCGGCACTCTCGGGGTGAAGAAACAGGTAAAGCCGTCGGCCGTCCGGGTCGGACTCGCCTGCCTCTATGTATTCGTCCACAACCTCACTGAGCGTTAGCCGGAGGCAAAAGCGCCGGCGAATAGCCTTTCCGCCGTGAAGGTCAATCCAGCGATTCAATGTCGCTTGCACATAGTCGG
>DATJVZ010000301.1:0-7778 GCA_035501575.1 Terriglobales bacterium | reverse complement strand
TGGCACCAGCCGAGCGCACGCTCAATTACTTGATCGAGCGCGGTCACCTCATCGATTAAGCCCACCGCAAGTGCCTTTTGGGGGGAGAACAGTTCTCCACTCACCGAAAGCCGCTCCGCCTGACGGGCGCCGACCAAACGGCGGAGTGCGGCCAGGATCACCCCCGGCAAAGGAATTCCTACCGCTACCTCGTTCAAGCCAATCTTGAAATCCCCGTCGGCCATCACTCGCCAATCGCAAAATATCGCCAGCACGGTTCCGCCGGCGGGCGCATGTCCGGTGATGGCCACGGCGGTCGGAATCGGCGAACGGGCCAGGGCTTCGATCAAACCGTACAGGTCACGCCAAACCACTCGAATCTGAGCATGGTCCAGGTCGACCAGGAGCGGCAGATCGAGCCCGCCCGAAAACCGCCCCGGCAGCCCGGATAGGATCAGCGCCCGCATGCCATCCCAGGGCGCCTTTTCGACGTGCTGGCGCAGTTCCCTGATCAGTTCGCCCGAGAGGGCGTTCACCGGGGGACGATTGAGCCTCAACTCCCGGATGGGACCGTGATCGATGGCGAGCAGCATAGGTGATCGAACAACCGAAGCGGGTCGAAGACCGATCCGTCAATTTACCCAGCCAGACTTTGAACCGCCGTTCTTTTTCTTGTCGTCGGGCGGGATATAGTTTCCATGCTCATCAAAGCTTACGGTGCGATTGTGCTGACGCATGTAAACTTCGAACTTGCGCGCGGCCCGCCGGCGTTTCCAACGGTAATAGGCATTGCGAAAGCCGAAATAGCCTTCGCCGACGCGAAAGGCCAGGCTTCGCTGGGGAACGAACTTCACGTAGAGGAACCCAAAGAGTAACCCCCCAAGGTGGGCAATATTCGCGATTCCCCCCTGCGGCTGAAAGGTCGCGATGATGACCAGGAAGATCATGATGGCAACCATGTATTTCGCCTTCATCATGAAAGGCAGCGGGAACATGATAATTTCCCGGTCACCATAGAGCATACCGAAGGCCATCAGCACGCCGTACACTCCACCGGAAGCACCGATCGTGGGCGCGAACGGACTTACGGTGCTAGGCAGCACATAGGCCACGGCAACGGTAGTGAGCGCCGCCCCTACGACGCAGAAAGTATAGAATTCAATGAATTTTCGCGGTCCCCAATCCAGCTCTTCCTGGGCGCCGAACATCCACAGCATCAACATGTTGATGAGCAGGTGACCGACGGTGAGATGAAGCAGAGAATAGGTCACAAGCTGCCAGATGCATCCGTGAATCACCATTGCGGGGACGAGAGCCAGGTATCCAAGGCCGATATCGATCGAGAGGTGGTCGAGCAGGACCTTTAGGAAGAAAATCCCAGCGCAGGCAATGATGATTCGCTTCACCCAAGGAGTGAAGGGAGGAAAGCTCAAAGAGAAGGTTCGTCCACGATGCATGGAATCAGAGGGCAATCATAGCTCGCTTACTGAGACGCTCGGGTGATTGCCATTAGCCAACAATCTTAGCAGTTAGTCATCGCTCCGGCACAGGGATCACCGGCAGGCTGCGGTGCCCAAGGGAGTCGAGCGAGCGGACCGCGAAAATGACGTTATCCTTCGATTGCGGCAGGGTGATGCGGTTTTGATTTCCCGCCGCTTGCACATGTTCCCAATCGGCACTGGAGGTCGCTCGCCACAGAACCTCGTAGGCGGCAGCCCCGGGGGAAACCTCCCAGGTTAGGGTGGAATCGTTCTCTAACTGCTTGGTCAGCAGGTTAACCTTGGTTGGAGCTGGCGGAGCGGATGCCAGCGAAGCCAACACCGCCGCATTCAGTCGCGCCACGGCGGCTATGTAGTCGTAATTGACAAACTTCGGCAGATCTCCATACTCGACGCCGTTCTCAGTTCGCGGAGTTTGGTGCTGATGGTGGTAGTCTTCGCGAAATTCCGTGAAACGCACGGCTGCGTATCCCTGCTGGTTGAAGGATATATGATCGCCACCACGAAGATAGCGGTCCAGACGAAACACCAGCAACGGCTCAAGCGCGGAAGGGTACGTGCGACTTACCTGGGCGACGTAGCGAGCCAGTTCGCGGGAAGGGGAGTCGCTCTCGCCTCCCAAATTGCGCAGCAGCCGCAGGTCGGCATCGCCCGTTGTATTGGGTACGCCCTCGGAGAAAACGCGCACCAGGTTTGGATCCTGTTGCGAGCTGCGGTCGCCTCCGACGATGTCGTTATTCAATACGGCTTCGATATGCCAACCATCGGATTTCGCCATCTGGGCAAAGTGACGGCTGCCATTTAAGCCCTGCTCTTCCCCGGCTACGGTCAGAAAAATAATGGTGGCCGGAAATTTCAGTTGGCTGAGTACGCGGGCACACTCGAGGCTAACGGCAGTCCCGCTGCCATCGTCATTAGCGCCCGGAGCTGCTCCCGAGGTGTCCAGGGTATCGCTGTTGCGCGAGTCATAGTGCCCGCTCACGAGCACGATCCGAGTTGCTCGATCCGTGCCCTTCAAAACCGCGTAAACGTTGGTGACCTCGATCGCTTGGGGAATGCGGTCGGCGGGACCTTCGAGGAAGCTGTCGGTTTTCACCTCGAGACACCCCCCGCAATCGCGGGAGTAGCTTTCCAGTTGCGACTTAATCCATTCCCTGGCGGCACCGATGCCGCGGCCGGCGGCGATCGAAGCCTGGTCCTGGGCGGACAGCGTAGACCGATTTTCGAACCCCACGAGCTTTTCAATGTCGGCTTGAATTCGGGCCGAAGATATCTGCTTTAAAGCCGAGGCAATCTGTGGATCCGCAGGGCCTGCGTCAATGGTCGCGGGTTGGTCAGCGCCAGCCGCCCGGAGAGCTCCGATCGCCAACCCCAGGAGCACAATCGGCCAGAAGGAGGAGATTCTCCCACCGGGAAAAGCTCGGCCATGATCCGTTCGAGGGCTCATGCCAGATCGGTGGATATCAGGATATAACTCGGGACCCAGGAGCGGGGAAAAAACTGAGAAGTGAGCTCAAAGATCATTTGGGAATATTGACCTTCATTCCACTTTTACCATCTTGATTCCCGTTACAACCTTGATTCCCCTTAACCACCTTGATTCTTATCAATGGTGATTCCCCAGCCTCGACTGATGCCGTCATTCCACTTATTACAACCTTGATTCGGTTCACTACCTTGGTTCTCCCTAGCTCGCCATTATGGCCGAGAAGTTTCCTGCGCCCTGCTCTCGAAGCAAAAGCGTCTCTTTAGTCCGCTAGTCCGCGGCGGCGGCGGAATGCTTGCCCTTGAGCATTTCGACAACCCGGTCAAAATCCTCCAGGCTGCCGTATTCGATCTGAATCTTCCCTTTCCCCTTGCGATCTTTGATTCTTACCTTGCACCCCAGGATCTGTTCGAGGGAAGTCTGAATCGCCCGCACATTGGGATCCACCCAGCGTGCCCGTGAGACATCGCTGGCTGGTTCTGAGCCCGGCAGATTCGCGTAGTTGACGAGCGCCGTCAGTTGGGCGACGGACAGCTGCTTCTCCACCGCTTCCTTGGCAAAGTGCGGAATGCTTTCCGGGTTTGCCAGTTGCAGCAGCAGTCGTGCTTCGCTGAAGCCCAACGTTCCTTCCGTCAGAAGTTGCTGCACCTCGGGAGGAAGCTTCAGCAAGCGCATGTAATTGGAAACCGATTCGCGCGAGCAACCGGTTCGCTGTCCGATCTGTTCTTGGGTCAAACCAAATTCCCGGCTCAGCCGGGCAAAAGCTTGCGCTTGCTCCAGGCAGTTCAAGTCCTGGCGCTGCAGGTTTTCGATGACGGTCATTTCCGCCGCTTGTTGATTGGAGACCTGGCGGATCAGCGCGGGGATGGTGGACTGGCCGGCTAACTTCGCCGCTCGGCAGCGCCGTTCGCCAAGGATCAGGACAAAGCGGTCGCTGCCCGCCGAGCGACGCACCACGATCGGCTGTACGACACCGTTCGAGCGGATGGAATCGGCCAGGCTTTCCAGGTTCTGTGGGTCGAAAGCCCGTCGCGTTTGGTAAGGATTCATGTCGATCAGATCGAGTGCAATCCGAACCACCGCGTCGCCGGCATCGGGCCGGACTTCGGATTGCGGATCCGGGGACATGGCCCGAGCCTCGACGGCAGAATCGGCCGATGCCACCGGCGTATTTCCCGCAGCCGGATTGGCCGCAACCACTCGCGGTCCTCCGGGCAATAACGAATCTAACCCGCGCCCGAGAGCCCGGCGCTTATCTGAGGTTCTGTCTAGGGACGGTCTGTTTTCCATTCTTTTCTCCACTATCGATGTAGTTTTCTTGGTCGGCTGTGATACCGACGGGGTTGCTGGTTAGCGATCTATCGTGAGTGTGGTGAACTTGGCTCGCTCGGCAATCCAACGCTTCCAGCGGGGAGCGTTGACCACCTTTCGTTCTTCCCGTTGCTCGGAAGATGGCGATGGGATCTCGCTTAGCAGGCCGCTGCGTTCGAGCATCTCCTTCGCCAGCCGGATGTAGCTTTCCGCCCCGCGTGAACGCACGTCATAGAGCAAAGCCGGCCTGCCATGGCTGGGCGCTTCGGCCAGTCGTACATTTCGCGGGATGGTGGTCTGGCAGAGTTTCGCGCCGAAATAGCGGCTCAGCTCGGCGGTCACTTGCTGGGCGAGGTTGGTACGATCGTCAAACATGGTCAGGACGACGCCGTCAATCGTGAGTGAGGGATTCAGGTTGATGCGAATGCGGTCAATGGTATCGAGCAGCTCGGAAATTCCCTCTAGGGCAAAGTATTCGGCCTGCATCGGAATGAGCACGGCATCGGCGGCAACCAACGCGTTGAGGGTAAGCAGATCGAGGGCGGGCGGACAGTCCAGCACGATGTACCGGAAGCGATCGCGCACGGGTGCGAGGGCATCGCGCAGCCGGAATTCCCGGTTCTCGGCGTCGACCAGCTCCACATTCGCGCCAATCAGGTTGCGGTGCGCCGGAATCAGCCAGAGTTGATCGAGTTCGGTCTTCTGGAGCGCAGCTTCGGCTCCGACCATGCCCATTAACAAATCGTAGGTGCTGGCGCGATCCGGATCCTTGCTTAGACCGAGACCACTGCTGGTATTGGACTGAGGATCACAATCGATGAGCAGAGTGTCGACCTCTGCTGCTGCAACAGAAGAGGCCAGATTAATGGCAGTCGTGGTCTTGCCTACGCCGCCCTTCTGGTTGGCTACAGCGAGAACGCGTCCCATTCAGTTTTTAGAGATCGCCGAGACCATGCCAGAATAGTTTGGAGTCGATGTGGATTGCAATGCCAGTTTTCGGTGCAGAAAGTTCAGGGAACATGGTTGTGGACTGTTGCAGAGTTGGATAACCCCCTCAAAATATTTTCTCCCGAACGTTCCCTAAGGAACATGTGAGAATTTTATTTTCACCAAACCGTTATCATCTAGATTCCTCCCCTCACGACATCGATGGGCATGCGACTTGGTGGCCAAGCGTGTGATGCTTCACCAAAGGTCTCCAATGCCGCTGCCGTCGGCCAATGAGCCATTCCTTATCCCGAAGCGGACACACCCTTCGACAAGACTCAAGATAATTAATGCGTGGAACCTAAGTTATGAAGGCGATCTTCGAGGCTTGTCACAGAACCCGGAAATCTCGACAGAAACCGACCGAAGTGGGAAACCAGCCTCGCGCGCTCGATAGACCGCTCGAAACTTGTCTCGAGAAATTCCCATCGCAGCCGCTGTGTCCGCTTGGGGGGGATTCGCTACAATGGTCGAAGATGAAGAACCTTGCGCGGACGGCGTTGATCGTGGCTTTGGGTTTTCTTGTTGGGTGTAGCAACTCTTCTAACCCCGCCATGACCGGGAGCTGGATGTTCGCGTTCACACCGCTCGATTCCTCCGCGGTTGCCCTACAATTCTCCGCGAACCTTACGCAAGAAGGCAGTCAGATCACCGGTCAAGTCAGCTTGACGGGAGATGCCGCTTCTTGCGGAACCGCCGGTTCGATGCAGGGAACCCTCATGGGCAACAGCTTGACCCTCGAATTCAACCAGTTGGACAGCACGATCAACCTCAGCGGCACCGTAAACCCGGAATTTACCTCCGCGTCGGGAACCTACACGGGAGCCTCCGGATCGTGCCTCCTGAACGGCGGAATTGGAAGCTGGGCGGCGATTTTGCAATAGGTGACGGGCAGAACACGCGCCCAGTCTTCCGCAGTCGGCAACCAGCGCGAGAAGAAGCAGCGAGGAATCCCTGGCGGCTTCCCTGGCGTACCGGATCAGAAGAGTCTCTGCGGCCGCCCGAGCACGATTTCCGCCACCTGCGTGGATGGCGTTGCGCCACTCGGTGTCGAGAACAGCCAGCCCCGCACGGAGACCATGCTGTTCGTCATCAGTCCCGAAAAGCTATCCGTGCCGAATCCCTGGTAGGTTGTCTGCGAGGTGGTCTCGACCGTAATCGTCATTGGTGTCCAGCTCGGCCAGTTCCCTTGGGACCACGACGCGAAGAAATTAGGGAAAGTTGTGATGGTGAAGCTGGACGCACTGGTATTGATCGCCGCTATCGAACCGGTGATCTGGCTGGGCTCAAGCTCAATGGTATCGGTAGTAAAAGAAACCGAATGGGGAGCCCACCGATTTATGGCCGATTTGCCTACCGATCCCGCTACTACATCGACCGAGACTTGCTGGCCGACGAGAAGGTCCGAGGCACTCGAAAAGCTCAGACCAGAAGGGATTGTGACATTATTCGCATCCACCGAGAAGGTGGCTGTCGGAGATACGCTCACCGATGCCACGCCTCCGAATGGCAACAGCCCGGCGTTCGGCGACCAGTCGAGGAGCAGCTTCATTACGGTGGTTCCGTTCGCGGTGTTCAGCCCAATAACGTCGCCTAACACAACTTGCTGGCTCCCTGCCTGTACATAGGAGACCTCGGCGGCAACCAGAGTTCCATCCATCTGCAGGTTCGCCACCTGCACCTGAACCATCTGACCGGAGGCAAGGCAGGAGAAGGCGCTCATGGTGCAGATGCTGCTCGGAAAATTCTGATAGCTGGTGTTGCTGTTGACGTCGATGGTGAAGCTCCGGCCATCCCGAGTCTCGAGCGTGAATTGCGTCGGATTGCTGTTCACAGTCTCGACGGTTCCGGCCAGGAATCCGAACCGGGGAAAACCAGAAGGAGGCGCCGACGGAAGCTCATTAACCGTAACGCCATCGTTTACCGCAAGGTTGACCGAAAGATCCGACTGTATGACCTGGTTCAGATGGAAGTCCAGTAGAAAGCCGAGGGGCGTATTCTGGGCCACGGAAACCGGAAAAGGCGTAGAAGAGAACGTCAGCGAAGAAGGGTTGTCGAGGGAGGGCGTGAGTTGACATACGGTGTTAAGCGGGCAGGAGCTGGCGATCGCTTGATCCGATGCGTTGAAGATCACCAATTGCGGATTGGCAAAGGTAAGGGTCAGACTCTTGTAGCTTCCGGTCGGCACGTTGGCCGTGCTGAGGAAGGCAGAAATCGCCTGCAGTTGGGTGACGTCAACCTGCACGGGGGTGTTGTTGTTCAATCGCGAAGCGTTCGTCGAGGGGGCGGGCGTCAGGAAAGCTGCGTTGACATCCTCCCCGCCCTAAAAGGGCGAGGATTCTTCCTGCTTCAACCGACATGGCCCGCCACAGCGGGTCTTACATATCGTCCACAGGCGTTTACCGTCTCTATGCGTCCCATAGCGACGAGTTGCCTTATGCCTTCGTCTTCCAGATTCTGCGCAGCATTTTGGTCTCTACGGTGCTGAGTTTCGCACCCTGGGCAGATCCACTCAC
>DATJVZ010000300.1:0-7456 GCA_035501575.1 Terriglobales bacterium | reverse complement strand
CCGCTTAACGGCGGCCCCTGTAGTCTGCCGCTTCCACCTCTCTAGATAATCTCTTCCCAAGTAATGAGCTATTCGGGAAGGCTGTGCAGTTTACATTATAATCGAGTCCAGTGAACTGTGCTATGCAAAAATCAGTTCACTCAACTGTGCTATAAGGGAAATGATGGCGAAAGCGACGGAGAGCTTCTCGACGGGCGACGCAGTCCGGATCACCGGCGTCTCTTTCCGGAACATCGATTACTGGGCCCGCACCAAGTTCATCGCGCCGAGCATTGCGGAAGCCCAGGGCACCGGCACAGAACGCCGATACTCGTTCTCCGACCTGTTGGCACTCCGCGTCGCCAGAGAGCTGAGGGAAGCGGGCGTGTCAACGCAAAAACTCCGGCGGGTTGTGGAGTTTCTGCGGACTCGAAAGACTTTGACTACCCATCCGCTCGCCGAATGCCGCCTGATCATCACTGGCACGGATGTTCACGTAGCGACGAGTCCTGAAAAAATAATGAGCGTGCTGCGAACGCCGGGCCAGACTTCCTTCGCCTTCGTCTTCGATCTCGCACGAACAGTAGACGAGATGAAGGAGGAGATAGGGGGCAGCGAACGAAAGCCTCCTGCTCGTGCGTCTCTCCCACCCGCACGAGCGCGTGCAGCCCGGCGCGCCGTCTAAGGGCTTTCACGTCGAAGATCAGCTTTCCGGGCAAGCGCTCGGCTCTGTAGGCGCGCCCCATTGTTCCGTGAGCGGCTCCGCTGAACCCCTTCCTTCTCCCCGCAACAGGGTAAAATCGTTGGGTTGTTCGGAAAATAAATGGCGAAGAACAAGAAGGCTAAGGCTCCGGCCGACGGCGGCCTCAATGCGGTAACCGACTACCGGTTCCCAGAGGCGACGCGGAAGAACAATCCGCCTGCCAAAATCGCAGCCGAAGGCTACGTTCCGCTGATTCCGAAAGCCGAGTACACGTACAGCCCGCGGCGCCCACCGGAACTCCGTTTCGATCCCACGGGCCGCCGCGACGAGCTGCCCGAGTTGCTGGCCAAGGCAACGAAGCACAAGTTGTCCGAGGCGGAAGCGTGGGCGCTGGCCGAAGCGCTTCGCGTTCAAGAGCCGTGGCTGGAGTGGGCCGGAAAGCGGGAGGCGAAGCGGTTCGCCGTTGACCCGGTCGCGCTGCATATCCACGAGCGGGTAAGCGCGCAGGCAATCCTGAAGGTAGCTGCGCGCGAGGACGTGAACCGCTCACTCTTCGCCGACCCGGAGCAGGAGTACAACGAGGCCGTCCAGTTCTACAAGCACGATGTGGACTGGTCGAACCGCCTCATCCTGGGCGACAGCCTCCAGGTCATGTCATCGTTGGCCCGGCGCGAAGACTTGGCGGGTAAGGTCCAAATGATCTATATCGACCCGCCCTACGGAATCAAGTTCGGGAGCAATTTCCAGCCACTGATCGGCAAGCGCGAGGTCAAAGACAAAGAGACGGACCTCACGCGGGAACCGGAGATGGTTAGAGCGTATCGAGACACATGGACCCTCGGCGTGCATTCGTACCTGAGCTACCTACGGGAGCGTCTTGTTGTGGCTCGCGACCTCCTGGCGGACTCCGGCAGCATTTTCCTGCAGATTGGAGATGAAAACGTTCATCGCGTTCGAAGCATGCTCGACGAGGTATTTGGATCTCAGAACTGCATCGCGATGATAGCGTTCGTCAAGACCAGCAGTTCTACGTCCGACTACATCTCCAGCGCTGCTGATTATTTGCTTTGGTACGCGAAGAAGAGAGAATCGCTAAAATATCGCCCGCTGTTCTTGCCGAAGGCACCAATGAGCACGGGTGCTGAGGCATACCGTCGGGTTCTCACACGACAAGGTGAATCGCGGCCACTCAGGGATGGCTCAGTGCAAGACGACGAGCGAGTATTCAGAGTGGACAATATCACTAGTCAAAGCATGGGCCGCGAGAAAGGCGAAGGGGCTGCTTGCTGGTTCCCCGTCAATGTTGGAGGGCGCGACTACTTACCCAACGAACGGTCGAGGTGGAAAACCAACGAAACCGGAATGCGTCGACTGCTGCAAGCAGAGCGAGTTGATGCCGGCAACGACCGGATCGGCTATATTCGCTTCCTCGACGATTTCCCAGCGTATGCGCTCAATTCAATATGGGATGATACGAGCCTATCCGGCGCAATGGACAAGGCTTATGTAGTTCAGACGGGCATAAAGGTCATCGAGCGTTGCATGCTGATGACGACGGACCCCGGCGATCTTGTACTCGATCCAACATGCGGCTCTGGCACTACGGCGTTCGTTGCGGAGCAGTGGGGACGGCGCTGGATCACCACTGACACGAGCCGAGTCGCACTTGCTATTGCGCGCCAGCGATTGCTGACGGCGACATACGACTTTTTCAAGCTCAAAGATGAGGAAGGTGGCGTAGCTGAAGGTTTTCGATATAAGACAATTCCTCACGTCAAGCTCGGGAGCATTGCACAGAATGCCAACCTTGACCCCATCTTTGCGAAACACGAACCAGTGCTGAAGCTGAAACTCGCGGCGGCTAATGCCGCGCTCGCAAGAGTTTCGGACAGACTTCGAAACGAATTGAAGGCGAGATTTGCGCTGAAGCAGAAACAAGAAGGCAAGAAGGCCATTACCGACGCTGACCGACGCAGGTGGAACCTGCCAGCGAAAGACACGCCGTGGCAGCACTGGGAGGTGCCGTTTGACGTTGATCCGGATTATCCCGCCGATCTGAAGACCGCTGTCGGCGAGTATCGCGCTGCCTGGCGGGCCAAGATGGACGACGTCAATGCGTGCATTGCCGCAAATGCCGATCAGGAAGAACTGGTGGACCAGCCTGAAGTGGATCGCAAAATTACGCGTGTGAGCGGACCTTTCACGGTAGAAGCTGTCCAACCGCCGGAGATGTCTATGGGTGATGCCATCGAGGTGAACACCGGTCAGTTCGCAGGCGAGCCAGACGAGTTGGCAGGAACTTTCGTTATCCGTGAGGTCCAGATGGGCGAGACGGCCCAAAACCTCGAAGCCTACCTGAGCAAGATGGTGGACCTGCTTCGCATGGACGGCGTCCGCTTCCCGGATAACAAGGAAAAGAAGTTCACGCGCCTGGACCCAATCTACGCTACCGGCAGTTCAGCCGGCATCCATGCCGAAGGGCGGTGGGTGAACGTCGGCGAAACCGATGAAGATCCGGAGGGCGAGGCCACGGTCGGTGTGGTGTTCGGTCCGCAGTACGGCCCCATCACCGCGAAAATGATCGAAGAGGTCATCCGGCCCGCCGCCAGGCGCTACGACGATCTGGTCTTCGCAGGGTTCAGTTTCGACGGTGCCGCACAGGCCGCGATCGACGAGGGCCACCCGAAGATGTATATCCACATCGCGCACATCCGGCCGGACGTAAATCCAGGTATGAACGGCCTGCTCAAGGAGCAACCGGGCAGCCAGTTGTTCACCGTCTTCGGCCGCCCGCGTACCACGGTGAAAGGTCCGGACGGCGACGGCATGTACACCGTCGAGATGGAAGGTGTGGACGTCTACGATCCGGTGAACAACAGCGTCGTAGACACTGGCGCGGCGAAGGTCGCGGCTTGGTTCGTGGACGGCGATTACGACGGGCGCACGTTTTGTATCACGCAGGCTTTCTTCCCGGACCGGAGCGCTTGGGAGAAGCTCAGCAAGGCGCTGGCTGGCGTCCTGGACCCAGAGCGGTTCGAGTTGTTCTCGGGCACTGTTTCCCTGCCGTTCCCCGCGGGCAAGCACAACAGCGTTGCAGTGAAGGTGATCGACCCGCGCGGCAACGAGGTGATGCGGGTGCATGCTCTCGGCGGGGACGGGAGGTAGGCGATGGCCCGCAAGAGCGGAAGCACTGTCGTCCAAGGCCAGGAGAAGCTGCCTGTGCAGCCTGTCGATCGGCCCATCCTCTGCAATCCTTACGAAGAGCCGCGCGACCACTGGATCTACGATAAGGAAACCGGAGCGGCGAGCCGCGCCGGGACCCGGCGCCCAGCGAGCTACTGGTACAAGACGGAGCGTACAGGCAGCGCGCAATTGACGCTCACCGGACTCGCGGAAGAGGAACGGGACGATCTGCCGCTCGTCAACGCTCTGCGAGAGGACGTTCGCAAATGGCGCGATGCCGGGTACCCGGGTGCCACCAACGTGACCCGCGACCTGCTTCGTCACTGGGCCCGCACCGACCGCGGACGGCGGTTGTTCTTCTGCCAGATTGAAGCCGTCGAGACAATCATCTATTTGCAGGAGATCCGGTTCCCCGGGAAGGTTGGCATTCGCGGGAATCCGAAGCTCGGCAAAGAGGACCTGAGCCGGATGCTGGTGGGGGAGCGCCCGTCATTCAGCAATCCTGCCCAGGACTTCTTTCCGCGCCTGATCGATCCGGCACAAGATGCTTCCCTGGCGCCGCTGCGCCGGATCGCCTGCAAGATGGCCACGGGCAGCGGCAAGACCGTGGTCATGTCCATGGTGGTCGCTTGGGCATTCTGCAATCGCGGCCAGAACCCCGCGACCACTCTATTTCCGAACGGGGTCCTCATCTGTTGCCCGAACCTGACTGTGAAGGAGCGATTGCAGGTGCTCCGCCCGGAGCGCGCGGACAATTACTACGAGGCGTTCGATATCGTTCCGCTCAAGTACCGCGCGCTGCTGCAGTCCGGAAAGGTGCTGGTGACGAACTGGCACCGCTTCGCGCCGGAATCTGAACATTCCGAGAACGGCAAGAGCTATGCGGTGGTGAACAAGGGGCCGGAAACGCCGGATACCTTTGCGCGCCGGGTGCTGGAAGACCTGTATGACCGGCTGCCCATCATGGTGATGAACGATGAGGGACACCACTGCTGGCGTCCCGCACCCGCCGATGAGGAGTTGACCAGCGAGGAAAGAAAGGCGCTGGAGGAGGAAGCGATCGAAGCGCGCGTCTGGCTGGATGGTTTGGACCGAATCAACAACTGCACCACCAATCCCGCCGCTAACGCCGGCATATCGATCTGCCTCGACCTTTCCGCAACGCCGTTCTATCTGAAGGGCAGCGGGTACCCGGAGGGCAGGCCGTTTCCGTGGATCGTGAGCGACTTCGGCCTGGTGGATGCCATCGAGAGCGGCATCGTGAAGATCCCCCGTCTGCCGGTGATGGACACAACGGGCCGACCCGATCCGAAGTACTTCAAGCTATGGAAAGCGATCAACGATAACCTGGAACCCGGCGAGCGACTGCCCGGCAAGTCGAAACGGCCCAAGCCAGAGGTGGTATACCGCGAAGTCGAAGGCGCGCTACAGCAGATCGCCTCTCAGTGGAAAGAGCGGTTCGAGCAGATGCAGGCCGCGACGCCGGGGCAGGAGCACGTACCGCCGGTGCTCATCCTGGTCTGCGACAACACGGATATCGCCGAGGTCTTCTACCGGAAGATCAGCGGGGAAACGGAGACAGAGACGGTCACCGAAGCAGACGTTACCGAAGTGCTGGGCGAGGAAGAGGAGGAAAACGGGAACGGCAACGGCGCGCCCGCCCCATCGAAACAGAAGCCGGCGAAATCCGGGAAACGCAAGACGACCACGGTGTACGGCAAGGGCGCGATCTTCCCCGAACTCTTCTCAAACACGCCCGACGTAAACCGCACGATCCGGATCGATACCAAATTGCTGGCGGAAGCCGAGAGCGACGATCCGAAAAAGAAGAGGCTGGACGCCGCCGAGGAGTTGCGCCAGGTGGTGGCTACCGTAGGTAAGCCGGGTCAGCCAGGCGAACATGTGCGCTGCGTCGTGTCCGTCTCCATGCTTACGGAAGGGTGGGATGCGAACAACGTCACGCACATCCTGGGAATCCGGGCCTTCGGCAGCCAGTTGCTCTGTGAGCAGGTAGTGGGGCGCGGGTTGCGGCGCATGGACTATGTGCCCGACCCGAAAACTGGCCTGCTCACCGAGGAGTACGTCGACGTCTACGGCATCCCGTTCTCGGTGATCCCGTTCAAGGGGCGGCCGGTGAAGGCGCCCGCGCCCGATGACCGGCCCAAGAATCATGTGCGCGCCCTGCCGGAACGTAAGGCTATGGAGATGCGGTTTCCGGTGGTCGAGGGCTACGCCTTCGCGCTACGGAAGAACCTGATACGGTGCGACGTGGATGGGATGCCGGTGCTGGACATCGAGCCGAATCGGGAGCCGACTGCCACGTTTGTCCGACCGACGGTTGGGTACCAGGAGGGCAGCCCGGCGACGCACAGCAGCCCGTTCCAGTTCGTCGAGCAGGATCGCGAGGAATACTATCGGGAAACGCACCTGCAAACCATCGAGTTCCAGATCGCGCGGCTCATCGTCGACCAGTTGACGGTAGCTGGCGCCGAAGCGAAGGACCGCAGGCGGCGCGTGCTGGCCCTCCAGTCGCGCCATCAACTTTTCCCGCAGGTGTTCCGGCACGTGGACAAATATGTGCGGAGGAAGGTGAACTTCCAGAACTGCCACCCGTGTGAGTTGGGCTTGGAGAAGTACGTCAAGCGGATTGTGGAGCGTTTGCGGGACGCCATCGTTCCGGACGAATCCGAGGGCGAGGCTCCGCTGATGCCGATCACGAATCGCTATAAGCCGATCGGCACCACGGCCGAGGTCGATTTCAAGACCACACGTGCCTGCCACGCCACGATGAAAAGCCATATCGATCAGGTCGTCCTGGACACTTTGGTTTGGGAATCAAGCGCGGGTTTCCGATTGGAGTCGAGCGACGGAGTCCAGTTTTATGCCCGCAACGACCACATGGGACTGACGATCCCGTACGAGTACACGGGCATCGACCACGCATATGAACCCGACTTTTTGGTGCGGCTGCGGAACGACGCGACCGTAGTGTTGGAGATCAAGGGCTTCGAAGACGACCAGACCAAAGCCAAGCACGCAGCCGCGAACCGGTGGGTGGAGGCCGTTAATAACTGGGGCCAGTTGGGTAGATGGGCCTTCCACATCTGCCGGAATCCGCAGGTGCTAGACAAGGAGATGGAATATCTGGCCCGAGCAACAACGCCCGCCGCTGCCGAGGTGCTATCGTAACCGAGTTCCCTCCCCGAGAGCGACATTGCAAGAAACAAGAACTGGTTCTCTCAGCAGAGAGGCTGTAAGTCATTGGTTCCCTTGCCGGTTCGGCAAATCAGCGCGGCGCTCTACGCCCCAGGCCCGGCCGTTCGATCAGCTCAACTCTGGGCGGCATCAGCGCGGCGGGGCATAGTAACCTCGGCGGCTGGAGATCCTGAGACGCTGCCCAAGGAACGACTCGACCTGCACGGTCACCTTGTGGAATTTGCCGTCCAACGTTGTGTTCGGAGGGGAGTATCCAAGAACGTATTCGTATCTGATTTCCTGGCTGATCAAGTCCATCGTCAGCGTTAGTTTTCTTAAATCGCGCACTGCATAGACCCGCCCGCCAGTAGGAGGCAACAGCGTGTCGAGAGTCGC
>DATJVZ010000299.1:0-6489 GCA_035501575.1 Terriglobales bacterium | reverse complement strand
GTCATCCTTGTACTGCCCGCCAAACCAGGTTTGATTGACGACATTCTTGACCCCAGGAAGCGAGCGAATCCTTTCGCGATAGGCAATCGGCAGAAACTGGGCTAGTGAGACTCGGTGGCGCACGATCAAGCGCTGGGCAGAGTCGGCGCTACCCTCACTCATGTAAAAAGCACGCCAGATGGTCATCATGACAGTCAGCAGCAACAGGGAAAAACTGATGCTCAAAAGGGTCAAAATGCTCCGGCGTTTGTTACGAAAGGCGTTCTTGCGAACAAACCGAGCCAGGGTCATGATCGAACTCCAGGAGAAAATCGGACGTCGTGTCGGTAGGATGCAAACGTACCTTTAAGCATATCGAAGGTACGAAACTGCGGCAACCGATGTTCCCCCACCCACTCCAGACCTACTCTTTTCTTCATCATCCGGCAAAATCGGATAGGCCCGGAAGGTAGTCGAAACGCGGTTTCCTTCCTCGTCTCCGGTACCACTCCTAGAAATAACGACGAGCAATGAAAAAAGTCACCCTTGAGGATAAGGATCGATCGACAGGCGAGCGTCACCCGAGGGGGCTTACCTCGCAGGTAAAAAGAGCCGCATTGCTCGGATCGGCAAGGGAACGAAGCCAGATAACGCCCGCCAAAGCACTTTCGTAACTCCCATCTTGGCCAAAGGCGGACTATCCTAAATGCGCTCTTCCCCTCGACCTCGCCAAACCCCGGGCATGGGTGTTCTTTGCCTCTGCGAGGTTAGGAGCAATGTCAAAAAAAGTCGGACGTTTCGAGATCCTTAGTGAAATCCAGCGTGGGGAGACGATTTCTGTTTATAAGGCCTCCGATCCAGACGCCGGAAGGATGGTTGCCCTCAAGACGATTCGGCTCGACGCGCTCGGGGAGCAGGCCCAGGCGTTCGTAGACACCATCCTCGCCGAGACCCAAGCCTGCCAAATCCTCAACAGCCATAACATTGCCCTCTTGTACAGCACGGAGAAGATCGAGGACTTGCTCTGCGCATCCCTCGAATACGTGCAGGGGAACAGCGTCGGGACGATGTTGGCACGCAACGAGGGATTTTCCATCTGGGATCTTCAGGATATCGCCCGGCAGAGCTGCCAAGGTCTCGACCACGCTGCCTCCCACAAAGTGTTTCACTACGCCCTCGAGCCAGCCAAAATCATGGTGCAGTGGGACGGGATTGCCAAAGTCCTCGGCTATGGCATTTCGAGCACCGGGCTCCATGCCGTCCAGGCAAAAGGCAAGCCTCCGCAAATCTTGCACTACATGTCTCCCGAGCAGGTGAGGGGAGATCCAGTCGACGCGCGCTCGAACCTGTTCAGCTTGGGAACCATCCTGTACGAGATGATCACCGAGCGCAAAGCTTTCGAGGGGGACGATGCGGACCAGGTGCGGCGAGCCATTCTCGAGTCAGCGCCGACGCCGATCTCCGAGATTAATGCTTCGGTCCATGAGGCGCTTGAGGCCGTGGTGATGAAGGTGCTCGCCAAGGATCCTCAGGAACGGTATCAGTCGGGGCAGGATCTGATCGCGGATCTGGAGAAATGCAAGAGCGGCGCGGTGAAAGGTTCGCCGCGAAAACCCGCCGCAGCCAGCGCGGCCAAGCCCGCCCAGGCCGCTCAGAACGAAGTGTCTCGGGCCGCGGCGGCATCCTACGGCGGAGCGAGCACGGCGTCTCTGGCATCGCCAGTCGTCTCCGTTGCCAGTTCAGCCCCGGTTCAAACCGAGGAGGAGCTTACCAGCTTCGCCGATTCCCAGACTCCTGCGGCGGCAGCCACGGTGGTGGAGGATCGGCCCGAAGTCGAAACTCCAAATTTTGCCACCGATCCGCTGGTGGGTAAGGGCCGACCGGCTGAAGCCAGTCGCGAGAGCTTTTCCGACATCAACGAACTGCCGCCTCTAAAAGAAGTATATGTCGCGCCCGATCCTCCTCCGCCCCCGCCGGATCCGGAGCCGGCGGACCAGGTGAAGGCGGTGGTGTTCAATCGGGCGGAAGTCAAAAAGCCCAAGACACCGCCACGGGAAATAGCGAGGCAGGCAGTCAAAGAAATCAAAGGGACTCCGCCCCGCCTGTTCCTGTACGCCATGGCCGCGGCAGTGGTTGTGATCTTAGCCGTCATGATCGGGATTGCCTATCGCATTCATGCCGGTGAGTCCGATGACTTCAGCCCGCCGGTTGGACCTTCGACCGAGACCCGAGCTACAGCACCTGCGGTGCCACCAGCGCAAGTGGCACAACCGGTGCCGCCCGCGCCTGCTCCGCCCAAGGTTCCCACCCAGGTGATACCGAAACCACCGGTTGAGAAACAGCCGGTTGTATCGGTAAGGCCGAAATACAACAGCAAGAAACTCAGAGCCAAACTTCTAGCTCCACGATCGAACGCGCCGGCCATCGTTGCCGGACAATTGACTGTCGATTCCTATCCCTCCGGGGCCATGGTCGCCGTCGACGGCCAAAATCAAGCCGTCACCCCGCTCAGCCTGTCGAATCTGCCGCCCGGCCATCACACCGTCACCATCAGCAAAGCGGGATATGCGAGCGAGACCCGAGCGGTCGACGTAACCTCCGGCAGCAAGTCTTCGATCAGCATCCAATTGGCGCCCACCACGGCCATCGTGGCGGCTGACAGCGATCCGGCCGGCGCAGCCGTATGGGTGGACGGCAGGGACAGCGGGCGAGTCACGCCCGCACGCATCACTCTCGATAAGCCTGGCTCGCACAACTTCGTCTTCAAGAAGGCCGGCTACCTGGACGAGACGATGAGCGCCAATGCGCAGATCGGACAAACCTTTCAGATGGCGCCGAAGCTGCGCGCATTGGGCACGACCGACGAGATCAAAGTCGGCGGCAGGTTCAAGAAGGTATTCGGCGGCGCGGAAACCGCGGGCATGGGAACCGTCAGCGTAAAGACCCAGCCCAAGGGCGCACAAGTCGCGGTCAATAACCACCTGCTGGACAAAATGTCGCCGGTGGAGTTTTACCTCAATCCCGGCAACTATGTCATCGATATCACCTTGTCAGGCTTTAAGACGGTCGAAAAAGTGATCACCGTCGAGAAGAACGGCAAAGTGGTGATTGACGAGAACCTGGACCGGCAATAAGCCGTTCGGACGATTGGCCGCTCCCCATTTCCGGGTCCGGGATCTCATCCCCCGGTGGTGAAATCGCCGCTCGGCTTCCGCCGCTCGCTTCTTTTTCTACTCTCGAACCCCTACTCCGCAAAACACAGCCAGTGGTAGACTTTGGGGTTTTCTCAGGAGAGAAAGCCGCATGAAGATCGAGCTCGTGGGAGTGGTGGGCGCGGGGACGATGGGCAACGGGATCGCACATGTCTTGGCCGGCAAGGGCCACAGGGTGTTGTTATGCGATGTCGACCTGCGCCTGCTCGATCGGGCTTTCGAAACCATTTCGAAGAACCTTGATCGGGAAGTCGCCAAGAACAAGCTTACCTCTGAGGACAAGTCGGCCGCTTTGGGCAGGATCCAGCTAACCATCGTACGGGCAGAACTTCGAAACTGTGATTTTGTTATCGAGGCGGCGACGGAAAAACTGGAAATCAAGTCAGCGATCTTCAAGGAACTCGATAGCATTTGTCGTCCCGAGGTCATCTTAGCGTCCAACACTTCTTCCATTTCGATTACCCGTCTCGGTGCTCTGACCCAGCGGCCGACGCAAGTGATCGGCATGCATTTCTTCAATCCGGTTCCGGTGATGAAGCTGGTGGAAGTGATTCGCGGCCTGGCCACAGCCGAGGAGACTTTTCAGACGGTGCGCGAGCTAGCGCTCAAGCTCGACAAGACGCCGGTCGAAGTCAACGATGCCCCTGGCTTTGTCTCCAATCGCGTGCTGATGCCCCTGCTCAATGAGGCCATGTACGCGGTGATGGAAGGCGTGGCAGCGCCCAAAGCCGTCGATCAAGTCTTTACCCTGGGCATGGCGCATCCTATGGGCCCGCTCGCCTTGGCGGATTTCATCGGTCTTGATGTCTGTCTCGATATTCTGCGCGTGCTGCACGAGGGCCTGGGCGATCCCAAATATCGGCCTTGTCCTCTGCTCATCAAGATGGTCGATGCCGGCTGGCTGGGCAAAAAGAGCGGGAGAGGGTTCTATCAATATGGAGGCGCCTAGGCCGTGCCGACCTACATCTCCCTGCTGCGCGCCGTTAACCTGGCAGGGCACAACCGCATCAAGATGAGTGCGCTCCAGGCGGCGCTGGAAGGCCTTGGCTTCGAGCAAGTGAAAACTTATCTGCAGAGCGGAAACCTGGTCTTCCACCTGGTCAAGCCTTCCGCCAATTTGTGCGAGACCATCGAAGAGAGAATCCGCAGCCAATTTGGTCTTTCAATCTCGGTCATCTCGAGGACAGACGAGGAACTGGGCAACGCTATTCAAAAGAACCCGTTCCTCAAGGAAAGCGGCGTTGATTCATCCAAGCTGCACGTTACCTTTCTGGCATCCGTTCCCACGGCGGCGGAGGAGAAACTGGATCGACTCCGCGCCGGGCCCGATCGCTATCGATATCGCGGTCGCGAGGTTTATCTGTATTGCCCGCAGGGCTACGGCAGGACGAAGCTGTCGAACCTGGCGATTGAGAAGGCACTGGCCGTCCGCGGCACCACCCGGAATTGGAGAACGGTCAACCAGCTCTACCAGATGGCCGCTCAAATCATCCGATAGGCGGCTTCGATGGTTCCCGCCCTTGGGCAGAACCCCCGCGTAAGGATCAAATTCCATGCCGCAGAAGGCAGCCAAAACTGACGCTCGCATTTATGTCTTGGGTGCCATTCTCGGGATCTGCGCCGGCATTGTCGAGGTCACTCTGGGCGATCTCCTGTTGACGGCTTTATTTGTGCTGGCTTCTACCCTGTTGCTCGGTGCGCTTCGCCCCGAGAAGCCCTGGCGATGGATCGTGGTCGTGGGGGTGTTGGTCCCATTGGTCGAGCTTTTCGCCTATCTATTGCTCGGACACAAGCCATATCCAGCCCAGATCTACGAATCCTGTCTCGGATTTCTCACCGCAATTGCGGGGGCTTATGGGGGCTCGGTCGTTCGCCGAGGCATGGAGGAGCTCTTACGGAAGTGAAGCGGACTCAAACGCCGCCGTGGCCAGAGTCGGATTGCGAAGTTCCAGGGCCCGAAGCGGTCGGCGCCAGAGTCGAATGGCAGTCAGGTCGCGCAAGCGGATCGGCTAACCAGAAAATCACTCCCTTTCCCTGCGTCGCTCGCGTATGCTTGCGCCAATGGGAATTACGCTTTCGGTGTTGGCCAGCGGCAGCCGCGGAAATAGTGCGATCGTAGAGAGTTCATCGACGCGCATCCTGGTAGATGCGGGAATCTCCTGTCGCGAGACCTTCAAGCGCGTGCGCGCCCTCGGAGGCGACCCACATTCTCTCTCTGCCATCATCATCACCCACGAGCATGCGGACCATGTGCACGGCTTGCTCGGATTAGCCAGAAAACTGAGGGTTCCGATATTCATGACCGGCGCCACCCACCAGGCTTGGGCACGCAGTGTTCGCGATGCCACGGGGAAGCCGCCAGACACCGAACGAACCGAGTTTTTCTCCTCCGGGCGCGGATTTCGAATCGGCGACATTGAGGTCCGAGCCTTCACCATCCCTCATGACGCCGCCGATCCCGTTGGGTTTACCTTGCGTGCCGAGGGGGTGAAGATCGGCTTCGCTACCGACCTGGGATACATGCCGGCCAGCGTGCGCGATCATTTGCGCTCGTCCGATGTGTTGGTCTTGGAGTCCAATCATGACCTCGAAATGTTGCGGGGCGGACCTTATCCCTGGTCCGTAAAACAGCGGGTTATGAGCCGCGTGGGGCACTTGTCGAATGAGAAACTCGCAGAATTCTTCGCCAGGGACTATGATGGAGCTGCAGCCTTTATTGTGTTGGCGCACCTCTCGGAGCAGAACAATCACCCCGAGATCGCCCGCAGCGTAGCCGAAGCTGCGCTCGGCCATCGTCGGACGCTGCTTGAGAATCGGGTTCTACTGGCGAAACAGTCGGAAGCGCTCGAACCTCTCCGGTTGTAAGCGGTCCAGTATTAGCTATGAGTCAGTGCAAGGATCCCGTAATAGGGAAGATTTTGGCCGGCTGGCGCTATGACATATCCGGCCTTGCGCCCGAGATGCGGGAGGATTACGAAGGCCACTTTTCCACCTGTGAGCATTGCCGATCCCGTCAGCGGCTGCACCGTACCATCGATATCTCTCTCATCGGGCTGGCCTCGGTCTCGGCGGGAGTATTTCTGCTGGCCTTCGGAGTAATCCGCCACTTCGGCCCCCGCAATGCTTTCTGGTTGGAAATTGCCGCGCTCGCCGGCTTTGCCTTGTCTGCACTCATCTGGCTCGTGGTCGCCGTTGCCACTCCCGCCCCTACCGTCATGGTCGATGTCGCCAAGATCGGGGCGCGTCACGTGCATGATCGCCTGCCGGCTGAGATTCGCGAGCGTCTGCCCGAGGAGCT
>DATJVZ010000298.1:0-13588 GCA_035501575.1 Terriglobales bacterium | reverse complement strand
GATCAGACCTGGCATCAGTCCAAGATGCCGCTGACGCTCGAGGAAGCGGAAGCGTCGATAACTCTCGCGGCCATCGCGGGGGGTATGTTCGAGATTGGCGATGATCTGCCAACCTTGGGAGCAGATCCCAGTCGCGTCAATTTGGTTCGCAACCGCGATCTGCTTGAGATGGTGAGTTTACGCCGCGCGGCCAAGCCACTAGACTTAATGACTTATGCGCCGCAAGACGAGCAGCCGAGTATCTTCTTTCTGCAAGAAGATAAGCAGCAATCGATGCTGGTGGTTTTCAACTGGACGGAGGCTCCACGCTCCCACCAATTCAGCTTCGGCGACTTAGGATTGAAGACCAAGGATTCCTACAAGGCGTCGGACGTGTTCCGCCAACCCAGATCCGTGACTCTTGCTAACGGTAGGTTGCAGATTGACGATCAGGCGCCGCACTCGGTTCGGCTGATCAAGATTGTGGATACCTCCTTGCCCGCAAGCGGCCCGTCCGTCAAGTTGCAAGCTCCGGCTCAGGCGGAGCTCGGGACCCCGGTCGAGGTTTCGGCCATTGTCGGTTCCGACTCAACACCTGTGCTGGCCTATCATTGGGACTTCGGGGATGGGGTATCGAGTCAGGGGCCGTCCGCTGATCATGCATACACGCGCAACGGCGTCTACAAGATTAGGTTGCGGGTTGAAGGCCTAAACGCTAGGTCTCAAACCCAAACTTCCGCCATTACGATTCAAGGAACCATGAAAACGACTTACGACGTCGAGCACGCGCGGCGATACAAGGAGCCTTGATCGATTGGGGTGGCTGCACGGCCGGGAATTCGGGGAATTGGGGTCTCCGCGACGCCACAAGTGCCTGGTCAAAGAAAACCTGTCGGAGGCAAATGTGTCAGTTTCCCATAGCTGGCGATCCACCATAACGCTGACCGCGATCCCGTCACTGCTGATCTTACTCGCACTTCCCAGGTGCCACGCGCAAGCCGTGACCATAGACGCCGCGCCCGGTCATGTAGTTAACACCTTTAGCCCAGTTTATGCGCTCGGTTCGACCGTCGACCGTGTACCGAGCAACGCCACCGACACATTTTTCCGTCCCGACCAGATCAAGCAGGTCCTTTCCGCCGGTTGGGGTGTGATCAGCTACCGGCAGAATACGGACCTCTTTGTGCAAGCGTGGCATTGGAATCCGAAGGGCGAGTGGAGCGATCCTTCCGGCCGAGGATACTTCGTGGGCGATCGAACGCCTAGCCAAGAGATGATCCGGCACTCCTATGGTTATTCACTGCCCCACCGCGGGTTCACCCGAAACGGTGGTACGGAGTTCGATGGCTTCTCCCGGCTTGACGACGGTGACCTCGAAACCTACTGGAAAAGCAATCCCTACCTGACGCATGACTTCACGGGGGAGGACGACTCGCTGCATCCGCAGTGGGTGGTGATCAGCCTCGAGAAAAAGCTGGATATCAACGCCATTCGTATTGCCTGGGCCGAACCTTACGCCCGGGTCTACGAAGTGCAGTACTGGATCGGAGACGCCGACCCCATGGATGACCAGGACAAAGGAGCATGGAAGACCTTTGCTTCTGGGAACATCAAAGAAGCCAAGGGAGGAACCGTCACCCTCCGCCTTGACTCGTCACCGGTCGAAACCAAGGCCGTGCGGATCCTTATGACTCAATCCTCGAACACCTGTGATACCCATGGCCCCAGCGATCGCCGCAACTGTGTTGGCTATGCCGTTCGGGAACTCTATCTCGGGACGGAAGATGAGCAAGGACAACTTAAAGACGTGCTTCATCACTCTCCCGACCAGAACCAGACCCTCACGCTGTGCTCTTCGGTCGATCCCTGGCACCAAAGCTCGGATTTGTACGTCGCGCCCGACCGTATGGAATCCGGCGACCAGCCGGGCTTTGATCTGTTCTTCACCAGCGGCATAACCCGCGGCCTGCCGGCCATCATCCCCGTTGCCATGCTGTACAGCACGCCCGAAGATGCTGCCGCGCAGATGAGCTACATCAAGAAACGCGGTTATCCGGTTTCCTATGTAGAGATGGGCGAGGAACCCGACGGCCAATACATGCTCCCGGAGGACTATGCAGCCCTGTATTTGCAATTCGCCGCCGCACTCCACGGCATTGACCCGAACTTTAAGCTCGGAGGGCCGGTCTTCGAGGGAGTCAGCGAAGACATTAGAGTCTGGCCCGACCGACAAGGGCGCACCTCTTGGTTCGGGCGCTTTCTTGATTATCTGAAGGCCAAGGGCCGTCTTCAAGACCTGGCCTTCATGTCTTTCGAGCACTACCCTTACGATGGCTGCGAGACGCCCTGGAACAATCTCTATCAGGAACCCGAGCTGATTGAGCACATCATGCAGGTTTGGCGGGACGACGGCTTGCCGCCTGGTGTTCCGCTGCTCGACACCGAAACCAACGCCCACGGTGGTGAGGCCGCGGTCGATATCTTCGGCGCGTTATGGCTGGCTGATTCCTTCGCCGGTTTTCTGACTGCTGGAGGCCAATCCACCCACTATTATCACGACCTGCCGTATTCCCCGCCGCATCCGGCCTGCCGCAACAGTTGGGGAACTTATCACATGTTCATGGTCGACCAGACCTACCAGATCGTGGAGCGAACTTCACAGTTCTTCGCGACCCAATTGATCACGCAAGAGTGGGCTCAACCCATCGATTCCAAGCACCGCCTCTATCGCGCTGCGAGCGATGTGAAGGACTCTGAAGGGCACGTGCTGGTGACCGCCTACGCCTTGCAACGGCCAGACGGCCAGTGGTCCCTCATGCTGATTAACAAAGATTACCAGCACGCGCACCAGGTTCGGTTGACGTTTCACGATGAAGACAGCCACCGGGATCGTTTTTTCGCGGGGCCCGTCACTATGATCACCTTCGGCAAGGCTCAATACCAGTGGCATGCCGACCGAAAGAGGGGGCACGCAGATCCGGACGGGCCCTCGATTACCTCTACTCTCACGGCTGACGAGAACACCCGCTATAACTTGTCGGCCGCCTCGATCACCATCGTACGCGGACGAAATTAGCTGGGGGAACGGGCCAGGGCGACGCCTTGATCCCATATTCCCCTATTGACGAGAGCAGGGATCATGCCTCCGGCAACAATAATCGTCAGCGTGCTGGCGCTCTTATTCTCGCTGGCTCCCACCACCGCTTATGGAGCTGAGATGGACGAGGATTCCAGGGCGAACGAACTCGAAGGCATCTTCAAGAACCTCGCGGATGGTCGTTCGCCGGGAGCAGCCATCTTGATTCGTGAAAATGGAAAGACGTTCTTTCGCCGCGGATATGGAGTCAGAGATTTAGGAACGCGAAGGGCGATTGATTCCCGAACGAATTTCCGTCTGGCCTCATGCACAAAACAATTCACCGCGATGGCCGTCATGCTGCTTGTGCACGACGGAAAAATGCGATATGACGAACGGCTGACGGATGTCTTTCCGGAGTTTCCCGATTATGGGAGGGCCATCACCCTTCGCAATCTGCTGCATCACACGTCGGGGCTGCCGGACTACGAAGACCTGATGGATCAAACAGGGCATTCCCGGTGGACCGCGAATCGACAAATCCAGGATGCCGAGGTCCTGGCTCTCCTCGAGCGACCGAAGGAAGGCAAGTTTCGTCCTGGCACACAATGGTCGTATAGCAACTCTGGTTACGTAATCCTAGGCTTGGCAGTCGCGAAGGTCGCGGGGCAGCCCTTTGAAGATTTTCTCGAGGCGCGAATTTTCGCTCCGTTGAGGATGACCCACACCCTGGCCTACGTAAAAGGGAAGAACGAGGTGCCGGAGCGCGCCTATGGCTATTCGAAAGAAGGCGAAGCGTTCGTCGAGACCGACCAAAGCGCGACCTCGGCAACCCTCGGGGATGGCGGGGTTTACTCCAACCTCGAAGACTTGGCCAAGTGGGATGATGCGCTTACGCATCATACCCTGCTTAGCCCAAGTGAAATGCAGCCGGCGTTAATGCCCGTAAAGCTGACCGATGGATCGCTGCCAAGGTGGGCTAGCGGCCCGGATGATACAAACCCGCAAAGCACCAATTTCGTCTCTTATGGATTCGGCTGGTTCCTGGACGACTATCGGGGACATCAGCGGATGTGGCACTACGGAGAGACGACCGGCTTTAAGACGGCAATCGAACGGTTCCGAGACGGCAACTTGACCGTTATTGTCCTGTCCAACAGGTCGGACCTGGATCCGGCGACACTGGCGTTGAAAGCGGCGAGTGTGAACTGGAGCACGCCGAAATAGCCGACTTCGCGGGCCTCTGCCTGTTAAAGAGGCGGTTTAGTTTGGAGAGGCTAGCTGCCGCCACCTGCGTCCGGTTAGTTCGGCTCGGGGCTCTCAGTATAATATTCAGCGTTCATGATCCTTCCCGCCCCGCAGAGCGCCACGGCAACCCTTGCCGGTCCATCGCTCAAAGATCGGTCGAGGCGCAGCTTCGTTTCCATCCTGATTATTGTTTTGTTCTGGGGCTCGACTTATGCTGCAGGCATGTTCACCCCCCCGCTGCTCGACGATGCGGATAGCCTGCATGCGGAAGTGGCGCGAGAAATGTTGCAACGCCAGGATTGGGTGACGTTGTACACGGACGGGATTCGATATCTCGAGAAGGCACCTCTGATGTATTGGGCCATCGCGCTCAGTTACCGTCTCTTGGGCGTGAAGGATTGGTCCACACGACTGCCCCTCATGCTCGGTGTGCTTGTGCTTCTCGTTGCCACCTATGCGCTGGGAACGCTTTGCTACGGCGAAAGCGGAGGCTTCTGGTCGGCGATGGTGCTCTCGACCTCGATCGGGCCGTACATCTTTACCCGATTTCAAATTCCCGATGTGCTGGTTGGGCTGTGGCTCACCGCGGCACTCTATTTCTTCATGCGATCCCTCGAGGAAGATCCGCCTTCACGACTGAATTGCTGGGGCTTAGCTGCGGCATGCGCGTGCAACGTGCTCACCAAAGGTTTGATCGGGCTGGTGTTTCCAGTTGCCATCATCGGACTCTATCTGATTCTGACCAGCAATCTTCACCATTTGCGCAAGTTGCGGCCGGTTTCGAGCGGGCTTGTGTTCCTGGCAATCGCCGTTCCTTGGCATGCTCTGGCTGCCGTACGCAATCCCAACCCCGGAGGGCATGGATTTCTGTGGTTTTACTTCATCAACGAACAATTTCTGCGTTACCTGAACAAGCGTGTACCGCCGGGTTACGACACGGTTCCGTTGCTGATTTTCTGGGGACTGTTGCTGGTCTGGCTCGTTCCCTGGACCATCTTCCTTCCCGCTACGATCCGAACTTCGGCGCGGGGTTGGCATCGCCCTTTGAGAGGCCTGGAGCAACCCCACGCGGCGAACCTCTTGTTCGCGATCTGGGCGCTGGTGATTGTCGTTTTCTTTAGTTTCTCGACTCGCCAGGAATATTACACAATGCCGGCATTGCCTGCCCTTGCCCTGCTCATCGGGGGGTGGCTTGCCAAGGAAGCGGCAGGTTCCACGACCGCTTGCGAGCGCCGGGCCGGCAAGAGGGCATCATTAATCTTTGTGATCCTTGCCGGTTTGATCTTTGCCATGGGAGTCAGATTGCTGGTCTCTTCGCGACCCCCGGGGCCCGGAGCCGACCTGGCCGATTTGCTGAAAAGGAATCCGACGGAATACAACTTATCCTTGGGCCACCTTCTTGACTTGACCCCGCAAGCCTTGGGGATCTTCAGGGGTCCCCTCCTGATCACTCTGCTCTGCCTGCTCGGGGGAGCGGGATGCAACTACATTTTCCGCAGCCGGCAACGCCCGATGGCAGGCAACTTTGCCCTGGCTTTTATGATGGTGGGAATGATTGGGGCGGTTCACTCCGCGTTCGTGAAGTTCTCTCCGATTCTGTCTTCCCAGCCGCTTGCCGAGTCGATTCGGCAATACTATCGGCCCGGAGACACCATCGTGGTCGATGGGGAATACCATCAGGCTTCCACCCTGAACTTTTACACCGGTGTTCCCCTGCGGGTTCTGCACGAACCCAGCGGCAATTTGTGGTTTGGGTCTAAATTTTCGGATGCGCCGCGAGTGTTTCTGACGCAGAATGAGTTTGCATCCCTGTGGTCGGGAAACGGTATGGTGTTCTTGTGGACGGACCAAGAAGAACCGGCGGATTTGCACGGAGCGCAGTATTTTCCCCTGGCCCGCAACGGGGGAAAGTCGGTTCTCACGAATCACCCGGTGGGACACTAACTTGCCGTCCTTTCCGGATGGAATTAACAAAGCCAAATGTGGGGCGGCAGGTATAATTCAAATACCCCTATGACTGTTTTGACATCGGGTTGGATGACCGCTGTTTCCGCGTGGCGCATCCTGTTCCTTCTGTCCTTAGCAGGCGTCTTCAGCTCCAGCGTTTTTCTTGTTCTCGTGCTGGTCGCAACGCGCCGCCGGCGCCGCCTGGCTGCCGCAATGGCAAGCTCGGTGGCGGCAGTTCCCGAGAAGTCCCTTCCTTTCGTGACCGTGTTGAAGCCGGTGCACGGAATGGAACCTCGTCTGAAGGAAAATATTGAGAGCTTCTTCCAACAAGAATACCCCGATTTCGAGATTGTCTTTGGTGCGCGCTCCGCCGACAACCCTGCCCTTCGCGTAGTCGAGGAGATGAGGACGCGGTACCCGCACGTGAAATGCCGAGTCGTAATCTCCGGACCACCTGCATGGCCGAATGCGAAAGCCTTTTCTCTCGAGAGGATAACGACAGGCGCGTGTGCCGATTACTTGGTCATTACCGACAGTGATGTTGCCGTTGCCCCTGATTTCCTGCGTAACGTGGTGCCTCCGTTGTTAGATCCTAAGATCGGCCTGGTCACTTGTCTCTATCGAGGCGTGCCCGCCGGTGGCGCGTGGTCGCTGCTCGAAGCGCTGGGTATGTCCGTGGAAATGTCTTCGGGCGTCATGGTTGCGGATTTGCTCGAAGGGATGCGCTTCGCCCTGGGCCCGGGTATGGCCGTTCGGCAGGATGTTCTGGCGAAGATAGGCGGCTTTGTTTCTACCAAAGACTATTATTCGGATGATTTCGTTCTCGGTAATTTAGTCTGGGCAGCCGGTTACCAGGTTGCCTTGTCTCATCACATTGTGGAGCATGTGCTGATCCCACAGTCGTTCCTGCGTACATTTGGTCATCAACTGAGATGGCACAAGAGCACGCGCTATTCGCGCCCGAAAGGGCACCTGGGAACGGGTTTGACGTTCGCCATGCCCTTCGGGATCCTGGGAATGGTATCGGCAACGTCTCTGGGGCATCCCGCGTTGGGATGGGGCCTGCTGGCCTTGGCATGTGCGAACCGCATCGTGCAGTCGATCGCGGTCGGCTGGGGAATCATTCGCGATCCCCGGATTCTCAATTACTGGTGGTTGTACCCTTTACGTGATTTGTTCGGCTTTGCTACCTGGGTCGGCAGTTACACGAGCCGCCGTTTCTTCTGGCGGGGAGAGATCTATCATTTCGGGGATGGCGGTTTGATCATTCCCCGAAGTCGAGTTGCCGAGTATGAATGCGAGCCGTTTTTGCCGAAATCTGAAGGCGAACGAGTACTGGTGCCCAGACCGCATGCTGCCCAACATCCCAATCTAAGTACGGACGCGGGTTAGTTCTACGTTCTGGCGATAAGAAAGACTCTCCGCGCCTCGCGTCCCTGACCAATCGAACGAGCCTTACCATATCCCTATATCCGCACCGCCATGGTTTAGGTGTAGGTGTAGTCCACAGTCTGTTCCCGCTGGGAGCGGCGCGGGGCGTGGACGCTTGGGGTTTCGTAATAAACCCATCGACCAGAACGGGACGGGAATCAATGCCAGAGCGGATTGCCTACCGCCGTCGAGCTTTATGGATTAACCCAAATCCAATACGCGCTGCGATAAGGCACCCAAACGGGAGCCACCGTCGTCGGCACCCACACCGGACCGTACGCTTCACGCCACGCGCGGTATTGCTCGACGTCATCGTCGCCCACTGGGCTAGGTGATGTGTAGCTTGCCGAAGCAACGGGATCGAGCCGCCGATCGCGGTCTTGGCACCACTCGTCAAAACCGTCTTGCCGCGGAGCTTGGCGAACTGGATGCTCGAGAGAACTACCTGCGAACTCGGTGCGCTCGCCGGCCTGTACGCCGACTGTCCTTTCATGACCGGCTGCCTGGCCTTCACCCTGGCGCACGGTTACGATAGTCGAGTCTTCGTTGGGAGAAACATCAACCCGGTAGTCGCCCGCTTTGGTTAAGGTAAACGCCAGGTTCGGCGTGTCTATCTCGTAAATCTCACCATCCCCGAGACGGCGAACATGGACGTTCAAAACTCCTTGGTGGAGTTCCACTTGTACGCTCCTATCGGTCACCTTAGTGAGCGTCAGACTGGTCTCGGAGTCAATGCGCATGCGACCAGAGACAAGGTTTAGTTCTGCCCGGGAGTCCTTATCCGCCCAGACATTGTCGGCATTGGTCAGCGGGCGGAAGATCGAGCCCTGGATCCAAGCCCCGATACCGTGGGGCTGGACGGAAACTTCTCCTGCCAAGTATTGCAGGTACACGACCCTGCCGGGGGGCTCGCTTGAATTGGAGGCACCGGCAAATCCTCCCGATGCGAGCAACAAAAGAAAAATGCCAAGATGAATAAAGCGGCTAATTGGGTTCAAGCCCCCGGGTAGTTTGCGACAAAGTACCATAGTCCATCCAGCAGATCGTTGCTCTAGAGCAAGCACGATGAACGTCGATAGGTTGGCGTTCCTTGATTGCTTGCGGGGCCCCAATAGAAATGGCTGCTAGAACGCACCCAAGCACTGGGCTAGGGGACCCTGCCCGCCATCACCCCGTTCGCACGCACTCGCAAAGCTAGATAAAATTCTTTTTTACAATAACTTGAATCATCCATGGATCGCTCCTAGGGGGCAATTATAAATATTGTCCTTGACTTTAGTGTTATAGTTAACTATAACACTATGAAAGTCACGACCTGACCCCGAGCAGCCCTATGGCTGAGACAGGCTCCGACATTTACGACCCGGAAGATCGAACTCAAGGAGACTGAACTATGAAATTCCTTCGGCTGGTTTTGCCCATTGCTTTGTTGTTGATGACAACTGCGGCTTTTGCCGACTCTGACGCGCAGAAGTCGTTCGATCAAATGAAAACCTTGGCGGGCAACTGGGAGGGTCCCGTAACCGTCGTTCCGCCACAACCCGATATGTCCTCGGATAAGCCGATCCACGTCTCGCTGCGCACAACTTCGCGCGGCAACGCGCTTGTTCATGAGATGCAAGAGGCGGGGACGCAGGAAGATCCGACCCGTTACGACCATCCGGTCACGATGTTTTATCTGGACGGCGATCGTCTGTTGCTGACCCATTATTGCGATGCCGGCAACCGGCCGCGCATGACAGCCAAGAGTTCGGCCGACGGAAGGATCATCGAATTCGATTTTCTCGATGTCGCCGGCAGCACGCAATATGGGCACATGCAGCATGCCGTGTTCACGGTGATCGACGCCAACCATCACACCGAGGATTGGACTTATATGATGCCCGGAGACAAGCCCGTGCACGCGCATTTCGATCTGCAGCGCACGAAGTGAAGTTAGCGCGGTGGCCATGGGCTGCGAGGGGGCGTCGGCGATCGATGGGCGATCGCCGATGCCTTCACGGAAAGGGAATCTGGAATACCGAATGGACCTCGAATGGAACGACAGTCAGCCGATCTACCGCCAGCTTCGCGATCGTGTCGTCGCGATGATCCTGGATGGCGCGCTCAAGGAAGGCGATTCGTTGCCGTCGGTACGCAACGTTGCCGCCGACTACCGGGTCAATCCGCTGACGGTGCTGAAGGGTTACCAGGAACTGGTCGACGAGCAACTGGTCGAGAAGCGGCGGGGCCTCGGAATGTTCGTGAGGGAGGGAGCGCGCGATCTGCTGCTCAAGGGCGAGCGCCAGAAGTTTCTGGCCGAAGCATGGCCCAGGATTCAGGCCACCATTCAGCGCCTCGGGCTGAAAGCCGAGGAGCTGCTGGACGGCACAAAGCCGAATCCGGATTCGAAACAGGAGGAGCGCTGAGGTTATGGCTTGCATAGAAGCACGTGGGCTGCGCAAGTCGTTCGGCACCACCATCGCGCTGGACGGCATTGACTTGCGGGTCGAGGAGGGACGCATCCTCGGGCTCGTCGGTCCCAATGGTGCGGGCAAGACGACTGCGCTGAATGCAATTCTTGGGCTTATTCCTTATCAGGGAGAACTGAGGGTGCTCGGACGCGATCCTTGGACCGAACGCGACCATCTGATGCGTGACGTCTGCTTTATCGCCGATGTTGCCGTATTGCCGCGCTGGATGCGGGTTTCGCAGGCGCTCGAGTTCGTCGCCGGCGTGCATCCCCGATTCGATCGCGCGAAAGCAGAAGCTCTCCTGGCAAAGACGACGATCGGGCGCCACCGTAAAGTTCGCGAACTGTCGAAGGGCATGGTGGCGCAGCTGCACCTGGCTCTGGTCATGGCCATTGACGCGAGATTGCTGGTGCTGGACGAACCGACGCTCGGCCTGGACATTCTTTACCGCAAGCAGTTCTACGATTCCATGCTGAACGACTACTTCGATCGCAGCCGCACCATTGTCGTGACGACCCACCAGGTGGAGGAGATTCAGAACGTGCTCACGGACCTCATGTTTATCGACCACGGGCGCATCGTTCTCAACTGCAGCATGGAAGAAATCGAGGCGCGTTATGCGGAGGTGCAGGTAAAGCCGGCTCAAGTGCAGGCGGCGCGGGCCCTCAAGCCGATGTACGAGCGCCAGGTTCTTGGCCGCAACATTCTGCTCTTCGACGGCGTCGATCGAAAACAGCTTGCCGTGCTGGGCGATATGCGCACGCCCAGCATCAGCGATTTGTTCGTCGCCGTGATGGGTAACCATAGTTCACAAGGAGCCGCTCGATGAACACTCGATCCACCAAGGTGCCTGGATTCGACTCGCCGGGTATTGCACCTGCCATGATCTCCTCAACCCGGCCGTTTTACTGGTCCGTACGACGAGAGCTGTGGGAGAACCGCTTCATCTACATTGCACCCCTGGCTGCGGCAGCGCTGTTTCTGGTCGGCTTCCTGATCAGCGCAATTCAGTTGCCCGCTAAGGTCCGCGGCCTGTCGAGCCTCGACCTGATGCACTACCGTGAGGTGATTGCCACGCCCTACGACATCATGTCCGGCTCGATGATGCTCATCGGTCTGCTGGTAAGTGTTTTCTATTGCCTCGATGCGCTGTACGGCGAGCGGCGTGACCGCAGCATCCTGTTCTGGAAGTCGCTGCCAATCTCCGATCGCACCACCGTGCTGGCCAAAGCGAGCATTCCCTTCGTGATTGTGCCTTTGCTCACCTTTGCGATCGGCGTCACCACGCACTTCATCATGCTGCTCGTGAGCAGCGCCATCCTGCTAGGCAGCGGTGAGAGTGTGGCCGCGCTGTGGAGGAGCATATCGTTCTCCCGCATGTCGCTTCTGCTTCTCTATCATATTTTTACCGCCCATACGCTCTGGCCTGCGCCCATCTATTGCTGGCTGCTGCTGGTCTCTGCCTGGGCGCGGCGGGCACCATTCTTGTGGGCGGTATTGCCGCCGGTCGCGATCGCCGGCCTCGAAAGGATCGCCTTCCATACGTCGCATTTCGCAGCCACTTTGGCGGGGCGATTTATCGGTAGTGCGTCGACCAGCGCCTCCACCGGGCCCAATATCTTTCCCACCAACCCCATGACCCATATCACCCCGGTTGAATACCTCGCCAGTCACGGGCTTTGGTTCGGGCTGGTGGTCGCCGCGGCCTTTCTCGCCGTCACGGTGCGCGTCCGTCATTATCGAGAACCGTTGTGAGGGCTGAACACCCGCCGGTAGAGGAGGGAAGTATGCAATCGCCGATCTTAATGCTCCATATTGGCGCCGGAACCTTGGGAATGCTGGCTGGATTCTTGGCTATCTCTTTTCGAAAAGGTTCCCGCCGGCACAACCTAACCGGAGATGTATTTGTCATATCCATGCTGATCATGTCCGCATGCGGGATGTACCTTGCCGTAACGAAATCAAAGATGGGCACTTTTCTGGGCGGTGCGTTCACCTTCTATCTGGTGGCAACGGCATGGAAGACCGCCAGGTGCACTGTCGAAGAAACGGGGATTTTCGATTGGGCAGCGGTGTTGATTGCACTCGGCGTCGCCGCCGGCAACCTGACCTACGGCTTTGAAGCCGCCTACAGCGTGACGGGACAAAAATACGGATACGGGCCAGGTTTGTACTTTTTCTCCGGCCTGCTCGCTGTGCTTGCCGCCGTGGGCGACCTTCGCATGTTGGCGCGCGGCGGGATTTCGGGTACCAAGCGGCTCGCCCGGCATCTTTGGCGTGTTTGTTACGCATGGTTCATCGCTGCAGGGTCCATATTCCTGGCTCGGCCAAAGCTATTCCCCGTTCTGTTACAGAAAAGCGGTGTGCTGTATGGGCTGAGTTTTCTGCCATTAGTACTGATGGCTTTCTGGCTGGTTCGTGTTCCATTCGCCCAGCGTCGCGCGCGCAGGATTGTACCGAACTGGCCACAGAAGCACGCGCTTGGCGGGGTGAGCGGGGCGTAAGCGGACATCGGCAAGGCCCGCATTGTGCAAGGAGGACACCGTGATTCGAGAACGAGCGCTAAAAGTCGTGTTGGTCGTAGTGGGCTTGCTCTTCGTCGCTGGACTCTATCCGTTGCTGAGATTGCGACCCGACCCGGGCGAGGCGATGCTGTCCGTGGTCTATGTGACCCTGGGAGTTTTTGTGCTGCTTGCCGTGCCTAACCCGGCGGCGCATCGCAGTTTGATTGCCTTCACCGCCTGGTCGAGCCTGGCCCACGGCGGATTGATGGCGTGGCAGGCATTGCACAACATCATTCCGCGCGAAGATATACTGCGGGCTGTGCCCCCGCTGCTGCTCATCGGGGTTCTGCTGGTCGCGCTGGCGCCGAAGAAATCGGAGCGAACGGGAGAATTGGGGATCCGTGCAAGCGTGCCCAAAGCGTCTTAGGGACATGGGTTGGCAACGATTTGACGGGCCAGAGTCGCCACGAGCGACCCGAAACGTCCGCGTTGATACTCGCCGGGCAAGGAGCTAAATGCCAGACAGAAGGCGCCCGCTTTGGTGTTTCATAAGCATCCTCCCTTATTACTTAATGCGCGAAATCAGGGGAAAAGCTGCCATCGAGCTTCGCGGTAGGGGATGGAAGAGCCAGCCCTCCCTGTGGTAACCTCCTTTCCAATAAAGGGGCGTGTATGTCTGCCGATGGGGACGCAGCTGCGCCTGCAGCAGTCTGCGAAGTTACCTGCCTGCTAGAAGCCTGGGGTTCAGGGGATCAGACCGCTCTAGCGCTACTAATACCCATGGTTTATGGCGAGCTGCGCGAGCTCTGCCACGAGGTTTCTCGATGAAGCCGGGGCAGTGGCAGCTTATCGAGGAGCTCTATCACTCTGCTTCCGAGCTGCCGGCTGAGGAGCGCCAAAGGCTCCTCGAAGAAGCATGTGGTCAAGATCAGAGTCTTCTGCAAGAACTA
>DATJVZ010000297.1:0-2995 GCA_035501575.1 Terriglobales bacterium | reverse complement strand
TGACGTTCGTGGTCATCCCCAAGACAAGGTACCAGGGCACTTGCGGGCGGTTCGTGAGCGAAGTTGGGGTGCCCAACGTATCGCCGGGGAAAAATCCTCCGATATCAACCTGATCGTCCGTGGCGCGCGTCAGATGGTAGTCGCGGTAGCTCGCCTGGAAGTGCCACTTGTCTCCGAAGTCGTGATCGAGGCGCACCACCGCGAAGTTGTCGTTTTGCGGAAGGGCCAGGTTTGCCCTGAAGGCGAGCGTGTTGACCCCGTCGCAATAACCACCGCCCGCTAGGGAACCACAACCCGCTCCCGGGGTAGGAAGGGGCATATATTTGTCCCACAACTGCTGCATGTAGGAATTAATCCCAATGCCACGTGGGTCAAGCGTGTTCAGGTTATAAGTTATCGCAGGGTTAGAAAGATCGTGCAGAATCCCGTTGCGCATGTCAACACTCGGGACCAGCTTAGTGATGGTCTCGGAGTTTGGCCAACGTGCGCCTTGGTAATTGAAGAAGGCGTAGGTTTTACCGCCGAGAATCTCTTTGCGAATGATAGGGCCGCCAACCGCACCTCCGAACCAGTTCCGATGCCAGTCCGGTACAGGTATTTTCGGGGTGGCCTGATTATTATCCCAAGTGTTAGCGGAAAAGTTGTTGTCCAAATAATATTCGTAAGCCGTACCATGCCATGCGCTGGTTCCTCGCTTGGTGACGATCTGTACCTGGAGGCCAGACGAATTATTGAAGTCGGCGGTCTGGTTCGTGGTTGCAACTTTGAACTCTTCCACGCTGTCGACCGGCGTTGGCATTACTCCCGAGGGTTGGCCGCCGTTGATCCCGTTGATTGCTCCGCTGATTTGATTATATTTGTTCGAAAACAACCCACCCGCTGGATCGTCGCCAAAATTCGGGTTGTAGACACCCGAACTGCCGTCCATATCGTTGCTGTTGTTGCCCCCGTCGAGCATGAAAACCGCCTGGTCCACCACGGTGCCAGCAGCACTGCCATCGGGGCTCACGCCAGGTTGCATGGTGACGAACGAACTGGTATCGCGGCCCAGAGTAGGCAAATTCTGCAGAGCTTGGCTGGTGACCGTATTGCCGATGGTGGCATTCATGGTCTGCAGTTCGTTAGTAGCAGCAGTCACTTCGACCACGACGGAAGATCCGCCGACCTGCAATGCTGTATCAAATGTAGTGGCTTGACCGACCTCAACATTAAGCGGAGCTTTGGTCGTCGAAAACCCCTGCTTGGCAATGGTGAGGTCGTACCGGCCCGGGGGCACATTGACGAGCACGTAATGCCCCGCATTGTTCGTCGAAGCAGTTCGAGGAGTGTTGGTTGCTATATCAGTCAGCGTGACCGTAGCTCCCGAGACGACGGCTCCTGAAGGATCCGTAACAGTTCCGCTCACTATTCCGGTGTTCGTTGATTGCGCCTGTAGGAATTGAACGAACAGGCAAAGAACGAACAGGATAAAAACTGAGGTGAGTTGGCGGCTGGGCATTGTTCCTCCTGACAGGCAAAAGAATCACTCCAGCGACGGGTAGCGTCGCGAACTCCCTGTGGGTAGGGAATTCCTGTCTGCATTCGCACTGCCGTGGAGAGTTTCTGTTCCGACCAGTTATTGGGTATGTGATGAACTGAACAATTGTGGATTTGCGCTTCCCGTTCTTTGCCTCGAGAAACTCGCTGTCTCACCCGTGTTGAGAGCAACCCCGAGTCTTCGAGGCGGCAAATCTTCCAAGAATGGAATTTGCTGATGGCCTAAACTATGGAACTGCGGATTGCGCGGTCCGGTGCAATGTTGTCGACACGGTTGATCGGTTCCCGGCTCCTCAGGACGGTTCATCCATCTCAAAGCAAAACACATTTAGTTCTTGACTCCCGCGGGAGAGATAACATACATACTAGTCGGTATGTTGGTTCGCGAACACCCAAGAGGAAGAAGGAGGAGGTCACGCGATCCGGAGCGCACGCGGAAGCTGCTGCTGCAGGCGGCATTCCGGGAGATTCACAAATCAGGTTTCCACAATGCCGACCTCGACACAATCCTGGCCGCCACTGGGGTTACCAAGGGAGCACTTTACTACCATTTTGACAGCAAGAAAGCTTTGGGATACGCCATAGTCGAAGAGGTCATCGCAGCGTCCCTCCGGGACAAGTGGTTGCGACCTTTCCGCAGCGGCGCTGACCCCATTGACACTTTGATTGGCATTGTCCAGGCGACATCACTTCGGCCCGAGGTGGTGCGTGCCGGCTGCCCCCTGAACAATCTAGCTCAGGAGATGTCTCGGCGAGACGAACGTTTCCGCAAGCACTTGGCGAAGGTGTTCCATGACTGGCAGGAAGGCACAGCCACGGCTTTGCAGCGGGGGCAGTCGGAAGGTACGGTTCGCCGCGACCTGGATGCGCGCGAGACGGCCAGCTTTCTGATCGCAATGTATGAGGGCTACGTCATGTTGGCCAAAAATGCCCAGGATGTGAACGTGTGGAAAGTGGGGATCAGAAATATCGTCGGGTGGCTTCGGTCTCTTCGCGCGTCAAAGACGCACACAGACTGAGTCGGGCATGAAGAGTCAGCTGCAACTTGAAGCCGGTTATTACATTCCGACCGGGTCGTATGTTTTGCGTTTGGGCAAAGTAAACCTTCTCGAAAGCGACATTTGACCAGAGAGATCGATGAACCGAAGGCGCATCGGCGTTCAGGAGAGCGTGCGTAAGTTCTTCCGCAGACGATCGGGCTCGCCAGGACCGAGACGAGCCTCAATTGCGGCGTGGGAACTCGTCCACACTGGAACGGCGCGGGCCAGCAACTTTCTCCCTTGCAGAGTCAACTTCAGCAGGCGAGCACGGTGGTCATCGTGGTCTGTCGTGATCTTGATCAGTCTACGGCGTCGCAGGGGTTTCAGGGCGGCGGTCAAAGTTGTCCGATCCATCGCCAGCAATGATGCCACGGCCCCAATTGTGGGTGGCTCAGGGCGGTTCAAAGACATCATCAGCG
>DATJVZ010000296.1:0-3091 GCA_035501575.1 Terriglobales bacterium | reverse complement strand
CGCTCGCGCAGCACAAGTCGCTCGACCAGATGAAACAGGAAAAAATTCTGGCGCCGTGGCAAAAGTATTCCGGGAGCTTCGTCAACTCGGACGCCTTCATCGAAACGATCTATTACTCGTTGACGGGCGCGAACGGCGCGGTCGTGAAGCAGAATTGAAATTTCCGGTGGCCCTTCTCGCGAGCTAGACCCATGGCGCGCCAATTCCTCGGAGCGACTCTTCGGAGATGGCTTGAGTACCTTGCCGCGATTCTTCTCGGACAGCTGATCTACGATTTTTCGCTGGTTCCCCACCTGCCCAACGCACTGCGCCATCACGGTTCCAACATCGATCTGGGCATGCTCGTGAACTTTCTGGTTTGCCTGGGCGTTTACGGCCTGATTCGCCTCGGCGCCTACGTTCAGCACAGCTAGCCGTCCCGCGCTGGCCTTGAGCGGCGCTTCAGGGGTTCTTCGTAGGGGCATAGCACGCTATGCCCGGCGTGAATTCTTGGCGTGATCGCTGCCATTGTCGATGTGCCTGCCCTTTCAGAAAGATTGCGGTTTTCCATATCTAGCTCTATAACGATCAAGAACTTCAGCGCCGAATGACCGGCTTTGTGAAATGTCGCTGCGAACACGGTTCGTCTCATGAGTTCCGAAGACGTAGACAGCGCCAATTCGCTTTTGAACAAGGGATTGGTCGGGCGGTTTCGGCTTCCTGCGGGAAGGAGCCGTAGCCCGGGGCTGCTGGTCCTTGCCGGGGCTGAAGGTGGTCTTGAGAGCGCTGACAAACTCGCCGAACAGTTTGCCGGAGAGGGATTCGCGTCCCTTGCCCTCGCCTACTTCGGCGCACCTTCCCTGCCAGCTATGTTGGAGGAGATACCGCTCGAGTATTTTCACAAAGCGATCGATTGGCTCCGTGAAGCACCCGGTGTAGACGGCGGTCATGTCGGCGTTGCCGGTCACTCCAAAGGTGGTGAAGCGGCGCTGCTAGTAGGTGCGAGTGCACCTCAAGTTCGGGCAGTCGTGGCCTACGTGCCAAGCCATGTTGTCTGGGAGTCCCTCAGCTTTCAATCGCCTCCCCGGTCCTCATGGTCATACCGGGGGTCCCCAGTGCCGTTCGTCCGGTATGCACGTGCAACGGAGCGTATGCAACATGAAGGCGTGCGGGGATTGTATGCTGCAAGCCTCGAAGCGGACCCCGATGCTGTTCGTGCGGCCGAAATACCTGTCGAAAAAACGCACGGTGCAATCTTGCTTGTTTCAGCCGGTCAGGACGGCGTCTGGCCGTCCTCGGAAATGGCCGGACGCGTCATGGAACGCCTTCGAGCCAATCGTTTTGCATATCCCTACCAGCACTTGGAGTACCCCGACGCTGGACACGCAATCATGGGCTTGCGAGACGTCCCGGCAGTCGTCAAGTCAGATCGGGGAGAACTGCGCTTCGGGGGAACAGACGCCGCGAACGCCTCCGCAAGGGTCGACGCCTGGACCAAGGTGTTCCGTTTCCTAAGGGAGCACTTGGGCTAGCTTCCGCGAGACATGCCTAGTGCCTGCGTCCAGCACAGCTAACCCGGGACACGCTGGCCGGAAACCTTACCGCAGCCATGTGCGTATACCCTTAAGAAGGAATGGTCGCGTCATGCAAAGGCTCTGTAGGACGATGTGTCCCCTCTCCGACTTAATTCTGGTCGCGGCCTTGCTGGTCGGCAGTTCTAGTTCTCCCACCCTCGCACAAAATGCGGTTGCGCAAACCTCACGCTCCCGCGGGGGCGACCGGATCAATGAGGAGATGTTCGTCAGGATTGGCGGCATCGACGAGTGGATCACGATCAAAGGAGAGGATCGTAACAACCCAATTGTCCTTTTCCTACACGGTGGACCGGGAGACGCCCTTAGCCCATCCGCCGATGCCATGTTCCCCGGATGGGACAAAGACTTCACGCTTGTGCAATGGGACCAACGCGGCGCAGGCAGAACCTTCGGCAAAACTGGCCCATCGATCGCGTCAACTTTGACCATCGACCGTATGGTGCAGGATGGTGTCGAAGTCTCCGAGTTTCTCACACACGAACTCCACAAGCGGAGGATCATCATCGTCGGTGGCTCGTGGGGGTCGATCCTCGGGATTTATCTGGCTCACACACGACCCGACCTGTTCTACGCATATATCGGCACGGCTCAGATCGTGAACTGGCAAAAAGGTCTGTCGGCAAGCTATGCGCGCGTGCTGGAAATGGCGCGTGCCGCGGGCAACCAGCAGGCGATCACCGCGCTAATCACAATCGGCCCGCCGCCTTGGAATTCGATTTCGAAATGGCCCGTGTACCACAAATGGCAACAGACGTATCAGGCCGAGCTGGTGACAGCGCCCGCAGCTCCAACGACAATCAGCGCCGAGTACGCGTCCGCGCAGGAGCGAGCCCAATATGCGGCCGCCGACGATTTTAATTTCGAGCATTTCTGGGGACTGACTCTGTCAGGACCGCTCACCAAGGTCGACCTACCAGCGCTAGGAACCGAGTTTGCGGTTCCGATCTTCATAATTCAGGGCCAGGAAGATCTCACAGTCGTCCCCGATCTCGCGAAAGCCTATTTCGACAGCATAAAGGCGCCGCGCAAGCAATTCTATTTGGTACCTGGCACTGGCCACGAGCTGACCGTTCCCGAACTGAACGTAATGTTGAAAGTACTCACCGATGAGGTGCGACCCCTGGCGCTAGAACGCTAGACGCACTAAGCGCAAGCGATGAGTGGTAGTCCTTGTTCGCCACATACCAAGGAAGCGATCGCGCAAAGCAGAAAGGAGATGGTCCGCACTACAAGCATTTAGGGTCTCGGCGAATCCTTCGCACGCCAATTTGACCGCTCCAACCGGATAGCTCCTTGCGTATATCAGTTGTATGAATTCCGCGATCGGCGCGAGACTGGTTCCAAGAACGCCTATGTCCACCACACCGAGCGCTCCAGGCCCTCCGCCCGGCGACGAACCCGTTTTGAATCAATGCCGGGAGAGTGCCAAAATGGCCCCATCGGGTGCTAACCAAGGGGCGGCTGAGGCGTCTATCTCCTTGAAACCCGGAGAAAGGCTGGAAACCGGGGCAGGCGGG
>DATJVZ010000295.1:0-13318 GCA_035501575.1 Terriglobales bacterium | reverse complement strand
GTCGCGCCTTTGATCGGCGCCGTAATGTGCCCGTCTTCTATCAAATAGGCTTCCGAAGCAGAGAAAACGAATTTGCCATTGGTAATATCCACTTGGCCGCCCCCAAAGTTGACGGCATAGATTCCGCGCCGGACCGAGCGCACGATATCTTCGGGATCCTCTTCGCCCGCCAGCAGATAGGTATTGGTCATGCGCGGCATCGGTATATGCTCATAGCTCTCGCGCCTACCATTCCCGGTATCGGCGATTCCCATGAGCCGGGCGGAAAGTTTGTCGCTCAAATAGCCTTTCAGGATGCCCTTCTCGATGAGCACCGTGTTCTGGGTCGGCTGACCCTCATCATCGACATTTAAGGAACCACGGCGCCAGGGCATGGTTCCGTTATCCACTACGGTGCATTTTTCACTGGCCACGCGCTTGCCGATCAAGCCGGCAAACGCCGAGGTTTGTTTGCGATTGAAGTCAGCTTCCAGGCCATGACCCACCGCCTCGTGCAGCAGCACGCCGGGCCATCCGGGGCCGAGCACGACTTCCATCTCGCCGGCTGGCGCCTCGCGCGCACCCAGCTGCAAGACAGCTTGGCGGGCGGCTTCGGTGGCAAAATGCTCGGGATTCTTGTCGCCGAGGAAGAAATCCAGGGCGACGCGTCCGCCCCCGCCCGAGCTGCCCCGAGCCGAAGTACCGTCGGTCTTGGCAATGCAGGAAACATTCAAACGGGCTAGCGGCTGCGAGTCTTGGGCAAACGTCCCATCCGAACCCACCACCAGGATGTGTCGCAACTCGTCCCCGTAGCTGGCCCGAACCTCGCGAATGCGGGGATCGTAGGCGCGCGCCGCCCGGTCGGCACGCATGACGAGTTCCACCTTCGCGGTGATCTCGGCATCGACCGATGGCAGGGTGATGGGGTACAGGCTGCGCGCCGCGGCCTGCTGGAATCCCATACTCGGGGTCTTTGCCGGACCGCTCGCGATCAAAGCAGCGGTGCGAGCGGCGTGCACAATGCGCTCCCGGGAAAGATCGTCGGTGTAGGCATACCCGGTGCGTTCGCCGCTGACGACCCGCACACCGCATCCCGCAGAAATACCCTGCGACGCCGATTTCACCATCGACTCATCGACCAACAGGGAGGTCGAGGATAGATATTCAAAATAAAGATCGGCGTATTCCCCGCCTGCGGAGAGGGCGGCAGCCAGATAGTGTTCGAGGTCGGTGTCGGTTAAGCCAAAGCGTTCAAAAAAAAACTGTTGTTTGCTCACCTTGATTGGATGCTCCCCGAGTGTGAACGATGCTGCGGTGAAATTTTATTATCCCACACCCCTTCGTCCGACCTAGGAGACCACCGTGCAAGAGGTGAAACCATCGTTATCGATGGGTGCGACGGCTTTCCGCTCGAAACTCACTTTTTAGGCCATAAGCCGAGCAGCCGCCGCACATCCACAATTTGAGCCGTGTGATACGCATTGTGATCGGCCACCAGCAGGGCTTCGCGCAGGATCGTCTGACCGTCTCCCCAAGGAATCTTGGCGAACAAATCCGTCTTGGGATTTTTGACCAGATCGACCACCGCCTTCAGGTCGGCGCGGAATTGTCCGAGGCTGCGATCCCACTGGGCCGGGCTCGGCGGATCGTCGCCGGCTGGCCAGTATCCCTCGGGCCAAGCGGGAGACTTGTGCTTTCGCGTGCGGCTAAATTCCAGGATATCCCACTGCGCGATGCGCATGTGCTCGACGAGCATCCACGCGGAATGGGGCAGGTTGGCCGGCTTGCGGCCGCGCTCCGCCTGGGGAAAATCCGCGAGCGCATCCTCCAAGGTGGCGTGGGCATGGCCGCCTTCGAGAAGCCCGATCAACTGTTGGCGCAGGCTGGCGTGGACATCCATGGTGCCTCCTAACTTAACTAACTCTGGGGCACCGGAAGGGTCCCATTTCTCTCCCCCGAGCCCGGCTCGAGTGTTTCGCCCCGATAAACACTGGCGATGCCCCTTACGATGCGGCGCCAGGGCAATTCGCTTCGGGAATCGGCGAGAAAAATCTGTCCGGCGCGATGGCTGCGATAGTACCAGCGTGCGAGGAGCGCCAGATGCTCCATGGTTTCGAGCGCAGTCGTCGAGCCTGTCGGCGGAATCTCGGTCAAGGCTGCGCGGACGCGCGCCTCCATGGATTGGGTGTGAGTGGGCTCGGCGGCTCGAATTGGGAAGCAGAGGGGATCAGCAATCGATCCCGCCTGGAGGGGAAACAGGTTCACCGCTTCTTTCTGGGCGGCGGCTTGTACGATCACCCCGGTCAACTGATCAACGCGGCGAACCACCTCCGGTCGTTGGCCGCGTACCGACTTGATTTTATCGAGCTGGGCATGAAAGCCGGCGGCGCGTTCGAATTCGAGGCGGCTCGAGGCGGCCTCACGGTGGGTCGCAATCTCGCGCGCCAGTGATTCGCCCGCGGTCTCGAGATAGGCTTCGACGCGGACCACTTCCGCCCGATATTCGGCGTCGGTGCATCCTTGAAAGCAAGGCGCCAGACACATCTTCATCTCCGAATAGACGCAGCCGGGAAACTTCGGATCCGGCCGGAGATCGTCGACGCAGCGGCGCATCTTGAATAAATCAAGCGAGTCATTGGCATACCTCTCGGCCGCCGCCCGCGATGGAAACGGGCCGTAATAGGCGTTGCGCCCATGGCGCCCCCCCAGGCGCGTGGTAATCGAGGCCCGAGGAAACTGGTTCTCGAGGTGGAGTTTGATCAGCGGTGCAAAGCGCAGGCGCAGACGCTGCGCGTAGGTTTTGGGGAAAGCCGAACGGAGCAGCTTATACAGCACGAAGGCGGATTCGAACTCCGAAGCGGTTCGACTAAATTCGATCTCACGCGCCTGGTCCCGCAGATTGAGCCTCTTGCCGGGCCCCAGGGGAGAAGCTAAAAGCCGCTCCAGGCGGCGACGCAGGTTCCGAGTTTTGCTGACGTAAGGCTCGGCTTCCGGCTCGCGGCTGCGCAGAACAAATACCGCCGGAGCGGCTGGCAGCGCGGCAAACACTTCGCGGTCCCGATCTGGGACAAACTCTAGCTGCTCACTGAGCACCCCAGCATTTTAGGCGGGATTGAGGACGGAGGCGAACGCTTAGACCTTCATGGAACCCGGTGCCCTTTGGCTGGACGCGGGACTGTCGACGGACAGCAAGACAGCAGCCAAGACGGCACAACCGATTCCCACCAGATGGAAGCTGCTCAGGCGTTCGCGCAGAAGAGTAGGAGAAAGCATGACCACAAACAGCGGGTAGAGTGCCGCCAGCGATTCAACGATCGAGGCTTTGCCGCCGTTGCGCATGGCGGCCAGCAGGAACAAAATTCCCAGCCCGTTGCAGATGCCGTTCACCACGGCACAGAGCAAGCTTTTGGAGGAATAGTTGAGCCCGGAAACCGCGGGCATAACCGCGGCCTGCAACAGCATGAACCCGGCAGCAGCCCAGACAAATGCGGTTCGCACGTCAACGCGGTCCACCGACATTTTCTGAAACACTCCGACCAGTCCCCAGGAAACTAGACCGAGGCAGGCCATCACCAACCATAGAGAACTGTGCATAAGGTGGTCAGAGGGAGAGTATGAACATGGCCGCGACGGCGAAAAGCAGACCCACCACTTGCATCTTGTTCAGCTTTTCCCGCAAGAACCCAATCGCACAAAAAACCGTCACCACCGGGTAGAGGGAAGTGACCGCGGTGATCATCGAAGCGTTGTAGCCCGTGCGATAGGCGCCATAAAGCGAGATACCGCCGAGGGCCAGCAAGATACCACTGATCAGGGCGAAGCATTTGCCGGCAGAGCTTTTGTCCGAGGCGGGCGATTTTCGTCGCAGCACACCCAAGCTCACGAGCACGAACCCGAACGAGGAAATGAATTCCATCGTCGCCGGTGGAATCTCCTTGGAACCTATTTTGGCGGTGAAGGCCCAACCCGTCCAGCAAAGCGAAGACGCGATGGCATACCAGAACCACTTCGTCTTGAGTGACCGCCGGACCGCCGAAACCAGCGCTGCCACTTGGGCATCAAAAATCGATGGAGCCGCAAGGTTCAGATCCGTAGCTGGGCCCGGCTGCGTCATCGCAGCGGCCGGTCGGCTGGTCTGAGCCGCGAGAATCCGATCCTGATCGATGTCTGGATGTTTCAGCGGAGGCGCGGAAGGTTCACAGACAACGACATCTCTCTGATCGACAGATGAAGTCGCTTCCGAGGAAGCCTCTCGCCAGACATGCTCCGAGGTTATCGAGCCGGTTCCCATGCGTCATGGGCATTCTATGAGAGCCTGAAGCGGGCAGAAAGTCACCTTCGTCATAGAAGAACGTAACTGAACGACTGGTCACTTCGGATCGGACCAAGGTCACCAAAGGTCCGGCGAACCACCATCCGATTCGGACGAATGTCCTTGGGAATAAGGCAGATACGCCCCTCCCGGAATTAACCTTGTTTGCCTAAGCTGGAGTACTCACTGATCCACTTGCGAAGGACTCTCTCGCTTTTCGAGGGTTGAAACCGCAAGCCAACCAAAAGTCCAGAGTACCAACGTGGGGATGCGCGCAGGGAGAAATGTCGGTCTCCCGGCAAGGAAAACTCGAGGTGGACTTCGGCCGGCAGGCTGACGTTGCGCGAGAGTGTCAGTGCCATGCCGCCTGGGCCGACGTTTCTGGTAATCCCCTTGGTAGTGATGCCCTCGGTCTTGATCGTGACCGTGGTAACGATGGGCACACGCGCATATTCGCCGATGCCATGGGCGATCACGGAGCGCGTATTGGAGACGGCGGCGCGAAAGCTGAGGTCGGTGGTTCTTTCGAGCAGAGCATTGATTCCGAGATCACAGAACCGATCCGCGTCGCCCCAGTCTCCTATCCCGTATAGCAGTGTGCGGCGGGGTAAGAACCATCCCGATTTCTGCAGCGAGGTCACGGCGGTTTGGTTGAGCGGCAGGACACAAGCCGTGATTGCGCCCGTATGACGCGGACCGCGGGATTTCAACTCGACCGGCCGGACGACAAAATTGAACGCCTTGAAGGACTCGGCAAATTTCAACAGTAGTTTGGAGTTGACCTCTAGCCCCGCTAATGTGACCCGGTGCGCGGTGGAGTGCCCGTTACTTGCGCCCGTTCGTCTGGCCAGAGTAGCTGTGTCGGTTCCCAACTTTTTCCACCCTTATATGTCGGATGATTGCAGCATAACGGAAGCATCCCCGGATTGCCGCATTACTCTCGTTACCTTGCGGGCTTACCACAGGCCCGCCTACTGTTACTCCAGAAACGCCAGTAATACAGGAGTCATTAGGGATGAAATCGCACGCCAAGGCCGTGCTGATGCTGGGGGTTCTCTTCCTCGCTACCTCTCTGGTGGCGCACGCCCAGAATACGGCAGAAGTTCAGGGCACAATCGTAGATCCCCATGGGCATCCCGTAGTCAGCGCGTTCGTCATCATTACCAGCCAGAACACCGCATTCATGCGCGCCGCTACGACCAATGATGGCGGCGAGTTCAAATTCAGCGCGCTGCCGGTTGGACGTTACAAGGTTGAAGTAAAAGCCGATGGGTTTGGCACCTGGCAGCTCGACGAACTGCGGGCCAACATCGGGCAGGTTGTCACCCTGGACATCAAATTGAGTGCCATGGGAGCGCACTCCGAACAGCACGTCGTCCCGTCCACGATTGAAACCTCGAACACGCAGCTCGGTGTGGTGACGGACAGCCTGGCGGTGTCGCAGCTTCCCCTGAAATCACGCGATCCCTACGAACTACTGCAGCTCCAGCCCGGGGTCGAGGATACTCTCGGAACCAACCTTTTCTTTGGCAGCAACGAACCCGGCGTGGTGTCGGTGAACGGCGCCCGCGCCCGCTCGAACAATTTCAACGTCAACGGCGGTAACGCTGACGATCTTTTCATCAACGCCCCCTCGCTTGCGCCTTCACCCGATTCGATCGGCGAGTTTCGCGTCATTTCTCATGACTATGATGCCGACCTCGGACGCAATTCCGGTTCGGTGGTCAATGTAATCACGAAATCGGGCAGCGACTCGTTCCACGGGAGCGCATACGAATTTGTTCGCAACAATGTTTTGAATGCCGAGGGGTACCTGAACCCGCAAAAGTCCGACTTCAAGCAGAATCAATTCGGGGGAAGCTTCGGCGGGCCGATACGCCGCGATAAAACCTTCTTCTTTTCGTCCTACGAGGGATTACGTCTGCGGGACGGCATCTCTTCCGGCCAGGTGGTGGTGCCCACCATGGCCGAGCGTAGCGGAAATTTTTCCGCCGGGCCGGCCTTCGCCGGCATTTTGAGCAATGGGACGGTGGCGAACCAACTCAACCAGCGCCCGGGATGCACGGCGGCCGTGGCCGGGAATGGCGGATCTCCCATAGCCGCCGGAACCGCCTACGCCAAGATCTTTCCTAACAACGTCATTCCGCAGAGCTGCTTCGATCCCACGGCGCTCGATTTATTGAACAGTTTTGTGCCGCAACCGAATGTCGGGGCTAGTCTCTTCCGGGCCGCCCCCGATGAAGCCGAGCGGCAAGACCAGCTGACGACCCGTCTCGATCACAACCTGACCAGCGCACAGCAGCTCAGTTTGTATTACTTCTTCAACGACGGCTACGACAACCTGCCGTACTCCGCCTTCCAGGCGGTGGGTGCCAATCTGCCGGATTTTGGCAACCTGACGCGCTCCCGCTTCCAGCAGCTGAATGTCTCCCATAACTGGATGGTCAGCGCAAGAACCACCAACGAAGCCCGTTTTGTCTACTACCGCGAAGGAGAAGGAAAGTTTCTGGCTCCATCGCGAACCGGGCTGGTACAAGATTCCTGCACCACGGTCGCCACAGCCGATTGCTTCTCTGATCCGGCCAATCCTCGCCTAGGAATCACGCCCGGATATTCGCCGGATTTTGAAGGTGTGCCCTTTGTCAACCTAGCGGGTGGATTCAGCCTGGGGAACAACGCCAATGGCTTCTTTTCTCAGGCGGGGAATGTCTACCAGGGGTTCGACAGCGTCGCCAAAACCTACGGCAAGCACACGATAAAGTTTGGCGTCGACGCACGCGACCAGCGGTTTCATCAGACGTACTACTACAACGTCAACGGGAATTTCATGTACACCGGCGGGGGCCCGAATGACGTCGCGTATCAGGACCTGGTGCCAAACTACCTGCTCGGTCTTCCCGATATCTACAGCCAAGGTTCGGCGAACGGCTTGGACGTCCGTTCCCTTGAACTTGGATTATTCGCCGGGGATGCCTGGAAGATCAGAAGCAACGCGACCCTGTACTACGGGCTGCGCTGGGAAATGAACACCCCACAAGCCGATGCCGGCGGGCGGGTTCAGGAGTTTCGCCCCGGCCAGGTAACCAAGGTGTTTCCCTGCCAGCTGAGCCCTTCGGATCCGCTGGTTTCCACCTTCGGTTCGACCGACTGCTCGCCGAGCGGTCCCGCTCGATCGGTCTTTCCCCTGGGACTCGTTTATCCCGGCGACCCCGGTGTTCCGAACGGCTTGACCGCGACGTATCTGCACGCGTTTGCCCCCAGGCTGGGTTTCGCCTGGTCGCCCAATGCCACGTCGGGCGTGCTCGAAAAGGTGTTTGGCGGTCCCGGTAAAACCAGCGTCCGCGCGGGATGGGGAATCTTCTACGACACCAACGAGGAGCTGATGTATGCCTCGTTTGCCGCCCAGCCGCCCTATGGCGGGAGCACCTACATCAGCAATCCCCTCTTCAATACCCCATTCTTAACCCAAGGCGGAGTGGTTACGCCGAATCCCTTTAATGGGTTTCAGACTCCCAGCCCAGGGTCGCCGATCGACTTCGCGCGCTTCCGACCGATCGAGCTTTTTGGCAATTTTCCTCCTACCCTTCGGCCCCAGTACGCCGAGCAGTATCACCTGACCATCCAGCGTGAACTGACGAAAGACACCATGCTGCAGTTCGGGTACGTGGGTAGTGAAGGGCATCGCCTGCTCTCGAGCGTCGACCAAAATTATGGAACCGCGCAGACCTGCCTGGACCTGAATAACATCCCGGGGCAGTCCTGCGGGCCATTCGGGGAGGATGATTCGTACTACATCCCGGCCAGGTCCATTCCGGCGGGAGTTACTCTCCATCTGCCCTACGGCTCCGTGCCCTCAGTCACCGGGCCGAATGCGAACCCAATTACGCTCGTCGGGCTGCGCAAGTATTCTTCTCCGCTCTGCCAGCCTACCACGGGGATCGGCTGTCCGCCGGACGGCGTGCCCGTGTTCAGCAGCCTGTTTGCCATGGCACCAATGGCCAACTCGGCCTACAACTCATTCCAGGCGGAGGTGAATCGACGATTCTCGCATGGGCTGGAACTCTTGGCCTCCTATACCTGGAGCAAGTCGATCGACAACGCTTCGAGCTTCGAAAACTCGATCGACCCGCTCAACCCGGAGAAGGAGCGGTCCTTGTCCTTGTTCCACGCCGAGCAGCGGTTTGTGCTGAGCGAGTACTGGCGGGTACCCTTCATGGCGGTTACGAATTGGACCCGCTACCTGGTCAATGGATGGGCGCTCGCCGGGATCTGGACCTATCAATCGGGCTTCCCTATCCGCATTACCTCTTCGAACGACTCGGAGTTGATGGGCAGTTTCGACTTCGAGACTCCTGGCGAACCCAACATGATTGCGCCCTTCCAGAGGCTCAATCCGCAAACGTCAGGCGGGTATTACTTCAACCCGGCATCGTTCACCAACGGCCCGTTGGGGGTGATTGGCAGTGCACCGCGCGACGTGTGTTGCGGCCCGGGCATTGCCGAACTCGATTTGGCGTTGCACAAAGACATACCTCTGGTCGAGGGCAAGACTCTGGAGTTCCGTACAGAATTCTTTAACGTATTCAATCGGACTCAATTCCTAAACCCCGATGGAAATTTTTCCGATGGCGCCTCTTTCGGCACGGTCAATGGGGAACGAGACCCAAGAATCGTTCAGCTTGCGTTGCGGCTGATCTTTTAGGGACATAACTGCTTGACAAGGATCAGGTACATCGTCTTTTGGATCGTTTTAATGAGCGGCACCGTCTATGCCGCCGAACATCCTCGCGCCGTTGTACACAGCGAAGACCCTGAGTATCCTGAGGTCGCCAAGAAGATGGGCCTGCACGGAACCGTGAAGCTCAGGCTCTGGATTACACCCGACGGTACCGTGCGCAGGGTGGAATATATCGGTGGTCATCCCCTACTGGCAGAATCGGCGTTGAAAGCCGTCAAGAACTGGAAGTACGCCATCGCCACCCAGGAATCGGAAACCACGGTAGAGGTCAAATTCTGATCTGACCTCGGCCGGGGTCGCGGACTGTACTACTCTGGCATGTGCCTCAAGCTTCGAGAAATGAGCCAGAACCGCCTTTCATCTACTTAGGGCAGCGCGAAAGCGTTGCCGGTAATCTCTTCCATTGAGCTGCACCAGACGGCACATTTCAAACAGGCGCGAGCGCATCCGCTCGCCGATGCGGTCGCCAAGCGTCTCCTCCCGCGCCGCGCGCCGCGGACCCTCGACGCCGTCGGCTGCCGCGCTGGGGCCATCCAGGTAGTTGCTGGTGATCAAGGTGGTGCGGTTCTCGTTGTAGCGGCTGTTCAAGATTAAGCTTACGGTGTCCCACACCCACTCCGAGGGTTTTACCGCACCCAAGTCGTCGAGCAGAACAACCTCGGTCTCAAAGATCGGCTTCAGGACCTCTAACTCGGTGGCTTGTACGGAAGGGTTATAGGAATTCTGAATCCGCTTCAACAGCTCGCGATAATCGCAAAACAAGCAGGGAATACCCTTCTCGATCAATCGCCGCATGGCGGCTACAGACAGATGGGTCTTCCCCACGCCACTCGGTCCGACCAGCAGCAGCCCGGTGCGGTCGAGGGGATATTGCTCAGCCCACCTCTCGAGGGTGATCTTCGCCGCCGCCAGTCCTTGGTTGAAATCCGTGCCATAGTTGTGAAACTCGCATTCTGCATAGCGGGCGGGAATGGCGGAGAAATTCCGCAGATGCTTTTCCTGAGTCTTGATGAGACACTCGCAACGCGTGACCCGCCGTTCCCGGTTGGAGCGAACTTCTTTCCAGCCGCTGCCGCCGCAGATAGGACAAGAGGACGATTCTTTAGGCAGTTCGGTCGGCGTGTTTCTCGGCGTAACAGGCCCAGCAGCTTCCCCACTGCGTGAGGCCAGACTCTGGATGACGCGAACACTCTTCTCGTCCATTTTCTTTCTTGCTTAGTGTACCTTCAAAATCCAGATAAGAGGTGGTTCCATCTTCTGTGGATTGGGTGGATTTTCTTTTCTTCTTGTGGAATTTAAGCACCTGCTCCTCGTAGATCTCAAACAGCCAGGGATGATAAATCCAGACGCCACCGTCAACCGTCGGGCCCTCACGCTCGAACAAGCGCAGCACGGGTTCGGATTCTTTCTCGAAGAATTGCCGCGTGCGCGCATTCGCGAGGCGCCACAATTGCCCGTCGTCTAGCAAGTATCCCGGTCGTTCTGAGACCCAGGCGGCGAACAACAAATTCAGAAACCACGCTTGCTGGTAATCGGTCATGGATCGATAGCGCATGTCACCAACGAAGCCATGAACATAGAAAGGAAACCACTCCAGCCGTTGCGTCCGCCGCGAACTTCGACTTCTGAATGCCATGACAATTGGAGACGTCGAGAATGCACTTCGGATGGCGGCGGGCGCAAGAGGAAAGTCATTTTATGCTGTGTAGATTTTGTGGAGATGTGGTTTGGTTTGTGGAGCCAAGAGGAAAATTCGGAATCTCACTCGGCCCCTAAACTGCCTATTTGAAATTCCTGCGGTTGCTCCGGCTCGCACGACCGGCTTGATCATGAATGGCAGCCTCACGGACGGTTTGCAGGAACACGCGAGCTTCCGGTCGGAGAGGACGGCGCCGGGGATGAATGACGTCGAGACTGCGCTCCAAGGGCTCGGCATCGAGAACCTTGATGGCGGTCAGCTTGTGGGCGCGGAGCTCTTCCCCCACCGCCATTTGGGGAAGAAACGACAATCCCAGTCCGCGTTCCACCATCCGTTTGGCGGTCTCAATAGAGTCCACCTCGAGAGCCACGTTCGGAACCAGCCCGGCGCGGCGAAACAGACTGTGGGTCAGGGTCCAATCGCTCGAGCCGTGCTCGTAAAAAATGAGCGGCCAGCTGGCCACTTTTTCCAAATGAGCTCGTCGCTCCTGGGCAGGTCCGCGCCGCGAATGCGCCACCAGCAGCAGCGGGTCCTCCCGCAGGCTGATGGTTTCCACTTCGGGATGCTGCAGGGAACGAGCCAAGCCGATCTCGGCTTCCTCCGCCAGCACCATGTTGAGAACTTCCTTGGAGTGTCCGGGACGAATGCTGACGATGACGTTCGGGTGAGCTTCCTGAAATCGCTTGATGACGTCGGGCAGAAAATAAACGGAAATGGACAGTGCGGCCGCAATCTGCAAGGGCATGCCGCTCGCCGGTTGACTTTCGTGGACCGCCTGGCGGGCGAGAGAAGCCGTGCGCAGCAATTGTTCGGCGTGAGGTTTGAAGGTCCGCCCTGCTTCGGAAACCACCAGCCCGCCGCGCGAGCGGGCAAAAAGCTTGACCCCCAAGGACTCTTCCAAGGCGCGAATTCTTGCGCTGACCGCCGGCTGGCTGATTCGCAATGCTTCGGCGGCGCGATGAAAACCCCCGAAGGTCGCCACCGCTAAGAAGGTCTCGACCTGGTTGATCTCCATAGTCTCTCCGCGACCGCCAATCGTCGCCCCATATTCTTATCATTTCTTATCATAAAGCGGCAGGCTGATAAAGAATATTTATCAGAACGATAGAAAGGTTCCGTTTGACTCGACCTGCCCCTTACCCGACAATCGGCCGAGACAGGGGAAGCTTCGCCTTCGAGTAACGCCACTTTAGTGGGGGCGGCCGAAAATAATAGCAAGCGAAGCTGCTGGGGAAGCAAGAACTTATGATGATTAAAGGAAAGTCGGTGACGATGGCCAGGGATTGGGAAACCAGTCCGCGCTGGCGGGGAATTACGCGCCCGTATTCCGCGAACGACGTGGAGCGGTTGCGGGGATCGATTGCGGTAGAACATACGCTGGCCGGCTTGGGTGCGGAGCGGTTGTGGGAGCTGTTGCATCAGGAATCCTACGTCAACGCCCTGGGTGCGATGACGGGAAACCAGGCCGTGCAGCAGGTGAAAGCCGGACTCAAAGCCATTTATGTGAGTGGTTGGCAGGCGGCTGCCGATGCCAACGATGCCGGTCAGATGTATCCGGACCAGAGCTTATATCCCGCGGACAGTGTGCCCAATCTGTGCCGCCGCCTCAATCAGGCTCTGCTGCGTGCCGACCAGATTCAGCACGCGGAAGGGCAGAATGGAACCTATTGGTTCGCTCCGCTGGTCGCCGACGCCGAAGCCGGCTTCGGCGGGAATCTGAACGCCTTTGAGTTGATGAAGGCGATGATCGAGGCCGGTGCGGCCTGCGTCCACTTTGAAGATCAGCTTTCTTCGGCCAAGAAATGCGGACACCTCGGGGGCAAGGTATTGGTCCCAACCGTGGAAGCAGTTCAAAAACTGATTGCCGCCCGTCTGGCTGCCGACGTCATGGGGGTGCCAACCCTGATCATGGCGCGCACCGATGCCGATAGTGCGCAGCTCGTGACCAGCGATGTGGACCCGCGCGATCGGCAATTCCTGACCGGCGAACGCACGGTCGAAGGCTTCTTCCGCACGCGGGGTGGGATTGCGGCGGCGATTGCCCGGGCCGTCGCTTATGCGCCCTACGCAGATCTTCTCTGGTGTGAGACTTCCAAGCCGGATCTTAAGGAAGCGCGTGAATTTGCCGAGGGTGTGCACGAACGATTCCCCGGCAAGATGCTGGCATACAATTGCTCGCCTTCCTTCAACTGGAAGAGCAAGCTCGACAGCTCGACGATCGCCAAGTTCCAGACCGAGCTGGGCGCCATGGGCTACAAGTTCCAATTCATCACCCTGGCGGGATTCCACGCCTTGAACCTCACCATGTTCCAGCTAGCGCGGGATTACAAGCTGATGGGCATGACCGCCTACTCGCGCCTGCAAGAGAAAGAATTCCACGAGGAAGCCGAGTCGGGATACGAAGCGGTGAAACATCAGCGCTTTGTCGGCACCGGCTACTTCGACGCCATCACTCAAGTGATCGCGGGCGGGACCTCTTCGGTAACCGCGCTGTGCGGTTCAACCGAGGCCGAACAGTTCAGTGCGCAACCGCCGCAGCCTGCCCAGGAATACGCCGCCAAACGCTCGCGTCAGCCCGTGGTAGCTCCGG
>DATJVZ010000294.1:0-4808 GCA_035501575.1 Terriglobales bacterium | reverse complement strand
TCGTGGCCTTCGGTTGTGATCAGGCCGAGTCGCGGACCCTTTCGTTCCAGCAAGCGATTCAGCGCGATCGTGGTGGAGTAGCGGATCATGTCAATTTCCGGCAGCAAGCTGTCCATCTTCATGCCCAGCGCCTGCGCACCTTCTTGAATGACATTGGAGAAACACACCGACAGATCGTAGGGCGTGGTCGGAACCTTGCGGATCACCGTCTGGTCGCGGTAGTTCAGCACCAGGTCGGTGAAGGTCCCGCCCACGTCAATGTCGATCGAGTTCATTGCCCAGCCTCGAGGCGCTGATCCTTGATCACCATAGCTCCGTTCTTGAGGCGCTGCTTCAGAGAGTCAAGATTGATGTCGATGTCCCGGGTAATAGGATGGCCGGGAGGCAAATATTCGGTTTCGATCTGAGTGCCGCAGCCCGGACAGTAGAATTCCACAATCCGCACCCATAGGGGATCCGGCGCGAAGCTATATTGGCCCTCCACGATCGGCGAGTGAATTTCCCGCGGATCGCGGTCGTAGAGCAAGCACCCTCTCTTGTAGTTGTCGCGGGCCGGTCCCAGTTTGTGGCCACAGCGGTTGCAGATCCATTGCTCGCTGTCCAGGTCGAGGTCGAGATATTCGGTGACACGGATGCGGGCACCAACGCTCTTTGCTGCCATACGATTGCGCCTCCTCGAAATCGGGACTCTTTTTCATGGCCTGTGCCGTAGCCGGAGGTTGCCGTATTGATCGATCTCCCCGCTCCAGCCATGGGGCACGAAATACGTGCTGTTCTCGGATTCCAGAATTGAGCAGCCCTCGACTTGGTTGCCGGGGCACAGCCGTTCCCACTTGTAAATTTTGGCCTCGCCGCTGGGGCTGCCGTAGCTTACCGGCCGCTTCGAGAGAAACGCGGCGTCGGGCTCTCGCGGGCCGAGCGTCCGGGGTCGCGCGCTCGGCTTCGTAATGGCTTTGGTGAGGCGAACACGTACCACCTCCACCCGCTGGTTTCCTGCTCGAAGATCGGCGCCCACGGTCTCGTGCAAGTCAACGACGCTGGCCAAGCGTTGCCGCGGACATCGCACCGTCACCTCCGGTCCATCCCCCTGCGAGACTTCCAGTTCGACTGTGCACTCTGCGCCTTCCGCCGGGATGCCTTCTCCGAGGAGGTCGCGGATTCCGGTATTGCACATCTCTTCGATCACTTGGTTCAAGCGGGCCACGTCGACCTCCTCGCCGAAGGTCCCGGGCAGAGAGCGCTCATAGACATGGCTGATATCAGAAACCGACGAGCCAAAAGCGCTGAACACGGCTCCGAGGTCGAATAGGTAAAGCTCCTCGAGACCGGCGCGCTGCGCCACGCCGGCCGCCACCAGGCCGCCGTTGCCCCCATAGGCAAACAACACGTGGTCCGACAAGTCTCGCCTCAGCTCGCGGGACGCCGTGGCGAACATGTTGCCGACCATGTCATAGGCACGGTCAACAATCGCGCGGCAGGCTTGGTCGAGGGGCTTTCCTTGGGGACGTGCCACCTGCCTCTCGATGGCTTCTCTCGCCGCTGCCAAATCCAAGGTCTTGGTCCCGCCGAGAAAATATTGCGGATCGATCAGCCCCGCCGTGACAAAAGCATCGGTCAGAGTAGGTTTATCGCCACCCAGCGCATAGCAGATCGGGCCAGGGAATGAACCCATGCTTTCCGGACCCAAGCGCACTTGGTCTCCTTCCCAGCTGACAATGCTTCCGCCGCCCAGTGCGATGGACCGCAGATAGGGCAGGCTGATGCGCACCGGAATCCCAAACAGATCGCTGACCTCCGAATATACGGGTTCGCCGTCGTGAATGATGCCCACTTTTGCCGTGGTGCCGCCGACATCAAGCGCGATCACGCGCTTCAGACCGTAGGCCTTAGCCAGGTGGCCGGCACCGTAGAGGCCGGCTATCGGCCCCGACTCCATGGTGTCGATGGCTTTTGTCTTGGAAACACCGGCAACGCCCCCATTGATATGGCTGATCAGGAACGGCCGCAAAAATCCGTGAGTGTAGCGCAGTTCGTCTTCTGCCTTGAAGAGGGTCGCTGCCAAAGCGCTATGCGTGTAGGCGTTGATCACGGCACAGTAGGTGCGGGTCATGTCATCGGCGCTTTGGCAAATGTCGCTGCCGGCGAGTACCGGGACCGAACCGAGGTAGTGGTCAGGATACTGCGCGTCGATGATTTGCTTGATGTGCTGCTCCTGTTGCCGATTGTCCAGGCCGTTTCGCAGGCTGATGCAGATTCGCCGCACGCCCGCTTCGAGCAGAGAACGCACGGTGTTTAAGATTTTCGTGCCATCGGGATTTTCAAAGCCGATGATGTTGTTGCGGGCGACGACATGGTTCACGATGGGACTGACCGGCGCTTTGCCATACAAATCCTGCTCGTGCCCCTGGCTGACGATCAAACCAATCTTTGGTCCGCGCAGCTCTGCCAGAACGTTGGAGGTGATGGTCGTCGACCAGCGCAACAGCTCCACTTCTTCGAGGAAACTGGGGAGATCTCGGAAACCTAGCCGGTTGGCACCCTGAGAAAGACAATCAAAAAGACAGATGGTCAGATCGTGGGCTGTCGTGTCCACTTTGGCGCACACCAGACGCTCGCCATCGCTGAAGATGCCGTCGGTCAGGGTGCCGCCTACGTCGATATCGACGCTATACACGAGTCTCCCCGAGGCGATGTTGATGAATGGCATGGACGTATTCGGATGCCGTCAACGTCCAGCCGAAGTAAGCTTCCACGTTTTCGACCGTCGCTTCCTGCAACATCGGCGGTCCCGCCTGCATGGTGGCGTCCCGTAATAACACCGGCCAGTAATCCAAGAAGAACGCATCGCGCAAGGTCGATTCCACGCACACATTGGTTGCGATACCGGCACAAAACAGTGTCCGGATCCCTCGGGTGCGCAACATGGAATCAAGCGGTGTGCCATAAAATCCGCTGTAACGAGTCTTATTCACTACGAGATCGTCGGCATGTGGCCTGAGTTCATCGACCACTTCCCAGTCCCACTGGCCTTCGGTGAGCACCTTGCCGGTCAATTCCGGACGCTGGCGGATGAGCCGCAGCGCTAGTTCTTTATGCCAGTTCGGCGAATCCGCACCGCCGCTGGTAGTCAGTTTGGGGTCATAGCCCATCTGCAGGTAGACCACCGGAATGCCGGCCTGGCGACTTGCCTCGAGCACTTCCTGAATGACTTCGACCAATCTTTGCGCACCCCGAATATCGATTCCGGAAAGATCAAACATCCCGCCTTCGGAAGCGAAAGCATTCTGCATGTCGACGACCAGAACAGCGGTTCGGGCCGGATCGATCGCGCGCGATTCTGGCTTCGTGGGAAACGTGATCATCGGGATCGGTACTAGTTTCTTAGCTCCAGACTTCCCGGGCTGTCTCCGCCACCAGGCGCAGCTCGGCTTCCTGATCGCTCACCCTCAGGAGGTTGCCTTCGATCGTCGAAGCGAATCCGCACTGCGGGCTTAGCGCAAGTCTCGCGAGAGAGATGAACGCCGAAGCTTCGTCGATCCGCCGCTTCAGTTCCTTTTTGCTCTCGAGTGCGGCTTTCTTCGAACTGACCAGCCCCAGGACGACGGTGCGGTCCTCGGTAACCCGACCGAGGGGCTCAAATCCGCCTGATCTTTCATCGTCGTATTCCAGCAGAAAGCGCTGAAATCGGGTTCTCTCAAAAACCTTCGTGATCGGTCCGTAGTCTCCCGACGCATAGAATCGGCTCTGATTGTTCCCGCGGCAGAGATGCAGACCAAAGGTAACACCGGGATGGTGCGCGATCACGGCATTGTCCATTTCGGTCGAAATGTCGAGCAAGCGGTCGGGATCATTGCCGCGTTGGCGATACCCTTCGCGCAACTGCGGATCGAGCAAGGCGGCATATTGCGGGCTGTCGATCTGAATATAGCTGCAGCCCAAGCGAACCAATTCCTCAACTTCATCGCGAAGAATGTCGACCAGGTCTGCGAGATAGGCATCGATCTTCGGGTAAGCGCCGGCGGATTTCTTGCCGTCGTAGTAGGCCGCGGCCTGTTGCGCGCTGATCATCGTGGTTTTGGCCGGATGGTTGGTTCGTGCCCGAAGGTAGGTAAACTCCTCCGCGCACAGCGGCCGCTTGCGTCGCAGCTTCGAAACCACCACCGGCCGGGGCAAAACCAGTTCCTCTCCCTTCTCATTACGAAACGGAATGGCCCAGCCGCCAAACATGTCGAAGCCGTCGACGGCATCAATCAAGTGTCCGTAGAAGGCATAGCGCCGCATCTCTCCGTCTGTGATTACGTCGGCTCCGGCCTGCCGCTGCAACTCGACCGCTTCATCGACTGCGCGATCTTCTATCGATTTGAATTCCGCATCGCCGATTTGACGCGCCTCATGTTGCTCGCGCGCCTTCTTGAGAAAAGCCGGACGCAACAGGCTTCCCACGACATCGCTTCGAAACACAAGCCCTCCGACAAACCGCGGATTCTTGCTATTGTCGCCTATCCACCGCCCGCTCCCCTCAACGCCAGCCGAGCGGGCTCTGAAGCGCATCAGCTTACTCCCGGGGCCAACTCCTCACAAGCACAATCTGCCATGAAAATTGAGCCCTGGCGCACTCAAGCAGAGGACAGTTTTTCCAAACAGCTGCCCACAGCTGCCCTTGGGCCCGGAGTATGATGTTGCTCTCGGATCGGAAAACGCGAAAGGAGAAGCCATGGCCATGCGCATCAAAACCACCGTGGTTGGCAGCTATCCGGTTCCTTCGTGGCTGATCGGCAACACATCGCGTCTGGTGTTGCGCGACGCCG
>DATJVZ010000293.1:0-22388 GCA_035501575.1 Terriglobales bacterium | reverse complement strand
GCATCGTCCAACGACGATGGCGGCATATCTGGTCCCATATGTACATTCCAATCCTATCGTTTTTGTTCACAGTCTTCCAAGGACAGTGGCCTTTCGGCACCTCCAAAAAGGGTGAACAGAGTCGGACCGAAGCGAATATTCGAATAGGGGAACTTTTCGCTACCTTTTGGGACATCCACCTTGACCGAGACCGTCCGAGCCTTTACCGGGAAAGTTGTCGCTTTGTTTTTTTCCTGTTCGTTACTTCTCTCTAGCCAGAGTAATAACGGCGAGTTACGCCTCAGGGTAACCGATCCATCGGGTCTCGCCGTGAGAACCTCGATTCAAATCAGCAGTGAGGCCAACCAATACCGGCGCCTGCTGAGCACGGATGACCAGGGCACATTAACTTTGCAACGCCTGCCTTATGGTGTCTATCGGCTCCAGATCAACCAGCCGGGGTTCGCCGAAGTATCTCAATCTGTCGAAGTCCATTCGTCGATTCCAACCGAGCACTTGATTGAGTTGAGAATCTTGGCCCACAGCGAGTCGGTGAGCGTGAGCGCTGTGAACACTCTCATCGATCCGGATCGGGCCGGCTCGGTCAACCAAGTCGGATCGGATTTCATACAAAATCGAGTCAGTTCCATCCCGGGCCGCTCCATTCAGGACTTGGTGAATTCACAACCCGGATGGCTGTACGAGGGAAACGCGGTTCTTCATCCGCGAGGCTCGGAGTACCAGACACAGTTTGTGGTCGATGGCATCCCCCTTACCGACAATCGCTCCCCCGGCTTCGGACCCGCCATTGACGCTGACGATGCGCAATCGCTGAGTATCTACACCGCCGGAATTCCTGCGGAATACGGCCGAAAAATGGGGGGAGTCGTGGAGGTCAATACTCTCGAGAATCCCCAGCCCGGATTCCACGGACAACTGGTTTTGTCCGGGGGCAGTTTCGATACGGCGGGCGGGGCCGCCCAAGGGCAGTATTCCTGGGGCGGGAATACCTTCGGGGCCAGCGCCAGTGGCAGCATGACCGACCACTACCTCAATCCCGTGGTTCCGGAGAACTATACCAACACCGGCACGCTCGGCGATTTTGCCGTGAATTATGAACGGGATCTGACGCCGAACGACCGCTTGCGCTTCATTCTTCGGCATGAACTCTCTCGTTACGAGCTTCCCAACGAGCAGATTCAGGAAGCCTCGGGCCAGCGACAAACCGCCGACAACATTGAAACCATGGGCATCGCCTCTTATCAGCACACATTTTCTTCGAATGCGCTGGCTGATTTTCGGACGATGGTACGTGACAACAACATCGATTTCAACTCGAATCCTCAGTCGGACCCTATCGAAATCTTCCAGCACAACTTTTTCCGGGAGGCGTATTTCAGGGGTACGGCTACGATCAATCACGGACGCCAAGAATGGAAATTCGGGATCGAGTCCGACAACATGTTTCTGAACGAAAATTTCCGTTATCACATCACCGATCCGACGCAATTCGACGAGGACACGCCTATTGACTTCAGTTTTCTCGCAAATCGGCCAGATCTGGAGCAATCCGTGTTCCTACAAGACCAGATTCGGCTGAAGAACTGGACGATCAGTGCTGGAATTCGCTGGGACCACTACCAATTGTTGGTCAACCGTCAAGCGGTCGATCCCCGCTTCGCCATCTCCAGGTATTTCCCGTCAGGGGATGTAATTCTGCACTTTTCCTATGATCGCGTCTTTCAGACTCCATCCTTTGAAAACATATTGCTCTCGAGTTCGACCGCCGTTGAATCGATTGACCCGACGAGTTTCCTGAGATTGCCGGTCGAACCATCGCAAGGAAATTATTACGAAGCCGGGCTAACGAAGGTCTTCCACGGCAAAGTGAAGCTGGACACGAACTACTATCGAAGACTGGTGTCCAACTATGCCGACGACGACCAGATCCAAAACACCGCCATCAGCTTTCCCATCGCATTCCGCAATGCGGTTATCTATGGCGCGGAAGGAAAGCTTGAAGTACCCGACTGGCATAGTTTCTCCGGGTTCCTGAGTTACTCCTATATGGTTGGTAACGCCTGGTATCCCGTCACCGGCGGACTTTTTCTCGGTGATGATGCGCAGGGGATTCCTACCAGCGGACATTTCCCGGATTCCCAAGACCAGCGCAATACCGTACGAGGCCGCCTTCGTTATCAGATCAATTCCCGTCTCTGGGTCGCGGGTGGAATTCAATATGACAGCGGACTTCCATTTGAGTTTCAGTGCGACCCCAACCTGACCCTGCAACAGTGCATTTATGGTCCGGGAGGGCCAGCCCAGACTTATGGGCAGGCGGTTGTGAACCGTGTCAACTTCGCGCGCGGCCGAATCTATCCATCGTTCCAGGTCAACGCTTCCGCGGGCGCGGATGTGTATGAATCCGACCGCATGCATGTCCGCTTTCAAATCGACGGACAGAACCTTACCGATGTTCTGGATGTCATCGATTTCGGCGGACTCTTTTCCGGAAACGCGATTGGTCCTTCCCGCAGTTTTGCTTTGCGTCTCACAACCAACTTCTAAGACCAAACCCTAGATCAGGGATGTCAGGCCTGAACTCGAGAAGGAATACCAGTATCGAGGTTGCGAACGCGTGGTCTAGGGATATTCGCGATATGGCAGTGTCCCGTTATCGATGTCGCTCCATTGCCTTACGGTAGTCGTCTGCGGTTGTTCGGTAGCATGGCAACAGTCGCTGCTTGGAGGACGCCGAATTTAGCTGAGTTAGGGAGGCCTGTGGCCAATGCAGCGAACTTGCCAAAGACACTACTTCCTTTAGAGGTTCGTCACAACTCGGATCTCTGGTGGAATGAAGGTTGTCAAGAGCTGGGTAGTCCGGACCCATGTCCGAAAGCTTCGGCTGGTAAGGAAGAAAATCGTAAACCAGCTTGATGATCCGAGATTGATGGTGGCTGAGCCGTTCTTCTGCGATGAAGACCTCCAAGTTTGAGAAATACGAAGACTGCGGGAAAGCCAAGGCTGGCCCGATAAAACTGATGCTGAGCACTTTTGTGGCTCCGAGTTCATTTGCGGCGATCGCCTTTTTGCTTTCGGCATGAGGCTCCCCACCGTTGCCGTCTATTTCTCCCGGCAGTGCCCCACCGGGTAGTCCGCTCGCGCGGGCGTCTTGCGTGCCTTCGCCGGCAGCTTGGACGCCAATCTTAGGTTGCGCCATTTGCATGCTGGCCGCGCGTTGTGAGCTCAAGCTGCCGCCACCGGATCCCCCGACACCCCTTACCGAGGGCGGGGGTGGCACGATTCCCATAGCCATACCGTTCCCCGTGCCCCTACCTGAGCTGCCGGCGCCTTGAAGCCCTGGAGGAGGCGGCACAACAGCTTGCGTTCCGCCACCCCCTAGCGAACTTGCGGAATGGCCACCGGATCCCCCGACCCCCCTTACCGAAGGCGGGGGTGGCACGACTCCCACGGCCATACCATTCCTCGTGCCCCTGCCCGAGCCGCCGGCGCCTTGAAGGCCAGGAGGAGGCGGCACAACAGCTTGCGTTCCGCCACCCCGTAACGAACTTGCGGTTTGGCCACCGGATCCTCCGAGACTTCCTACCGAGGGCGGGGGCGGCACGACTCCCATGGCCATACCATTCCCCGTGCCCCTGCCCGAGCCGCCGGCGCCTTGAAGCCCTGGCGGAGGCGGCACAACAGCTTGTGTTCCACCACCCCCGAGTGAACTTGCAGAATGGCCACCGGATCCTCCAAGACCCCCTACCGAGGGCGCGGGCGGCACGACTCCCATAGCCATACCGTTCCCCGTGCCCCTGCCCGCGGTGCCGGCGCCTTGGAGCCCGGGAGGAGGTGGCACAACAGCTTGCGTTCTGCCGCCCCCGAGCGACCCGGCCGGATGGCTATGGTGACGCTCAAGACTACCGATGGAGGGCGGGGGAGGCACGACTAGAATGGCTCCACCGTCGGGAGTATCGATAAGATAGCTGCCTGCAATTTCGAGCATAGGAGGAGGTGGCACGACGGTGGTGGCTCCCCTAGCCAGGCTCGCCGAACCGGCAAGCGAGTGCTGTGCGCCAAGGGGGATCTCAGGCGCCGGCCTGACAACTTGCAGATGGCCAAGGCCGATGCTCGCAGTCTGGTGAGTGGATCCACCGACCGATGGTGGAGGTGGCACGACGGAGGTTGCTCCCCTACCCAGGGTCGCCTGGGCCGAACCGGAAAGCGAGCGCTGCGCATCACCGGGGATCTCGGGTGCCGGCCCGACCACATTTTGGTGGCCGAGGCTCATGCCCGCCGTCTGGCGAGTTGACCCATCAACCGAAGGCGCCGGCGGTACGACCAGGGTGCCTGCCCTGGCCAGAGTCGCCTGGGGCGAACCCGAGAGCGAGCGCTGTGCATCGCCGGGGATCTCGGGTGCCGGCCCGACCACATTCTGGTGACCAAGGCTGATGCCCGCCCGCTGACTCGATGACGAATCGACCGACGGCGCAGGCGCAACGGCCTGCGGCGTTCCGAGCGTTGGGCGTTGCGCCCGCAACATCGCTGAGGTATCGGGCGCCGGCCCAATTGCCGCCATGCTCGTAGCAGGGGTGCTCTTTGGACTTTGCTTTGTCGCCGAAAATGGCACGGCCGGCACGACCGGCTTGTAGGCCGTAATGTGGAATCGCGAATCCTTCAGATGCAGGGCGGGTGGCGTGATTGATTTCTGCGTGTGCCTCCCCGAGTCCCGGCGCACCGAAATGACTCGCGGCATGGTCACGGATCGTTCGGTCTTCGGCGTCGGCTCGCTTTCCCCCCTAAGGGCCCGGAGATACTCGGGAGGCAGATAGTAAACCGTGTCTGTTTTGCTGACGGTTAGCCGGCTCTGGCGCAGCAGGGGCCGCTGCGAGAGTCCGAATTCAATCAGACCGAACATGGCGACCAGGGTCACGTGCACTAGCAACGATTGATAAAAGCCATCCCAAGCTGGTTCCGAGGGCACCATAACATCCGGCCAGAAGGGTGCGGGCCGCGAAGTCAATTTGAGTGGTGCGGTCTGCGGTGGAAAGAGAAGGTCGGTTAGGTTACCGATGAAAACCTGCCATCGCGGTTCCAGTTCGAGCAGCAGTTTCGGCGGCGGTACGTTCGTCGGCCAAGCTGGCGCAGGAGTGGTTCTCGGGGAGGGAGGAACAACGAATACGGTTTTTGCCAGGTCTTCGACGATCGCCAGATCGCCATCATGAAAATTGAATCGCTGAGAAGAGAAAACTTCCAAAATACCGACTACTTCGCCACCCAAGCGGATGGGTGCGGCCAGAATCGACTGGATACCAAGACGGCGGCAGTTGGCAGCGTCCACGCGGGGATCGCTTTGCGAATTGTCGCAGCGCAGCGTCTTGCCCGTGCGCACACACTCTCCCGAAAGACCAGTGCTGATATCCAGCCGCGCGCCGAGCGTAGGAGCGTTGCCAACGCTGGCCCGGCAAATCATCGACCCCTTGTGGGCAAGGGCAATGGCAGCGCCCGTGCCGCGGGTTAGCACCCGCGCGTGGTGGCTGATGGACTCGAGCCCGATACTCGGATCTGAACTGTCTGGTTGCGACACAATGCCTCTACCAACTCGAGCGGAATCCTTCAGGACCGCTCGGGCCTCTCGGCGATGCGCAGCCGGCTGAGACACGGTCTCTCAGCCTGCGCTGATCCGCGACGCGGCGATACGTCCTGGTGTGTCGGCTTCCCGCCCACCGCCGATCGCAGAGATAGATCTCCCCTCTCTCGGAGAATGACCGGACTTCCGACATTTGGCTTGATCGTAGCTTGATCTTTGCAGGGGGATGAAGGCGGAAGGCTGGAAGTGATGTAACGAAAGTAACTGATTCACAAGGCTACCGGTGGCCCCACTCCGAGCGTGCGGCTCTAGGCTTGACAGCCTATCAAATCCCCCGTCCAGACTGCAACGCGGGGCGGACTTGAGCTACATCCAGCACCCCTGGCGGTGATGGAAGGTCAGCCCGCTTCGGGAGGAGCCATGGGTCGTGTCTTTGCGCCTAACCTCTTCGCCCGACTATAATGCATGCCATCCAACCGTGAGCAGTTTCGGGCGAGACAGTTCGGGCTGCCACCAATTTTCCTAGGAAGTTACAGACTAGGAAGTTACAGACAAGGAGCAACCCTGATGTCCGCACCCAGCCGACGGCCGGAGATCCGACGTCGCCGTACCCGCAAGGAAAAAGCTGACAAGCTGCGCAAGCGTTATGCCGCCGCCTCATCCGAACCCGACCGCAAACGTTTGGGCGAAAAACTCCGCCGCCTGGGGTTGGCTTCACCGGGAATTCCACTGCTGAAAACCGCCTGAATGGCCGGATAGTAGCCGGTGGGTCGGGCCAGGCGTTCGTTCGATAGCCCCCGCGCGCGCCCGCCAGCCACTCTTGCGGGCATAATGGGCTCGGCCACACCCCAGAATCTAAACTTCAGGCTACACTGTGAACGCCGGCTCGAGCCTGTACCCCGGTGGCGACCTCCTCATACACGGCCAGAATGCGTTGCGCCGAGGCATCCCAGGAAAACTTCTTGACCTGTTCGCAGGCGCGCTGGCGAATTTTGTCGCGCAGCGACTGATCCACGAGTACCCGGTGCAGCGCCCGCATGATCTCGAATACGTTTTCCGGGTTTACCAGCACTGCGGCATTGCCGACCACTTCCGGCAGAGAAGAGATATTCGAGGTGACCACGGGTGTGCCATGGGCCATGGCTTCGAGCGGGGGCAGCCCAAAGCCTTCGTAGAGGGAAGGGAACACAAAGACCTTGGCTGCGTCGTAGAACAAACGCAGCATCTCAATCGGGATGAATCCCATGAAGCGCACGTCGTTCTGGACGCCACTGCGGATGACCGTGCGGCGAAGATCGGGATGCTTCGAGAGTTCGTCGCCGATGATGATCAGCTTGAGGTCTGTATATTGGGATTGCTTTTCGAGTTGCGCCTTGAGGGCCGAGAAGGCTTCGATGATCCGCACCAGGTTCTTGTGCGGGCTGATACGTCCGGCATAAAGCAGGAAGGGATAGGTGACCAGGTAGCGTTCTGCCAGGATTTGGCGATCAGCCTCGGTAGCGTGACCGCGGAGAAAGCGTTCATCGATGGCGTTGTAAATCACTTCGATGCGCTGGCCGGGAATGGCAAACAGCTTCTCGATCTCGTTCTTGGTGAACTTGGAAACGGCCAGAATGCGCTTGGCCCCTTTGAGGACATGGCGGGTGAGATGGAAGTGCAATGAACGCCTCAGCCCCGATCCCTCTCCCGCCCCGTACATGTGCTCAAGCACGTCGTGCACGGTCATCACGTAAGGGCAGGGCAGGTTGCGCGGTATGGAAAAAAGGTGGGGGATGTGCGCAATGTCGCAGCGCAAGCGCTTGATCATCGCGCGACATTCAAAGTAGCCCTTGGGCGAGTTGTCCGGCTCGACCAGAGGAACGCAGGTGAAGTTCGCGGGCAGGGAACCAATCTCGGCTGCTTCCTGGGGGGAACCAAGCAGGACGTACTGGTTGTAGTGGTCGATCCTGGCGAGAGCGCGCACCACGTTTCGAGTGTAGGTGCCTACGCCAAACTGCGTAATGCGACGAATGTCGATTGCGACTTTCACGGAAACCGTTGAAGTCCGAGGGGCAGCCCCCTAAGAGCGAAAGCTAGGCCCGAGCCTACCCCGCCCACTTCCGGCTAGCCCCTGACTTCTGCCTGTGCCTTGGCCCGCCGCTCCGGGTAGAGCGGAAATGCCTCGGCCAGGCCGAGTACCTGCTTGCGAATCTTGGCCAGGATAGCATCGTCGGCTCGATGGTGCAGAGCTTCAGAGATCCATTGACCAATCTGCTTCATCTCGGTCTCCTTCATTCCGCGCGTGGTCAGGGCGGGAGTGCCAAGGCGGATGCCGCTCGGCTTCAAGGGTGGATTGGTATCGAAGGGAATGGCGTTCTTATTGACCGTGACTCCGGCGCGCTCGAGTGCCCGTTCGGCCTCGCTGCCCAGCATGCCTTGGGAAAAGACATCGACCAGCATGAGGTGCGTGTCCGTACCCCCGGAGATCACACGGAAACCTTCGGCGGCCAGGGTCTCGGCCAGCACCTTAGCATTGGCTACGACTTGCCGTGCGTAGTCCTTAAAGCTAGGCTGTAAAGCCTCCTCGAAGCAGACGGCCTTGGCCGCGATGATGTGCACCAGAGGTCCTCCTTGCAGACCGGGGAACACAACCTTGTCGATCGCGGCCGCGTGCTCGGATTTCGATAGAATCATTCCCGCCCGCGGACCTCGCAGCGTCTTGTGGGTGGTGGAAGTTACGATTTGCGCATGGGGCACTGGGGAGGGATGGACACCGCCGGCCACCAGTCCCGCGAAGTGCGCCATGTCGACCAAATACAGGGCGCCGACCTTGTCGGCAATCTGCCGCATGCGTGGAAAATCGATAATTCGCGGATAGGCACTGCCGCCCCCGATAATCAGCTTCGGCCTTTCCTTTTCGGCCAGCTTTTCGAGATCGTCATAATCGATGGTTTCGGTCTCCTTGGTCACACCGTAGGGGACGATGCGATAGGTTTTGCCTGAGAAATTCAGATGATGCCCGTGGGTGAGGTGTCCGCCGTGAGCAAGGTTGAGACCAAGCATGGTGTCACCGGGCTGCAAAACCGCGGCATAGGCTGCCATATTGGCTTGCGACCCGGAGTGCGGCTGAACGTTGGCGTTCTCCGCCCCGAAAAGCTTCTTGGCGCGTTCCCGTGCCAGATTTTCCACCACGTCGGCGAACTCACAGCCGCCGTAATACCTTTTGCCGGGATAGCCTTCCGCATACTTGTTGGTGAAAACCGAACCCATGGCCTCAAGCACGGCCTCGCTGACAAAGTTCTCCGAGGCGATCAGTTCCAAGCCTGCGTGTTGGCGCTCGGTCTCGTTCTCGATCGCCGCGGCCACTTCCGGGTCGACCTCGTCGAGCGGGCGGGACATGCGGTTTTGCGTTGTCATCCTTCCTCCAGGCAAACTGACCGAATTGCGCAAGGGTCCAGCGAAACTCAATTCTAAACAAGCGGACACTGGTTTGGCACGGGCCATTTCTCCTGCTCGGACTTAGCGCAACGATGCCCCGAGCGGACCCGGGTCGGGCGAGGAGGGGAGAGAAGCGAGGAACCTAGCTTTCAAAGGCGGTACGCAGGAAGGACGCGATCTGCCAGCCGTCGATGTACTTGAAGGGCGTCTCGCCGGTGGTGTAATGGCCACAGGGCAAAGCCACGACCCGGTAGTCAAGGCGGTGGCGGGCGAACTGCTCGACCACGGCACGGGAGAATTCCGGCAAGAAGGTCATGTCGTATTTGGCATAGATGAGGAGACACCGTTTCGGCCAGCGCGCGAATTGCTCGAAATACGACATAGGACTGATGGCGCTCCAGAGAGTTCGCAAGCGCTCCAGGTTGATCTGTGATTCCAATCCTTGACGGATATGGCGGGTGGACTGTCCGTACCAAACCACGTCCGCGAAGTAGGTGGAGATGTGATTAAAGGCGGCAACCCGGATGCGCGGGTCATGAGCGGCAGCCAGGAAGGCGTAACAGGATCCCAGGCTGGTGCCCACAATTCCTAACCGGCGAAAGCCCTGGGACTGCAACCAATCCAGGCAGCAGCGGACATCGAGAACCCCCTGACGGCAGGCGTCGAGCGTGCGGCTGAGATTGGCGGAGACGGCGTAGTCAGCGCGTTGGATCTCCGGCGGCATGCGGATCTCGTGGTAGGGCAGGCTGAGGCGCAAAACCGAGATCCCGAGCAAATTCAGAACCTGGCACAGACTGGTATAGGCAATGGCATCAGAATTCCAGTGCGGGAGGAGCACGAGGGCGCGTCGGCCGCGCGCCGGGAACCAACGAGCGCTGACCAGATTGTTCTCCGCAAATGGCGTGTGAACCGGAGAGGTGAATCGCAGAAAATCGGCGTAGGTGCCACGAACCTTCTTCTCCAACCGCGGATCAGGCACGGCCCGGGTGCTGCAGACGCGGATTTCGCGGCGCTCGAGGCGGAAGTCCGTAGGCGTGCGGTAGGAATAGAACTCGTCGCTCGAATCGAGAATTCGGTCATTGTGTTCGCGCAAGAAGCTTTCGCCGTCCGCAGGCAGGTATCCGGGAGCGAAACCGTTGCGGCAAGGCCAGTCGCGGGCCCATTCCAGTCCCCACTCCAGCGGACGGACCACGCGATTGCTGTCCACGGAGGTGAGTCGTGTTTCCCATTCGTACATCCACTGTTGATAGCGGGAGGCCATGAATATCCCCAACCATACAACAGAGCAATCGAAAATGAATAGTGTGGGCGGCCGAAGAGTCGCCCCAGGAGGCTCAGTGGATGTTTTTCGACAGCGGGAAGATCAGGAAGCGGCGAGCGACCAAGCTTCTGCTTCCTTAGCCGATGTACCTTCTCGGTACGCGTTTAGAAATTCCACAGAGAATTTCGTAAACCACCGTGTCGGCCAGTACGGCATGTTCGTGTGCATCCACACTGAGGGAGTCGGACGAGCCGAGCAGGATAGCCTCATCCCCCACGGCGATTCCGGGAAGCCCAGTGACATCGACCAAGGTGAGATCCATGGAAATACGGCCCACGATAGGCGCGTAATGCTCCCGGACGATCACCCGACCGCGGGATGAGAGAGCGCGATCGAGTCCGTCGGCGTATCCGACGGGAAGCACCGCGATTCGGGCGGGAGCCTTGGTGGTGTAGGTTCCTCCATAGCCGAGGGCTTGATTTCGAGGCACATGGCGCAGCGAGAGGATACGCGTTTTCCAGGACAAGATCGGTTGCACCCCAAGCCGTAGTCCGCTTCCGCTCACTTCCCGCCCGGCGCGCTCGAATGGCAGGTGATAGCCATAGAGTGCGATTCCCGGTCGCACCATCGTATTCCATGATTCTCGCCGTGAAATTACGGCGCCGGTATTGGCCATGTGCAGGATCGTAGGATCGAATCCCTCTTGTTTCAGGGAACGCCAAACGTCGCGGAAGCAACTTAGCTGATCCGTCACCGAGGGAGCATCCAGCACCTCCGAGGAAGCAAAATGCGTGGAAAGACCCTCGATTAGGAGGTGGGCAGAAGAGCGCAGGGCCGAAGCAATCTGCGGCCACTGTTGCGGCGTCACCCCGAGCCGTCCCATACCGGTGTCTACCTTCAAATGAACCGGTTGCCGGACCCCGAGCTCGCCTGCCGCCCGGTCGAGCAACTGGATTTGCTCGGCTTCCCAGACCGTAGGCGTGAGTTTCAGGCGGACAATCTCTTCCTCCTCGCCACGCCAAAACCCCGTCAGCAGCAGAATATTCCCGCCGATGGAGGCTTGTCGCAGGGGTATGGCTTCGTCGAGCGAGGTGACGCCAAACCAGCGGGCGCCTTCCTCTTCAAGAGCCCGGGAGCACTCGACCGCGCCGTGTCCATAGGCGTCGGCCTTCACGATGGCGCAGATGGTTACGTTCGGCCCGAGGTGGCGCTCGAGCACGTGAAAGTTTTGCCGCAAGCCCGTCAGGGACACTTCCGCCCAAGTGGGCCGCGTCGCCACGCGCTCTCGAAGTCCGATGGTAGCCACTGAGCGAATTATAGCGAGCGCCGAGGCGCGCCCCAGGTTACTGCCGTACCAGTCGGAAGCTGCTTTCCGGGCGAGCTCTACCCGCCGGAGAGCGTGAAATGAACCGCAATCTCGGTCTCCACCTCGACCGGTTGCCCGTTCAGATAGTAAGGGCGATAACGCCATTGTTGGACGGCTTTGAGGGCAGCCTTGACCAGCAGGGGATGGCCACCAAGAACCTGGAGGTTTTCGATCTTGCCCTCGCGATCGATTACGGCATGCAACAATACGGTTCCTTGAATGCGCGCTTGCTGGGCGAGCGGCGGATATTCCGGCTGTACCCGATGAATGAGAAAACCCTCCATGCTCTCGGAGATGCGGGGCGGGTGATTCGAGGGAGGCGGGTTCGCAGGGGCAAGCGACGGTCCCGGGCCTGTACCAACCCCATCCCAAAGCGCACTGCCTAGATTGCTCAATCTCTTGCTGCCTTCGCTCCCGTCGCCACCCAAAAAATCGGACGGTGGGGCCACATCGGTGGCGGCAAGATCGGGGATCTCCGGGGGAACCTGCCTTGGAGCCAGAAGAAAGTGGCCGAGCGGCTTTATCGTCAAGTCGCTCTGCGGATGCTCGCGTACCCTCGATCTTCCTCCGGCTTCGAAGGGGGCAAGGGGACATACGATCGATCGCAGCAGCGGCGGACCCTGCGGCTCGACGAGAGACATCAACAGCAGTCCGGCAGCCATCCCTATCTCAACGGCAAAGGAAGCCAATCTCGTCCAGCAGCGACGCGAACGATTGTCCCAGACAGAGTCTCGATCGGCGACAAACACGCGATGTCCTCCGAATCCGTGCTTGTTCTAGAGACACCGCGACGAGCTGGTTCGGGCGCGGATAGGGAAAAGGAAAGGCCGCGGGCGATTGCGGCCGTTTCGGAACTTTCTGCCACCCGTAGGTGTCGTAGTTATTTGGGCTGATTGGGAGGCGTCGTCGTGCCCGCTCCCGCAGGTTTGGCGGGTGCCGTCGCGGGTTTGGTGGCTCCAGCTCCCGGGATGCTCGGCTTCTGGGCCGTGGGCCTGGCGGGTGCCGGCACACCGGATTGAACGTTGTATAGATCGACAATGGCCTTGGTGATGTCGACCGAAGGCGCTGCCCAAAGCACGGGCCCTTGCGGCCAGGGATTCGAAGTATCCAAGATGGCACCGTAGCCTCTGTCGCCCGCGTATTTCACGATCACAGGAGCCATCTTTTGCAGAATGCGCTGTGCGATCTCGTTTTGCTGAGACTGGGCATCGTCACGCGCGTCCTGGACCGTGCGCTCCAGGCTCTTTTGCTTCTGCTCGATCTGCTTGACCAGGTTGTTGCGGGCGTCTTCGCTGAGCTTGTCTCCGGAAGTGTTGAGCTGCTTCTTCAGGTTTTCGACTTCGTCATTCATGTTCTTCAGCTCGGTCTGCTTGGGCTCGAGCTTCTTGCTGAGGACCTCGAAGTCGCGTTGTCCTTCATTGCAAGCAAAAATTGCCTGCTCGACGTTGATGGTGGCAATCTTGTTTCCACCGGGCACAGCCGGTTGGGCCTCCGTGGTGTTAGTTGCACTGGGCGCAGCGGGCAAAGGGTCCGCATTGGCAGTCTGGGCCAGAGCCACCGCCGGGAACGCAAACACCACGGCCAGAACGAATTTGAAACACTTGTTGTTCATGGGTTGGTTTTGTACTCCTTGAAACTGCTTCCTTGAACTTGATTGGATCACAGAGATAATACTGGGCCGGGGCATCATTTGCACGATTAACCTGGAGGCACACCAAACGCCCAGCGCTTCGCGCCACTGTCGCAGGCGCAATGCCCACACCATACCTCTTTTGATTGTCTGGGTATGGATAATCGTCATTATAGGAAGATTGCCGCCTGAGCGTCAAACCTCGATCAGATCATGCGAACCTCGACGGGTACGGCACCAAAGCCGCCTGCATTCTTTGGTCTCAAGCCGTGGCTTAGAACGTAGTGGCCACGGTGAAGCGGAAGGTTTTCCGCGGTTCCCGCAGCTGATAGGGCGGGCTGAAAGCATTCTTTGTCACCTCATACGTGTAGTCCCCGGCCGCGCCGACCGGGAACATATTGCGGGTGATTGGAACCGGCGAGTTGGCGATTTGGTCGAGCCGCAGAGGATTGTAGGCCCAATAAACGCGAAAGGGAGCGTTGATGACGGGCAGGAAGACCTGCACCTCGAGACCGGTGGACATCCGGGGAGTCCAATTCGTGCCGGGCAAAGGCTGCAGGTAGGGAGAGAAGGTTTTGTACGTTCCCCCGATGCAATTGAAACCCACGTCGAGCGTAGGACAGCCAAACGCGGTGGTATTCAGCAAATTCAATTCCGTGTTGGAAATCTTCAGCTGGGACGGCCTCAGAATGGGCTCGACGCCGAAGTCCATGAATGGCGCCAGGGATACCGGCCCGGCGATGGTAATGCGGTATTCCACGTTGCCGGTCAGGCTCAAGTCGCCGCCGGGGAAGACAATTTGGTCGACCGGGATCGGAATCGTGTAATTGCCTTGCAGAGGATTGGCCGGGTTCTTCGGCACGATCGTCCCGTCGGGGTTGCGCAGGGCAACCGAGTTGACCGTCGGCAAGAAGGAAACGGGAGAGATCGAGCGGATATCAAAACCGCGCAGATCGTTTTCTCCGCCATCATAGAAACGCTGGAACGGAGGCGGCACCAGCCCGCCATAACCGGTGAGAAAAGAGCCGACAAAATGAAGCCCGATGGTGTTGCGCCGGTTCTGGACGGGGAACCAATGGGTGAGTTGCACAACCGGCCGAAAGGTCCGGACGGTGCCTCCCAAGCCGGCAATTTCGGCTCCGATGAAGATGTTGCTACCGGAGTGGGGAAACAGCGGACGGTCGAGCGAATTCTTGGTGAAGCTGGGCGTGATCTTGCTGGTCACGATGCCGTTGAGAGCGCTCGGGCCGGTGATCCCGCTGAACTGCAGGGTATCGAATAGGGTCTTCGAGGCCGTCGTCAGGGCCACAATGTCGGAAACGTCCAGCTGGTAGGCGATGCCAAAACGCTTGTAGGTACGGCGTATGGGATAGGAGAGATTGGTGGTGAATCCCCGGCTGGATTGGGTGTAATTCTGCAAATTCTCCTGCAAGGCGGAAGGCAGATTGATTTGCTGCCCGCTGAACAAGGCGGCTTGGCGAGCCTGATCGTAAATGAAGCGGGTGTAGTAAACCGAGAAACCCCAGGTCAAGGGCCGGTCCAGCAGATAGGGCTCGGTAAATCCGAACTGGACACTGCGCTCGAGGTTGCCGAGGTTGGCCTGGATGCTCAAGGTTTCTCCCTTGCCCAGGAAGTTATTGGTGCTATAGCTGACACCCACGAAGGTTCCCGCCAGCCCGCTGACCCCACCGCTCAACCCGATGCTGTTCTTTCCTTTCTCGTGGACCTTAAGCAGGAGATCGACGGTGCCGGTTTGTTCATCCAGGTGGCGCTCAGTATTGCTCGGATCATCGGGCTTCAACTGGTCGAAGAATCCCAGCTGGTTCAGGCGCTGCAGGCTAAGATCCCAAAGCCGCTGGTTGTAGACCTGACCTTCCTCCAGCAAGATTTCCCGGCGGATGACCTTGTCGCGCGTAGTGGTGTTGCCCTGGAATTCGATGCGGCGCACATTGAACTGCTTGCCCTCATCGACATCGATGTCGATATAAATCAGTTTCTTGTCTTCCTCGAAGCGGGTTTCAGGGACGGAAGTGAAGTTGATATACCCAAATTGGCCGTAGGCCTTGCCCAGAGCCTCGAGACCTTTACCGATCTTGCTGCGATCGAAGACATCCCCGTCTTTGATGGGAAACAGCATGCGCAGGCCGGCGCTATTGGGAATCGCCTTGTTTCCCTTGAAGGTGATACCGCCCAAGTGATAGAGATCGCCTTCCTGGATGGGAATGGTGATGTCCACGGCCTTCCCCGGACCCTTTTGCAGCAGGGGGATGTGAAAGCCTTGATGGCCGGTGTCGTGGATGTTGGTTTTAGCCTGCTCGACCACGACCTTGAAGTACCCGCGGTTCTGAAATTCCTGGCGAACCCGCTCGGTATCTTCGTCGAGCTTAGTGGCGTCGTAGGTTCGGGCGAACACGTTCTCGAGGAAGATCGAATGAGGGATTCCAATCGGCCGCAAATTCTTCATTGCCGAACGCAGAACCCGGGGTTTGACATGGGTAACTCCGGTGAAGGTAATTTTGCCGACCTTCACCTTCGGTCCTTCTTTGATGACGAACGTGATGCTCACCGCTGCCGGAGGGATGGGTCGCACATCGGTACGAATGGTGGAGAACTGTCGGCCGTGTTCGGAGAGCAGTTCTTTGATAACAACCTCGGCTCGCTTCACCTTGGTTGGGTCGTATTGGCTCTCGACCGAGAGCGGGACCTTGCGTTCCTTAAAGCGGTCGAGAACGTCGCTTTTCGAGACCGAGCTGAGCCCTTCATAGTTGATCTCCCGAATCGTAGGCCGCTCCTTGACGAAGATCGTCAGTTTTATGCCTTTGGGAGTTTCCTCGCCCTCGAAGCGAATATCTTCGAAGTAATTGGTGTTCCACAGTGAGTTGAAGTCGCGCTCTAGGGCCGTCGGATCATACACATCGCCCGCGTGAGTGAAGATGCGGGCGCGAATCGTATCCGCCGGGATGCGGCGATTGCCCCGAATCTCGATTGCCGTTACCAGCTCTTGCTGCGGTTGTTGTTGCTGTCCGGTGGCGATCGAGCAAAGGACGAGGAGGGCGGTGGTGATGCTCAGCATCAGCCCGCACAATTCCTCCGGAAAACTCCGGAAAAACGAACCTCGCCCCCGCCTTGAGGCGAGGCTCAGCCATACCTGACCCCGCCTGCGCCTGCCGCAGGCAGGGCTCTCCTGATAAGAACGAAGAATCTCCTCTACCTCAACCTTTGGGAGTATGGAAAACGGCCATTATACGGTAGCGCCGTTCGGAGCGTCCAAGCATCCAGCCTCAGTTGCCCGCGGAGGCCGGCCGATAACGCTCCACTTCAACAAGGACGGAATAAAAGGTGGCGGAGTTGCCCAAGTCCGTGAGTTTTTCCGAGGTCAGCACGTTAATATTCTTGCCACCGGCGCTGAGCTTGGCCCAAAACAGGCAAGCGCTGACCACTCCCGGCTGCACGCTGGCGTTCACCTGAGCCTTGAGCAACAATTCTCCGCGCGGGTTGAAGACGCGCACCGTGTCGCCATCGGCGATGCCACGGCTGCCGGCGTCGATTGCATTCATCTCCAACACGCCCGGTTCCTCCATGGCTTGCAGGCTGGGCAAATTGGAAAACGTGGTGTTGAGAAAATTGGAGGCCTTGCGCGCCAAGAGTTCGAGGGGAAAGGCCCGCGCGTCTCGCCCGTGCCGCGACTCGACCGGGGGTGTAAAGGGCAGGACAGGATCTAGTCCTTGCGCGGCGAGCGACGCACTATACAATTCGGCCTTGCCGCTGGGCGTGCCAAAATTTCCCTTGGCAAACGGAAGAAAAGGACGTGTATTGGCGGAACCGACACCCGGGAATTGCCCTTCAAGATTCAGCCGGATGTGCCCTTCGGCTTCGAGCCGGGGCCGATCGATTCCGGCAAGCCAGGGATTGCCTGAGACAAGCGCCGTATCGATTATCTGATCGACGGAGTCGCAAAAACACTCCTCGGTAAAACCCATGCTCTCGGCCAAGGCACGAAACATGTCTACATTCGAACGACACTCCCCCAGGGGCTCGATCGCCTGATCCGACATCTGCAGAAAATAGTGGCCGTACGCGCCCTGCAGATCTTTGTGTTCAAAAAATGTGGTGGCGGGCAAGAGGATGTCGGCGTAGTCGGTGGTATCGGTGAAGAACTGCTCGTGCACTACCGTGAAAAGGTCCGGACGCCGCAGCCCCCGGATCACTTCATTGTGGTTCGGGCAGACCGCCGCGGGATTGGAATTGTAGACAAACAGCGCTTGGATCGGAGGATCCCCGAGCGTGTTCAGGGCCTTGCCCAATTCCACCATGTTGACCGTCCGAGCCGGTCGGCCCAGCGCGCCTAGCATCAGATCGGGGCGCGCCAACGCCTCGCGGTTCAAGGCGAATGCTCCGCTGGTGGCGTATTGAAGGCCGCCCCCCAGTTCCTTCCACGAGCCGGTAATCGTGGGCAGCATGGTGATCGCGCGCATCGCCATGCCACCATTTTCGGAGCGCTGTACGCCGTCGTTCACCCGGATCACGGCCGGTCGCAGGGTGGCGTATTCGCGCGCCAATTGGCGGATGTGCTGGGCGGAGATTCCCGTCCATTTCGCGACCCGTTCGGGCGGATAGTCCTTCGCCCGGAGACAAAGCTCGTCAAAGCCGGTGGTGTAGCGCTGAACGTAGTCGGCATCATAGAGGTTCTCGCTGATGAGAACCTGCATCATGCCCAGCGCTAAAGCAACATCGGTGCCGGGATTGATGGGCAGATGCCAATCGGCACAGGCCGCCGTGCGCGTACGATAGGGATCGACCACCACCAGTTTTGCTCCCTTGCGGCGGGCTTGCTGGATGAATGGCCACAAATGCACGTTGTTGCCGTGAATATTCGCTGCCCAGACGAGGATGTAGCGGGAATCGGCGAACTGTTCGGGTTCGGTGCCAAGCTTTACGCCGAGGACTGACTTCAATCCCGCCTCTCCCGCGGCCGAACAGATGGTCCGTGCCAGCTGGGAGGCGCCCAGACGGTGGAAGAAGCGCCGATCCATGCAGGCGTTGTTCAACACTCCTAAGGTGCCGCCGTAGGAGTAAGGCAGAATCGCTTCGCTGCCAAACTCGGCGCTGATTTGCTGAAACCGACGAGCAATTTCTGCGAGTGCTTGATCCCAGCTGATGCGCTCAAACGAACTGCCTGACGCTACTCCACCGCCGGCAGCGGACGTTCTCCCCTGGGACCGGCCAGGGCCCTTGGCTTCGACTCGCCGCATCGGATAGAGGACCCGATCGGGCGAATAGACGCGATCGAGGTACTTGGCTACTTTGGTGCAGAGGAATCCCCGGGTGACGGGATGGGAAGGGTCCCCCTGGATCTTGACCGCGCGTCCGTCTTCTACCCGAATCAACACCCCGCAGGCATCGGGGCAGTCGTGGGGACAAGCGGCGTGGACTACCTTCTTCATCACACCCTGATTATACGGGTCTGTTTCGTTAGCCAGATCTTTCGCGGCTACGGGGAAACCGTACACCATCGAAGTAGTTCGCAGCGGGGAACCTGAAAGAGGAAAAAAATGGCGGGCGATCTTCGACCGCCCGCCGAGACCCATCCCGAGCGGCTCAGGGCAGCACGCGTACCCGATGAACCCAAGCTACCGGTGTACCCAGGGCCTGGGGATTATCGAAGACCAGTCCGGTTACGACCAGGTTCGCCGCGCCGGCAGATTCGAGTCCCATGAGCCCGTCGATATTGACGAACACGGTTTGGTTGTCGGTCGCCACCGGGAATGGTCCACCACCCGCCGCATAGCTCAGCAGAGCATCATTCTGCATCTCGAAGTCGCCGATGTTCTGGGAGACGCTCGTTACCGACCCCTGAACCAGCGATCCCACGATGCCCTGACGGCGCAAGGAGACCATCGTCGGGGTGAAGACTTTGCTCTGGTAGGTTCCACCCACGAAGATCCTCTGGCCTACGACCAAATAGGCCGGGCCAAACAGCTCGTTGGTGAACCAGTTGTCGATGAAGCAGATGTCCCAATTGTTGACCTGGCTGAGGTTGACGGTCTGAATGCTGTCCACGGGTATGGTTGCCGAAGTTCCCAGCTGTTCGCCCACGAACATGGTTACCACCGGCCCGGGGTCGACAGCCAGGATTCGGCCGCCAAGGAATGCCTGGTCGGTTGTGATCAGCTCGACACTGCTTGCCAGAATGCTGCCATCGCTTTGTACCGTGCCTTCGACGGAGACGATGCCATTCACCAGCAGGGAGGCCAAGGTGTCGCCGTTGTTGTATTGGGTGCTGGGGTTGACGTCAATCATCTCCTGGAAACCGTAGGGACCCTGCAACACGAATGAGTTGGTGGCCACGGAAACGACATTGCCGGTGAAATCGGTAATCTGACCCAGATCACTTGCAGCGGAAACCGCCACCACCTCGAGCACCGGGTTGATTGCGATTTGGCCGTTCGTGATGACCAGATTGCCATTGTTGATCGCCAGCGAGTCACGCAGGTCGAAGTCGAGGTGCAGACCCGCCATGTCACTGCTGCCAACGACCAGCGGTTGGTTCGACGGGAAGGCCACGGTGACCTTCGCGTTGCTCAACACACCGGTCGCCGTCCCTAACGAGGGCGTGCTCGCGGTGAGATCGATGTAATCGATCGTGGGTGCCGGGTTGGTGGCGAAAGTGACGGTCGCACTGTTATATGTGCCGGGCGCGATGCTGTTAAATCCCAGCAGAGAACGCAGACCGACCAGGCGTCCAAAGTCAACCGCCGTGGGTGTATTCATCGCCACCACGCTCGTGGAGCCATGGTTGAGGGTGATCTGGTTGATGGTGATGTTGAATGCCACCACGGAGGACACCGGCGCGTCTTCCCCTGTGACGAACACGTGGGCTTGGGTGGCGCCACCGTTGTTTTTCGAAGAAGACGAAGACGAACTGCTCCCCCCACCACAAGCGGTGAAACTGAGCGCGATCAGCGCAAGCAAAGCTGTAGCGGCTAGAAATCGTTTCATGGATCGCTCCTTAAATAGCCTCACAGGGAAGTGGGGGAGCTGTGAGTTTCCTAACTCTGCCGAGGTAGAAACACAATCAGCACGGGAAAGTTTCAAGTGATTGATGAGATTACTAAGGTAATCGATTGATAAAAGTGGAGCTTACTAAGTGTGTTGAATCGGGGAAATGGCCCGGTTGCGGGCTCTTGCGCGGCCAAGGGCTAGGGCCGCTCGCGATTCACCGGATCTCAAGGATTTCTTTTTCCTTGCCTTTACTCATGTCTTCCATTTTCTTAATTTCGTCATCCGTGAGCTTCTGAATCTCATCCATGGCGCGCTTCTCTTCATCCTCGGTCACCTTCTTGTCCTTATGCGCCTTCTTAATGGCCTCGTTGCCATCGCGGCGAATGTTGCGGATCGCCGTTCGGTGTTCTTCGAGAATCTTGTGCAGGTGCTTGACCATCTCCTTACGGCGTTCTTCGGTGAGCGGGGGAACAGGTATGCGAATCAGCTTGCCGTCGTTCATGGGGTTGAGGCCCAGATCGGCGGTGCGGATCGCTTTCTCAATGGTCGAGAGGGCAGTTGGATCGAAGGGCTGCACCGTAATCAGCTGAGCTTCCGGGGCGTGCACTTGGGCGATCTGGTTGAGCGGCATCAAGGTGCCGTAGTAATCCACATTCACGGCGTCCAGCATGTGGACCGACGCCCGTCCGGTGCGCGTGGCGGCCATCGCCTTGCGAAAATCTTCGACCGCCTTGTCCATGCGGTTCTTGAGTTGCACGTAGACGTCTTTCAGACCGGGAATCGCGGCCATACTGGCTTGGGCCATGGTGTGGGGTCTCCTAGGAATTGGCCATAAAACGCTGCATTATAAACCTCCGGTGGGCTCGGCTGGCTCCGCAGGCAGGAATTTTCGGGCTCGCTCGTCGTCATCCCTGCGAAGCTCGGTCACGACGACGCGGCCGAACCTCAGGCGCTTACCAGAGATCCAACCTTTTCCCCGATGACGACCTTCCGGATATTGCCGTGACGATTCAGGTTAAAAACGATGATGGGCAGGTTGTTGTCTTTGCATAGCGAGATGGCGGTTGAGTCCATCACCTTCAAGCCAAGCTTTAACACGTCGAGATAGGTAATCTCGTTGAACTTCTTGGCATCTTTCACCAGCATCGGGTCCGCGTCGTAGATTCCATCAACCTTGGTGGCTTTGAGAATGGCATCCGCCTTGATCTCCATGGCCCGCAGGGAGGCTGCCGTGTCGGTAGAAAAATACGGATTGCCCGTGCCTCCGGCAAAGATCACCACCCGCCCTTTCTCCAGATGCCGGATGGCCCGCCGGCGGATGAAGGGCTCGGCTACCTGATTCATTTCAATGGCGGATTGAACCCGGGTGTAGACCCCTTGCCTTTCCAGAGCATTCTGCAAGGCCAAGGCGTTGATCACCGTCGCCAGCATTCCCATGTGATCGGCGGAGACGCGATCCATATCCCGGGCTTGCTCGGCCACTCCGCGGAAAAAGTTTCCTCCGCCCACGACGATGGCGATCTGGACGCCCAAGGAGTGAACCTCATCGAGTTCGGCGGCGATCTCTTGGATGCGGACGTCGTCAATGCCGAAACCCTGGTTGGCCGCCAGGGCTTCCCCGGAGAGTTTGAGAAGAACGCGTTTGAAGATCGGCGTAGACATCAGGTTTCCCTGGTTTGTCGCGGGTACCGGGAATGGGCGGCCCGCAGATTATTCACTCTTGGCTTCAGGCTTGCTGATGGCGAAGGTTTCACCTGCATCCCCCACTTTAAAGCGGGCAAAGCGTCGTACCGCAATGTTCTCGCCGAGCTTAGCGATTTTGCCTGCAATCAGCTGCGCGATACTGATCGTCTGATCCTTGATGAACGGTTGCTCGTAGAGACATACCTCTTCGTAGAACTTAGCCATCTTGCCTTCGACGATCTTCTCGACCACCTGCGGCGGTTTACCGGTCGACGCAGCCTGGGCACGATAAATGTCCTTTTCCCGCTCGTAGGCCTCGGGGGTGACGTCTTCCTTGCGCACGAATTTGGGGTCGCTCGCGGCGATATGCATGGCGATGTCATGCACCAGTTCCTTGAAGTCGTCGGTGCGCGCCACGAAATCGCTCTCGCAATTGACTTCCACCAACACCCCGATC
>DATJVZ010000292.1:0-3029 GCA_035501575.1 Terriglobales bacterium | reverse complement strand
CCACTTGCAGCCACTCCTCTGCTTTTCGCCCTCCAGCAGTGCATCGAGGGATCGTTGTGGCTAAGCCTGCCGCAGGCCGCCGGATGTTTCTCTTTCAGCGACCTTGACGGTCCTCTACCTGGTTTTCGCGGAAGCATTTTGGCTGTTGTACGCACCAATCACGGTATGGCTGATTGAGCCGAATGAGTCCCGTCGGCATCTTATAGTCGTCTGCTGGAGCGTCGGTGCTGGTGTCGGCGCTTACCTTTTCTGGTGGATTCTTGGTCACCCGTACTTTGCAATAATTTCGGGTGGTCACATCGTATATTTTACAAAATATGGCCATTCGGACGCGGTCGGGGCTGCGTATCTCACGGCAACCGGACTTCCTCAGCGCAGCGTGGTTGTGCTCGGCGCAATTGTTCTCGCAGGCTTGGTTGTTGCCTATGCTTTCTATTGGGAATCCTTCATTTCGGTGTGGTGCTTCTTCGCAGCAGCAGCGAGTGTTGCAATCTTGTGCCATTTCGAATGGTCCCGGCGGAGCCGCGAGCACATAGCGAAGGCTTGAGCCAAATCAGCAAAGCTTGGAGCTTTGCTTGGGAACCGCCAAAGGCGGTTTTAAGGGGATATTACGACGATTGATTGGATTTTGGGGTGACTGAAATCTTCAGTTCAAGCTGATCCAGTAGCTAGTCGGCCAGTTCTTGGTTTCTGATGTAGGCTCGGATCACTTCCTCGTCTCGGCCAACGGTCGTCACAAAATATCCACGCGCCCAGAATTTGTGGCCCAGAAAATTCCGCATCTTGCGTTCGACATTCTGCGCGATCCATATCGAACTCTTCCCTTTCATGTATCCGATGATCTGTGCCACCGAATATTTGGGAGGTATCGAAATCAACATATGGACGTGATCCGGCATCAGATGCCCCTCCTCGATCCGACATTCCTTGCGGCGCGCGAGATCGTGAAACACTTGGCCCAGATGCCGTTTTATCTTGCCGAATAGCAGCTTCTTGCGGTACTTCGGGCGTAAACACGACGTGGTATTTGCACTCCCAGGTCGCGTGATTAAGATGATTGAACTCTGCTTCCATCATGGTCTCCTTGAGGGTTCTTGGCGGTTCCCCAAGGAGACTTCATGACTTCATTCCCGCAGCTGTAAAACTTCCTGTTTTCGCCCCGCCATAGGCGGGGGCTTAGCAGGTTTGGTTAGTGTGGAATAGCCGGTACCAGCAGCTGGCGGAGAGGATTGAGCGGACCGATCGGTGTGAGCTGGAACGTCATCAAATGGGCTTTACCGAGTGGCAACTCCTCCAGCATGGCATGCGCTACCTGAGTGTTGGTCATATTCAGGATGAAGACGACACCCGGCCGGTCTTCCAACGAATACCACTGGTCGATCTTGCCATCGAGATAGAGCTGCGCGGTCTCGCGAACTTCAGTCGGTAAAATACGCTGAACCTGCGACATGTCCGTGCCAGGGGCGAAGGTGCCGACGGCCAGAATCTTGGTGGTCGGCGTCTGCGGCATCGGTGTCTTGAACTGTGTTTTCTCACCTTCGGTTTGCTCAGCCACAGTAACCTCTGTATTCAGGCGCGGTGTAGCACGCTGGACACCTTGCCATGGAGCACCGCGGGGCGCCAATGCTGCTGCGATTTTCTTGACTTCTGCGACTGCGGATGTTGGCCGAAAGGAGACTATCCGCGTCGACCAATTGGCAGCCGGCCCTCGTATACGGTGGGCGGCGTGGGGATGCACGGTGGCCCCTGAGACCTATACTTTAGCGACCCGTTCGCGCCCGGACCTTCGCGCGCGCAATGGGTTGAACAACATCGAACCGTTCGCCGCTCGCGCGGCGGCCAGCCTCGAACGAAGGAGCATGAACATGATAACCCCCGATGCGCTTCGCTATACGAGGATTCCTCTTTCCCACGGATCTGGTGCGATCCCCGCCGTCGGGTTCGGCACGCTGATCCCCGATCCTCTCGCGACTAGACAGGCCACCAAGACCGCATTGGACGTGGGATTTCGACATCTCGATTGCGCGGAACGATACCGCAATGAAGAAGCGGTTGGCGAGGCGTTGCAGGAAGCATTCAAGGCAGGGACGCTTCGGCGAGAGGACGTTTTCATTACCACGAAGCTATGGAACAACAATCATCGTCCCGAGCGGGTCCAACCTGCCTTTGACGCGAGCCGACGACGACTGAAAATCGACTATGTCGATTGTTATCTGATCCATACTCCTTTTGCCTTTCAACCCGGCGACGAGCAGGACCCGAGAGACGCGCGCGGTCAGGTAACCTATGATTCCGGGGTGACGCTGGTCGAGACGTGGCGAGCGCTCGAGCGCCTCGTGGACGGCGGTCAGTGCAAGTCGATCGGCTTATCGGATATTACTCTGGGAAAACTGCGAGAAATCGTTGCGGCTGCGCGGGTCATACCCGCGGTGGTGCAAGTCGAATCACATCCGTATCTCCCGGAGTGGGACCTGCTCGACTTCTGCCGGGAGCACGGGATCGTACTGCTGGCGTTTGCGGCGTTAGGACACGGCATGGATCCGAAACTGCTGGATGACCCTGTTATCACGGCCATCGCACGGCGCGTCGACAAGACGCCTGCTCAAGTAGCGCTCGCTTGGGCCGTGCAGCGCGGCACTGCTTTCCTGACCACCTCTACCACACCTCGACGAATCCAAGAGAACTTTGAGATTTCGACCCTGCCCGAAGACGCCATGCGGGAGATTCGGGACAGCATAACCACAAACGTCCGGTTCAACGCAGTGGTGGGGACCGGTGTGCCTGGTTTTATTCCCCGGGCCAATTGAACTGAACTCAACGGCCCTCTCCGGGTTGGCAGCCCAATTGCCGGCGGCCGCTTTGTTGCCATCGAGCTGCTGCAGAGGCTACGCTCTCTCAAGCTGGGGGTGAAACCGTCGGTTCAGGCGTCGTGCCGGTCGCTGCCGGCGCGTGCGCTTAGGTTTCGCCAATGCCGGACGTAACGGAGCGAGATCGTCGGGACATGGCAGCGTCACACGGTGACCGCATAC
>DATJVZ010000291.1:0-2785 GCA_035501575.1 Terriglobales bacterium | reverse complement strand
TATCGACCGCGCACATCGAATATCTCTGCGGAATTTCTTAGCGATTTTCATGAGTGCGCCCCCTTCGTACTGTTCAGCACATCGGGGTCGAATTTCCGGAGAGGCTCATGACAGCCCAGTTTTATCGATTGCGCATTCAGGTTGATGGCCAGGAAATGGCGCAGACAGTAGTCGCGTTCCGACTCAAGTTCGGTCACGGTTGCGACTGCGCCACAGCCAAAGAAATCATCTTCGTATTCGCAGATGCCGAGGTGCGACTCGGCCGGGATCGAATCAAACTGGCGAAGTTGCCGTTCGACCAGGTTGTCTAAAAGCTGTGAAAAAACTGGATGGAGCGGTGGGGTAGAGTGGTGAACAGCCATTGGGCCTCCTAGTTAGGCACTTTGGTTAGGCTCGGGTGAGTGCTGGAACACTCACTCGGGCTGCTACTAGAAACTAATGGTATGCGCACCGCTGCGCACTGTCAAGTAAAAAATGGAGTGTGTTGCACAGCGCTGGGCATTGTGTTAACTAAAGTTCATGGGCAAGAATCCCGCCGCGGTAGCTTTGGGTAGGAAAGGCGGAAAAGCCACCGCGCACAAGCTCAATAAGGTCCAGCGCCAGGAATCCGCTCGCCGCGCTGCGCAGGCACGCTGGGCCAAGGCCAAGCAGAAGAAAGAAGAATGACTTTTAGACTATTTTCTCAAGTGGCCACGCCTGAAACTCCAGCTGCAGGTGAGCATACATCAGGCACGTGCCATATTGGCCATTTTCGAGCCTCATGCCGGTACAACGAGCGATATCGACCGCATTATGACCCCCTCATGTACAAGGTCCGTTATTGGCGTAAGCAGGCGAATCGACTTGTGAGATTGGCGTAAACCTTTAACGAAGACGGGTTGCGGTACGCTAACCCTCTCAGTTCCCTCGTGACCTTCTCAACACCGACGGTCCGATTACACAAGCTCAAAGCCACGAAGCCGGCCTGCCTTTTGGTCAAAAGTCAGCGTGCGGCTGCAACCAGCGAGCAATTCTCCCACAGTTCCGCACCTAAACCGACCAACTCTGGACAGTATTTTCATTCAGCTACATGTGTTACAATACTTACAATAATTACAATTGGAGGCATTCGTGAAGCATGCACGTTCTATAGTGCTCAGTATGAGATTGCCGGTGGAAAGTGGGAGACGCTTGAGGCGGATCGCCAATCGGCACGGGTGGACACCCAGTGATGCTAGTGCGCGTCTCGTAGAAGAGGGGTTAAGGCGAACCGAGTTTGCCTTTCTAGATTTTCGCGATTCACCCGCCGGGCGGCAGGCCTATATCCAGGGCAGCACCCTCGCAATATGGGAGGTCCTGCTGCTTCTGCGGAGCTACAACAGAAATGTCATGGCCGTAGCTAAGCATCTGGGGTGGCCCGAATCGAAAGTTCGCGCTGCCCTGAATTACGCAGAAGCATTTCCGGAGGAATTGAATGAAGCGTTAGTCGAGAACAGTTCAACCGATTTCGACGATTTGAAGCGCATGCTTCCTCAAGCCGTAGAATTCAATGCCAAGAAGACGAAGAGGAGTTGAAGTGCTCAAGCTGCTTCTAGACGAGCACATTTCTCCAGAGGTGGCGAGAGGGGTTCAACATCGGATTCGCGCGTTGCACATACAAACGATGGTCGCGTGGGAGAAGGGGAACTTTCTGGGGAAGGAAGACTCCGTTTGCTTACTGGAAGCAGCAAAGCAACGCCTGAGCCTAGTTACCTATGACCGGAGGACGATTCCGCCGGTGCTGAAGGTTTGGGCCGAAGAAGGGCGATCGCACGGCGGAGTGATCTTCGTAGATGAAAAGAGTATCGCTCCATCAGATATCGGAGGGCTTGTCCGCGCTCTGATTTCGCTCGTAGTCAAGACCCGAGACATGGACTGGACCGATCAAGTGTATTTCCTGCGGGCTCAAGGCCGATGACGGTCTCCTGGTTTGTATAAAGCGAACCTTGGAGGATTTATCGGTTCGACGCGTGCTTAGAACTGTGTGCGGCAACGTGCCAGATTTGCAGCAGAGGCAGTCTGTTCCACCTGTTCCTTTACACTAAGCATCCTGGAAGCCACCGTCCCCGGGGGCACTTGGGACTTGGTGCATAGAACTGGTGACCTCAGCGCTGACGTTGCTGAAGTGCTTGTGGTCCCGTACCGAAATGGAGACCACAAGTTGGCAGGATGCTACGAAGGAGATTCTTACGCGCAGCCGCGGAGTGAAGATTGTCGACATATCACGCGATCATTTGCGGGCCGCGGCGCAGCTGCGGGCTGCAACTGGTGCAAAAACGCCGGATTCGCTTCAACTTGTGGCGGCCCTGACATACAATTGCCCCGCGTTTCTGACGAACAATCGCGATCCGCCGGCAATCCCTGGTCGCCCCATTTTGCAGCTGCAATCTTATTTTTGATCGTCTGAGCCGACCCTACTCAGCACTTTCGAGAATTAGTGGATCGAACGGCATGCCCAGTATTTTCTCCACCCATGGAACATGTCTCTCCTTTGCCTCGACTGCGAGTGCGTATTCCCTCCATCGGATCTTCCGATCGAGCGAGTACGACTGCCGTGAGGTGAAATCATTCAGTGCTGTCGGTAGCAAGTTAAAATGTCCGGTTTTTGTAGCAAGTGAAATGTCCGGTTTCATAGTTGTGCCCCCATGGTTTCGTTGGGGCTGGTTTTGGGGAACCCAAACTCCTCATAGCGCTCGCGCCAGCGGCGCATCTGCCGATCACTGATGCCGATGATCTCCGCCGCTTGCCACCACCTGATCTTCTTGGC
>DATJVZ010000290.1:0-13134 GCA_035501575.1 Terriglobales bacterium | reverse complement strand
GCCCGCGGCATCAGTTCCGGAGCCTTATCGGCGGGAAAATTTGTGCTCAAGTAGTCGATGAAGGCATCGCGATCGGCGGCGTCGACGACGGCTCCCCATCGGATCATCTTGTCCACTTCTTTCCCCCAAGCGGCCTTGGTCAAGCGCTGCTGCGAGATGATGCGTGATTCGTGGCATTCCGTGCACGCGGTGGTGACCTTTTGGACGACGGCACCTGGCGGCAGCGGCGGAGCCTGAGCTCTGAGCCAAGGAAGAAGGCCGGCCGACAAAACGGTGAGAATCGCTGCTACCAGAAAGATGAAGTTAGGCTTGAACACGGATCTTTACCTGATCGATGGCGTTATAGAGGTACCCGCTCGGATTCCACTCTGCGGCTTGAGGCTGTACTCGTCCCCGGCTGTCGGTTGCGCGCGACCAGATCGTCGACTCCCCGCCCGTCGCGACTTGGACGCGGCAAGTCCAGAGCCGCCACGCGTATTTTGCATGGTCGCGATGGAGTCGAGCTGGTTGCCAGTGGGCACCGCCGTCGCTTGAGATCTCCACTCGCACGATCTCCTCTTCCCCCGCCCAGGCGGCACCTTGGACGTCGAAAGCGCGCGAATGCAGAATGGCTCCGTCGCCGGGCGAGGCAATCACGGATTTAACGCTTAGTGCGGTAATGACGTGACTGTCGTCCAGGTTGAGCGACTCTCCCGGCGCCAGCGAATGATTGGGCAGGCGGTAGCCGGGCTTCATGAAGTTGCCATCGAATTCTTGCTCGAGCACCTTGATTTCGCTCAGCCATTTGCAGGAAGCGGCCCCAACCCATCCCGGCACCAGCGCCCGCGCGGGAAAGCCATGGTGCTTGTCCAGAGGCGAACCGTTCATATGGGTAGCCACCAGAGTATCCCCATCCATAGCCTTTTCCAGGGGCACGCTGCGGATGAAGGGAGGAACTTTCCCCGGTACTTCGTCCAGGCCGCGCAACATGACGTGTTTGGCGGAGGGTTTGACGCCCGCACGCCCGAGAATGTCCGCGAGCCTCGGACCGGAGAAACGAGCCGTACCCACCGCTCCCTTTTGCCATTGAACGCCCGGGACGTGCGGCTGATAAAACCCCCGCCCATTCCCCGCACATTCGAGCGTGTTGGTCACGCTGTGCATCTTGAATTGGGCAAGGTCTGCCAAACTCAAGCTCAACGGCTTCTCCAGCTCGCCGCTAATGGTGAGCCGCCAGGTTTGGCTGTCGAGCGTGCTCGGTTCGAACATGTGATTGCGTACAAAAAAGTGGGGCACAGGCGTGATCCAGGAATCGAAGAACTCCGGCGGCATTTCGAGGTCGAAGAAGCGAGCGGAGCGCACGATCATTCCCGCTTTGCCGGGAATCACGACGCTTGCCTCCTCGGCCGCCATGGCGAGCCAGGGAGGAAGCACGGTTGTCGCCAGAAATCCGGCTGGAATTCCCCGGAGAAAATCGCGTCGCCTGATCATGCGCCTTTTGCTCCTATCGTGCACCACTCTTCAGTCCGCCCCTCCGGCCGAGTTCGGAACCAACCGGGCGAGAAGAAAGTTATTCCTCCCGGCGCCGGTTGCCCTGGACTACCATGGGCAACACCGAGGCTTCTGTACTCTTCTTTTTTTTGGCTTGACCACGCTTCGATCCTGGCCCTTTTCCGCTGACGATGTCTGCCAGGGTCGTATGCTCTAGAATGCGGGCGGCCGCATTGCGTACGTCGAGGAAGACCTGGTAGAGGGTACGATGCTCGGTATCGCGATCAATCAGGCTGCGCAATTGTTCGGCATCGCCAAAGGGCGCCAGCGGGCCGTCAATCAGTCGGATGATCTCACTGAGGCGAATCTCGGAAGGCTCGCGGCGCAACTGATACCCACCCTTGGCCCCGCGCACGCTTTCGACCAGGCGCGCGTTCTTCAGTTCGAGCAGAATCAGTTCCAGAAACTTTTCCGGCAAGTCTTCTTCGTATGCGATGTCACGGATGCGGATGGCCCCTTGGTTATAGCGCCGGGCCAGCATCATCATGGCCTGCAAAGCATACAGTCCCTTTTGCGAAATCTTCACAGCCCGTAGTATGCCATAAACCCTACTGCATCAATCAAGTTAATTGACATGGTACGGGCCGCGGGACAGCCCAAAGAGAGGGCGGATTCGCTCAATCCAGGCGCAGCACTTGTACGGTGATGTTGTCGTGGCCACCGCGCTTTTTGGCCAACTCGATCAGGGCGCGGCAGGCATCTTGTGGTCGCATCCCGGCGACCGTTTGCTCCAGCTCATGGTCGGGAACCAAGCCCCACAGTCCGTCGGTGCACAACAGCAGCACATCACCCGAGACCAGCGGAATGGGATGTTCCGGCATCTCGGGAGAAAATTCCTGCCCCGCTCCGAGGGCCGCCATGAGGATATGACGCTGGGGGTGAGTTTCAGCTTCTTCCGAGGTGATGAAGCCGTTTTCGACCAGACTGCCGACATAAGAGTGGTCGCGAGTGAGGCGGGTAATCCGGCCATCCCGCACCAGGTACAAGCGGCTGTCCCCGATATGGGAGTAGTACAGCCGATTTGCCCGCAACACCACGGCCGTGGCCGTGGTGCCCATGCCACGCAATTCCGGGTGCGCGGCAGCAAATTGATGAATGCGCGCGTGGGCATCGCGAAAGGCCGCGGCAAGAACCGCCTGCGGATCGCCATCAGGGCTGGCGGCGTAGATTTGCTTGATGGCATCGACGGCAATGCGGCTGGCATCCTGTCCGCCTTCATGCCCGCCCATGCCATCGGCCACAACGGCAAGTCTGCCCTTCTCTTCGAGCTCCAAGTCATTCGAAGGTTCCCAGTAGCCGTAACGGTCTTCGTTACTGCGCCGCTGGCAGCCCACATCGCTCATGCCGGCAACTTCAACCCCGCCGCGCATCCCCACTCCATCGTTGCCGTTTTTGCCGTTTTGCATGCTGGTGGTAGCCGAGCCCGTTTCCCAATGAAGAGGGATTATAACCTTCTCGGGTTGCCTGCGCCCTGCCCCGAACTAGAGCATTCCCCCGGTTTTGACCGTCAAAATGCTGAGGGCCGTCTCCAAATTCACAATTGCCTCTTCCAGTTCCGGATGCTCGCCAATCCGCTGGCGCAAACTCTGCAACAGGTCATGGGCGTTGAACACGTGCTCGACCGCCGCCCCATGTGGCTGGCCTGGTTGCGGGGGTGGCGCCTGTTTCGGTTCCATAAAGCTAGCCTCGGTCTTCGACGATACTCGTCAATGCACCTATTCTATTCCCTATTCCGCCCTAGGTCCCTTCGGCTCGTAGACAGGACGAGACGCATGCGGCCCGCGGAGCGGCGGCAAGATTACCTCAGCCCTAAGGACCGTAGGTGCCCTTAGGGAAGCTCCGCCATGGCATGGTGGACGAGGACCTACGTAACCTTCTCCGACTCGAAGGACCCAGTTCATACTGGGGCGGATGAGCATCCTTCCCCAGCTACACTCGTTGCAGCGGTCTCCGCGCGCGCACCTTGCGTGCGCGACTCCTGCCGTGCTGCGCTTCGCAGACGGTCAGCGCGCCTCCGCCAAGCTCCAGGTACTCTCCTTAACCGGTGGCCTGCTCTCGCTTTCGAATCCCCTCACGGGGGGCTCCAAGGTTAAGCTGATGTTCTTGACCCAGTCCGGAGCGGTGCTGGGAGGGGCGGAAATGCTACCCCCGGTCACCCGCACCTTGCAGCCGTTTCGCTTCATTTCCCTGCCCTTGGACGATCAGCGCAAACTGGGCACCACCATCGAGGCTTCGCTGCAGTCGCGCGATATCGACCAGCAGTGGATCGAGAAATTTCGGGTGGCGGCGGTTCCAAGAACGCCAGCGCAGAAACGAACCCTCAGGGTTCTGGCTGGAGCAATCGCTGTGATTATGATTGGCTTGGTCGGGTTTTGCGTCCTCCACCTCCCCCTGCCGAAGTAACGTCACCCATGCTCACAGCAGTGGAAAGCGCTCTCGTCCAAAATACTCGTCGCTGGCCGCGATACCAGACCAACTTGCCGGTTCTGATCTCAAGCGGCGGCAACCCGCTCAAGCCTCCCATACCCGGCCTCGCCAGTGAAATCAGCCGTTCTGGAATGGCCTTATACGGCGGCGTCTGCCTGGAACCAGGCGATACCATGAGGGTCGAGTTCCAAACTTCCGGCAAAGTGATTGTGGCCGGAGTCGTTCGCAACCGCTCCGGTTTTTGCTTCGGTTTGGAGTTCGTTACCCTGCTGGGCATCGACGAAGACCTAATCCTGGCCCCATCCGCACTTCCCATGCCTATGCCCGATGAACAGATGCGGGATTGGTTCGAGATGCATCGGGGAGATGTCTGCCTGGCGATTGCCTCGGTCGTGCTTTTGTTCACCCTGTTCGCTTGGGGCAGGCGGCCCGCCGTCGGAAAATCTCAGAGCCCGCCGCAACCCTCGCTCACGCTTTGGGAACGAACGCTGGTTAGTCTCGGCCTAGCCGAAATGCCGGAAGCTCCGGTTTTCCGAGGAAACCCGGCCGTTCAGGTCTGGGTCGACCAGCATACGGCGCTCTATCACTGCCCCGGCACGGAACTCTATGGCAAGACTCCCGATGGCAGGTTTACCACCCAGCGTGATGCTCAGCTCGACCAATTCGAACCGGCCGCCCGCGCTTACTGCCAGTGAACTTCCTCCCTTAGCCCTCGGGTCGCGGATTGACTTCCCATCGATAAGCCTCGAAGATGGTTAAGAGCGGTTCTGAAGGTAGGGCGGCGGAGACCCACCGCGATGAACATCAGCACGCGAAAAGCAGAGGATGTCACGCTGGTTGACATCAGCGGGCAAATTATCCTCGGCCCTGAGACTGGTCAACTGCGCAGTACGGTGCACGATCTGGTGAGTCGCGGAGACAAGAAAATCATTCTCAACCTGGCCGAGGTCAGCTACATCGACAGCTCCGGACTCGGCGAACTGATCGCCAGCTATACGACGGTTCGAAATCAGGGGGGCCAGCTGAAGCTGTTAAACCTCAACAAGAAGGTGAAGGACCTGCTTCTGATCACCAAGCTCTACACCATCTTTGACGTCAAGGAAGACGAATACCTTGCCGTGAAGTCGTTCGACTGGTTCTTCGCCAAGTGAGTCCCGCCCGGGCGCTGCCCCACCGTCAATCGCTGGTCATGATAAACAGCGGTTTCATCTCGAAGCTGCTGTAATGCGGCCGCAAGCGGTCAGTGTTGTAATGTTCCTCCACATTCACGGACTTTTTCGAGGCAATCACGGTGTCGACCGGGAGGTTGTCATAACGCCCGTTTTTCAGTACCACCAACCGGCCGTGAACTCGGTTCAGAATGAGATCGAGTGCCAGATTGCCGTAAGCCATCGGCACGATCGAGTCGATAGCGTCCGGATCGCCGCAACGTACCAGGTATCCCAGCTTCTGGTGAATCACTTCAATGGTCTTGCCTTTGCTGAACTTTGGCGACAGCTCTCGCAGTTTGTCCGCCACCAGGTCGCCGATGCCTCCTAGCTTCTTGTGACCGAAGGCATCCGGGGTCTGTTTCTCGAAAATCATCTCTCCGCCTTGGAACATAGCACCTTCGGAAACCAAGACTACGGAATAATGGCTGGGATTCAGGCGGCGATCGGCCACCAGCAACTCGGTCAAGCGTTCAATATCAAACTTGTACTCGGGAATCACGCAGCGGTTGGCGGCGCCGGCCATCGTCGGCAACATCGCGGTGAAACCCGCGTAACGGCCGAACACCTCTAGCACCAGGAATCGTTCGTGCGATCCCGCCGAGGTCCTGAGGTCATTGGTCATCTGAATGGTGCGGGTCACGGCCGTGCTGAAACCGATACAGTATTCGGTACCGGGAACATCGTTATCCATGGTCTTGGGAATCGCTACCACTTTCACCCCTTCCTGATAGAGACGCACCCCGTAGCTTAGGGTGTCGTCGCCGCCGATGGGGATCAAATGGTTGACTCCCAGCCAATCGAGGTTTTTCAGGACGTCCGGGGTGAGATCGTTCATCTCTGCCGGGTAGGCTGCCGCCAGGTGGGGAGGGACGGCGGATTTCTTCACTTTGGCGGGATTGGTGCGAGAACTGTGGAGGAAGGTGCCCCCGGTGCGACCGGCACGATTTACGATTTCTTCCGAGAGCAATTGAAAGTTATCGCTATTGTCGTAGTCATTTTCCCGCACCATCTCCACCAACCCTGCCCATCCGCGCCGCAAACCCACCACCTGATAGCCTTCGCGTAACGCCCGAATTGTGACCGCGCGAATGGCCGGGTTCAAACCAGGAACGTCGCCACCTCCGGTTAAAATCCCGATCACGCCCTTCTTGCTCGCAAAATGCGCCATGGTTTTCCGTTTCCTAGCTAATCCAGCATCGAACCTACACGATCGCCCTCATCCCCGAGTACGCCAACCTCTGGGGCAACACCAACCCTCGGCCATGGGGAGATGAGAACCAACCATTTTATAGGACGAATCCTCGAGGTGGAAAACGGTTCGAGGAGCAAAAAGCATTGGCGGTTCGGATCGCAGCACCAGCGATCCGCACGGCTGGGGTATTTTTAACCCGCCGTATCGGCGGAAATTCCCACTCGCTTCATCGCTCCCCACTGCCGGTCGCCCCGCATATATTGCCAGATGCCCTTGAGCCGCCAGACCATGGTCATCGGCCGGTAGGGGAAATGTTCAAACAAACAATATGTGAGCAAACGGGCGACTTCGCGCCAGTCTCCGTAACGCCGGACGGTCATTTCTTCCAGCAGAACCGAACCCATGGAAATCAGCGTGGCGAAGGCGTACCCGAATAAAAGGAAAAACAGGAAAAAAGTCTTGCTCAGTACTCCCAGCACGCAGGCCAGGATGATCGTCGCGTATCCGACCAGTTCGATCACCGGAGCCAGAAACTCAAATAGCCACATATAGGGAAGCACCAGCCAGCCGACGCGACCATAGCGAGCGCGAAACAGCATGTCGCGGTTCGGCCAGAGCGCATCAATCAAGCCTTTGTGCCAGCGCGCTCGCTGCCGGGCAAGCGAGTTCCAATCCGTGGGCACCTCGGTCCAGCAGGTTGGAGCGGCGATGAAGTTGATGTGGTAGGGGCGATGTTCCTCCTGCAGGCGGCGATGCATCCGAACCACCAGATCGAAGTCCTCTCCCACGGCATGGGTGCGAAACCCGCCGACTTGCTTCACCAAGTCGGTGCGAAAGATGCCGAAGGCGCCAGAAATAATGGGCAACATGTTAAAGTTGGCCCAGCCTTCCCGTCCCACCAGGAAAGCACGCAGGTACTCGATAACTTGCATGATCTCAATCGAGCTCTTGGGAAGCTTTACCTGCTGAATCTGATTGTCGACCACGCGCGAGCCGTTCAAAACCCGAACAATGCCCCCGACCGCTACCACCCGGCCGGGATCGGCGAAGACTCCCGCCATGATGCGGATCAGAGCTTCTTTCTCCAAGATGGAGTCGGCGTCGACCACGCAAACATAAGGACTGGTGGCCGCATTAATGCCGGCATTAATGGCGTCGGCTTTGCAGCCTGCGGCGGCTTTATCCAGAACCAGCAAACGAGGCTCCTGCGGACTGCGGTAGATGGCGCGAACCGGCGCGGTTTGAATCTCCGCAATATAGAGGATGCGAGCTATCTTCAACCCGTAGGCTTCTTGCAGTTTCTCCACGGTGGCGTCGCTCGACCCATCGTTGACCACGACCACTTCGAGGCTGGGATAGTCGAGTTCGAGCAGGGCTCCCACGCTGCTTACGATGGAGCGTTCCTCATTGTGTGCCGGTACGATGAGGGTGATGGGCGGCGTAAACGGGGAAGCCTTGATCAGTTCGAGTCGAAAGTTGCCGTGCTGATGATGATGGCGAACATTTCTGGTGATGGCCACGATCAGCAGGCCCAGATAGATAAGATTAGCCAGCAGGTAGTAAACGAACAAAATATCGTTGGATAGGGTGAGAAAGCGCACTTTTAGTGTCCCGCCGCGGCCGCCATGGCTTTTCCGCTCATTTCCACGCTCTTCCGGGCTCCTTCGACGACTTCTCGCAAAGCCGCGGGCGCGGAATGCTGACCGGATCCGCTTAGGCCGCTGATGATTTTCTCAATTGCACCCGAGCGCTCGAGCTCGGAGATGAATGCCTGCAGCGCATAGTTGTCTTTGGTTGCGACCACGTCCTGGAGGATCTGCTCGAGTTGCGGCTCCATCCGCGCCAACGCCCACGCGGCGCGTTGACGCACGTGCCGGTTCGCATCACAGAGCGATCGCAGCAGGACTCCGATTTTGTCGACGTTCTCGATTTGTCCCAGAGCTACCACGGCCCGCAGTCGAACAAACCACTCGGGATCGGTTGCCAAGCTATGGAGCGCAGGCAGAGTGTATGGAGTGTTCGTACTACCGAGGGCTCGGGCAGCCGACGCCCGCACTTCCGGCAAGGCATCTGCGGCCAGAACGAGTAACTCCTCCCCCAACTCCGCCGAAGCCACCTCCGCCAGCACACGCGCCAACAACTCCCGCGCCGGTCCCTGGGTCTGGTCGAGATAGCTGATCAATATCCGAGGGTTGTTGCGACAGCAATTGGCGATGGAGTTCTTCATCGAGCGCTCGGGAGCGTCGAGCCGGCCCTCAACGATTCGATCCAGAATGGGGATCGCCGCCTCGGGGATGCCGGTCCGCCCAAGGGCTCGCACCACCGTGACTCGCGTCTCCGCCGACTTCGAGTCCAATCCGGCCGCGAGCGCCGGGATCGCTTCCTTGGCGCGGGTGCGGCCCAAGGCAAGCAGGGCAGCTCTTTGCCTCCAGCTGCGCGCGGTTCGCGCTTGATAAATCAACATGTCGAGCAATCCGCTCTTACGCAGACAGTCGAGCAGCAGCGGCAGGCTTTCCGCGGTGGACACTTCAATGTTGTCGAGCAAGATCGATCCCACGATCTCGGCATCGAGCGGTTCGAAACACCATTCCTCGGGTGCCACCTTTCCCGAAACAATGTCGTTCCACCGCGCCCGCAAGATAACCGTTCGCTCGTTTCTGCGGCGAAAGTAGCGCGCCCGATACCAGCGGCGAAACACAATGAACCCCACCAGCAAAAAGATTCCCAGCAGGGACACCAGGATCGCGCCCAGCACCAGGCCAGCGGGTCCCGATCTGGCAATCGCCTTAAAAACGGATCCCATAGTTGAATCCCAGCGTGGTGTCGGTCTGGCCTTGGCTTCGATCCTCGCGAGCTAGAAAGCCCTCGACGTCCTGGCGTTCGGAAAAGCGATAACGCAGGCCGCCGCCGTAGGTATGTGCGGAGAACTGTTCGAGTTGGTCGATTTGAACGAAGTTTTCACTGCCCACTCCATACAGAAGGTAGCCGGTCAGGCGGCGCAACACCGGGAAACCCGGTTTCACCCACCCCGATGGCTCCCAGCCCGTGGGCGTTCCGGCAAAACCGGTGCGCGCACCGGTCACACTCAGAGTCAGGCTCAATCTGTGGGGCAGATAGGCAATCTGCGTAGTGGACAGAGTCAGGACGTGCGCACCGGTGTACCAATACCAGTGTTGCTGATAGGCGCTTTCGAGGCCATCGATCCAATGATTGTCCAGATGAAATCCATGTCCAACTTCGAAGAAGGCTTCGTTGGTTGGCACAATTCCCTGATCATTGGCAACTGCACCGCCGATCCCGGCCCAGGTGTGCGCGGTAACCTTCATCGCTCCGCTGCCTAGGAACTTAAAGGCATCCTGGCCAAACCTTTGATAGGTGCTCAGCCCGAAGGTCGTCGAGTATCGCTGATTCCAATGAGAGGTGAGGGTGACGTTCTGGGTCTCGGCACTGTTCGCGAAGTTGAGGAAATCAGTATTGTTTCCGATGCGGAGCTCATACCTGGCATTCTCGAGGAGATTGGCCTTTGCCTCTTTATTGTCCGGATCGAACTTCAGAAGTTGCTGATATTCCGACCGCGCGTCGCGGGTGCGGCCTAATAGTGTCAGGACTCGAGCCTGCCGGCTGAGAACTTCAGGATCGGATGGGGAGATCTGTTGTGCGTGGTTTAGAACCTCGAGAGCTTCGGCATTCTTGTGCTGCCAAACCAAGACATCCGAGAGCGCGGTTAGAATCTCGGCGTCATCCGGGAACTTCTCGAGAACCAGTTTGTATTCAGCCTCGGCGTCGGACCAGCCGCCTTTCCAGGCCAGCAGGCGTCCCCGCCAACCGTGAGCCTCGTAGTCGTCCGGCGCGGTTGCGAGCCGTTCGGCAACGATGGTGAGAGCAGCATCAAGATGCTGCGCCTGAACCTCATTGCGAACTCCTTGCTGCCAGTCGCCCTCGGTTTGCGCAGACGACGGCAAGGCTGTCGCGACCGACCATAATCCGACGGCAATGGCCAATCTGAGTGCGATTCCCCTGACCCCTCCGCGCCTAGCTTCGGTTGGTGTTTTTTCGATCGTTCTCACCTCGCGCTCCAACACCGAGAAACCTCGTCCGCTCCGGAAGGCACACTCCGAGTGCAGCCACGGTAGTGACCATCTCCTAGATTTTGCCCTTATGGATCTATTACCGTAAGTTACTCAAGTGCAATAACTTAGGTGCGCCTTGCGGATGAGTGATATACCCCGCAGTGAACTATCGAGAGAGGCGGAAATGGAAGCTGGCGGTTTCGCCCGAATTGAGTTCCGGCAGGGTTACGCGATGGTGATCGGAAGCGAGCGTGGCATGGTTTGAAACCTGCGCTATCGGGCGGCGAAAGACAAACGTGAGGCCATCGACGGGTTCTTGCGGGCTGACTTGGAGCACGACTTCGTTACCTTTGGAACCTGGAACAAGCGTCCAGCTAAGCCGATCCCGAGCCCGCCAGAATCGAGCAAAGCCGAGCATGTCGCCTTTACCGATGTCCGGTGGAAGCTGCTCGAGCAAATCCTGTTCGGCCGGGGCTTTCTCCTTAGATTCATTGGAGTGAACCAACAACACGTTTACCGCTTCGTTTTCCGCATTGGTTAGGATCACCTCCAGAGCCTGCGGCACTCGTTTGGCGAAACCGGGAGCTTCTTCATCCTCGATCGTCACCGGGAACTCGTAAATCTGGCTATCCTCCTCAAATCCCAAATCGAGAGGAAGAGCATAGGGGAAGTTGCTAAGCACATCGTCGGCGGTAAAGGAAGAGTCGAATTCGTAGCCGGATCGCTCTAGAGCTTCGGGCAACGATGTCGGAACCCGCAAATGTCCGGCGCGAAAGAATATGGTGTTCTGGTCCGGGATCTGCCCGTCCAGCAGTTCCTTACTGACGCGCACTTCGCCAAAAACCGTGGCTCCCGAAGCGGTGTCGTATCCCAGTCCGCGCGGATGATAGTTGGCGTACGTCTCCTGCCCTGAACCCAGGTCGAACTTGTTGAAACCCCGCGAGTGAATAATGGAATGGCTGCCCAAGCTCGAGCCTCCGTCCTTTAGCTCCCCGAGAATCCTCAGGTTAGGTTGGTGAAAGAATGCGTTGCCGTTGGCGTCGTCTACGTACTTTGTTTGAACAAAAAACGTGCTGCTCGCCTGGTTGGCTTTCTCGATGCGGACAAAGTCAAGGCCGGGGGCAAAAGAGTTTTCCCAATCGACGTCGTGTGAGAGGAGCAGTACGGATCGCTGACCGTTGGGGATTGTGGCCAGGCGTACCCAGTCGCCTGCGTAGGCTTCGTACCAGGCCCTTAGAATCAACAACCATACGTCTGCCCCCGGTTCGAAGGCATTCACGTAATGCCGCTCGGCTTCGAAATCTCGATTGCTCTGACTGCGTAACACCACGTCCATCAAACTCAAGCCGAGAAGATAGACGCGGCCCTTGCCAACCACGTTGGTCGCGAGCGCCGCGGTTCCGTCGTCAAAATGGGCTAGTGCGACTGCCCCTCCGCTAAGGACATATCCGTTCGTCCAGAAGATTTCGTTATAGCTCTCGCTCCCCAAACGAACTTCGCGCTCCTGCGGCCGATTTAGATATTTCATTACCGGGTCGGCTCCGACAAAGGTCAGGTGATAACGCTTCCGCGAAGGCTTGAACTCGCTGTAGCCAAAAAGATCGCGGAGACCACCCCAGAATACGTTCTGCGCGAAAATGTATCCGCCATTCTGTACGAAAGTAGTCAATTGCTTCGCTTGATCTTGGCTGAAGGTGTGCCCATCAACAGTCGGGTAGAGAATGACCAGGCGATGCTTTACGGCCTGTCCGAGGTCGCGAGTGATGAAGAACGGGATGCCCATCTCCTTGAGGGAGTGCACAAGTGCCAGAGGGGTCTCAGAACTGGTATTGGGAGCAGTCCAAAGAACGGCGACTTGTAGGGGAAACCGCTCGGGAAACGCACGAGTCGGATCCGCGTGCTCGTGACTGAGGCGAAGCAGCGGTGCTGCTTTGCTTTCGAAGGGACTGGCAGCCCTTTTCCAGATTGTCTTCCGCGCGTACACGGTGGCGAGACCAACCACCAACAGCCCCAACAGGAAGGACCACTTCCACTTCGCCGTCATCAGGCCGAGCTTATCAGACAATGAAATCAAGCGGCCGAACCGAGAGTTCTACGACGTGGCACCGGGAAAACTTCCGTAACTCGAGGAGTGTCATGGGGAGCAGCACCCTTGCAGGCATCAACCGGGATGACGGAACGACATGCTTGCGGTTTCAACCGAGGCGCCTTTCGCGCGCCTGCCTGTTTGTCAATTCGGATGATTTCATGCGAACGCCTCAGACCATAACGAACGGTGTCGGTAGATCAGGGAGCCAGGACGGGTTTTTCTCGAGAAGATAACTCTTCCTAAAGATTTGTGGACGGTGCGCAGGAACTGCTGCCGGACTTTCCGCCCCAGCTTGGCGCGGGTCTCGCCCCGGGATAGGCGGCAAGACCCGCAGGCCGGGGGGGGATTTTGCCCACACCCGCGCCCCAGCTAAACAGGCAAATATCTTGTTTACAGTGACTTAAGAGCGTTACCAATGGGCCATCGCATAGCACGCTGTAGCTATTCCGCCAAGGCCCGTGCGCCCCTAAGATAGGCACCATCGATCAAGGCCAGTTATGCATCAGAAAATGGTCCAGGACGAATTGCTTGTAACCCTGACGCACTCCTACGAAGAGGATCCCGGTCAGTTTGTGATCATGCCCAAGCTGGTCTTGGACTCCTCGCTGGCCCGCC
>DATJVZ010000289.1:0-6082 GCA_035501575.1 Terriglobales bacterium | reverse complement strand
TGGTTGCGGGGGTCAGATTTGAACTGACGACCTTCGGGTTATGAGCCCGACGAGCTACCAGGCTGCTCCACCCCGCGTAATGATATTACATGACTTGCACGCTTTCCGCAAACGAACTACCCGACGACACGGCAAAAGACGTCGGGTAGTTTGGCTGCAACGAAGGTACGTTGGCGAGCGCCGCCGCACGATAGGAAGTCCGCAAATGCAGGTACTTCTCAATCATGGCGTCGGATCCGTGGCCGATCCACGCCTTGATGATCTCGCGCGCTACGCCTTGCTCTACCAAGTAAGACACACGCCCATGCCGGAAAGCGTGCATGCCAGACTTCTTGATGCCCAACTTCTTGAGCAACGGATGAAGATGGCGACGCAAGAAGGTCGTGTGCCGAATGGCATGGCCTCGGCCGCTCATAAAGAGCAGACCAAGCTTGCGATCGCCAATGTGCTTTTTGATGAGTTCCAGGAGCCAGGGCTTCACGTCGATGACTCGATAGGCGTTCTGTGTCTTCGGAGTTTGAATCTGCCCGTCGTACACACTTCGCCTCACGTGAATCTGATTCCGGATCCAATCGATGTCGGTGACCTCCAAGCCATAGATCTCACCCGCGCGCATACCAGTCTCACTGGCGACCGCGTAGATGACTTTATCTTGGCCCGCGGAGGCGTCGATGATCAGCTGCATTTCTTCCGGAGTACGGCACGGCTCCTCTTCCCTGAGCGTCTTCGGTGCCGGGTAGCGGATCGCTCCGCGGCCGAACTTCTTGCCGGCGATCAGGCATAGAGTAGTGACCAAGTGCTTCTGGGACTTCGGAGAAAGATGGCTGACCTCGTCCGATGACAGGTACTCATTCACTTTTTCTGCTGTAATCATTCCCAGCGTGTAGCCGGCGAACTTCGGCAGCAGATAGTTGTTAATGTGACCCTGCATCGTCTTCACCGTCGATTGCTTCATCTTGCTCATTTTGTACTGCTGGAACCATAGTGTTGCTGAGCTAAAGCGAGAGTTCATCGAAATGTCCTTTGCACTCTCGCCTTGCCTGCGTCGGTTGAAGCTTACTACTTGTTGTTCTTTCATGTCACGCCATCCATGAGCCTAGTGCGGAGTTATGGGCCATACCATTGGTGCGCATCACCACGTTGAACAACAGAGCCATTCGTTTCGTGAGATGGGACTTGCTCTTCTGGGCCCGGCTGAGCTCTCTGAGCCGCTCTTTTCCTGTGGCCGGCTGCGTTGCTGTGGCATCTAGGTCCCCAGGGATGTTCGTTAGCGGTTGACTGCGGGCCGGCGTGAGCACCGACACGCTTACGCCCTGGTCGTTGACGTGATTGTTGTTGGCACTGCGGAGTACTGCTTGGCGTGAGCCATGTCGTCGCTCGGACGCTGGGTTCTCACGCATACCGAATTGGAGGCCGTGGTGCATGGGTTCTTATTTCAGATCTAATTGGAACGACTCTCCTTTCTTGCTTGGTTCGTGACCGGCGCTCGGTTGGCCTGCCCGCCAGGATTGAAATTCCCGGTCCTTGCGATAAAGCAGTTTCAGGACTTCACTGACGACGTAGGACGGGTTTGCATCCAGGAACTCTGCGTACCTGTCCAGGTTGATTCTGACCTCTTCCTCCAGGCGAACCTGGAGCAATGCGGTTTTTGGTTGCTTTGATGGGGCCTTCAGAAGTGCCATTTGATTTATCTCCTCTGTCATTCGACGATGCATTACAGCGTGCATTACACACTGCATGCTCCGGGGCATTGGGCGCGGGCAAACACCATCCCTACTTCTTCCTTGTGGGCTGGAACGACCCCACGGGTCACTTTGGCCACGCAGTCGGCCAAAAGGTGGGGTCGTTCCAGCCCACTCCGGTGTTTTGCCCGCGCCCAAATTCTTCGTCGCGTATTGCGCAACCTCAAAGCTTTTCACCATTTGGTTCACCCGCAGGGTGAACCAAACGGTGAACCGAGGGGTGATCTGTGTCTTCCATGCACCTGTCACCCTGGTCGAAGATCTCCTCTCGGGAAGCGCGAACTCCATCGATCAGATACGTCTCAAAAAAAACCGTGCGCTCAGGTCTCTGTTGCGAGATTTGCGCTCGCAATTCACATTCAGATAGCTCTCCCGAGCACCACAATTCGTAGAGCCTGTCTGTTTTCTCTGCCCGGAAACGCTCGCGCGCATCCCTTAGGAATTCGAGATCCTCGGTAACGGGGATGATGTATTCGTGGTTCTCCCACTTCTTCCGAATCTTGAAATACTTCAGGATTTCGCTCGACCAGTCGGCCTCCAGAGGCCGTTTGGTTAAGGATCGGAAGCGTTCCTCGGCGCCGTGAAGGTAGGCTTGGTTCGCCGCGATATACAAAAACCGGAAGGTGGTTAGCTGCTGAAACAAACGTCCATACGTAGCCAGATGTGAGGCAAAGCTCGACGCCCTCGCGAAACCGGAATCGACGTAACTGAAGGTGACCACAGGTGGAACACCGGGGAGAGGAGGCGCAAGAAACAGCGGAAACTTGTCTACAAAATAGCGAATGGTTTGTTGATTGGCTGTTGCGCCCTCGTAGACTTTGGCGGGCAGGGAATCCTTCGAAATGCCCAATTGGCTGCAGAAGAAATCCACCTTATCCTGCTCCGTCTCGAAATACGCAAAATCCGGGTTGGCCAGAATGAAGTCGAGGAGCAGCAGCCGGGTACGCATGAACTCAAACGAGTGACGCTTGCGGTTTCGAAGGTTGTCCTTGTCCATCGCACCGTAGAGCGTTCTCGAAAAGAGATGAAAGAGGGAGGCATTCCGCGCCTGCGCACAGACGCGAGCGTGCCCTTGCTGGATCAGTTTTTGAGCAAAACAGTTAGGACGCTTTCCACACCGGCTGCCGGTAAAGGCTCGAAACTGGCGCATGGTGAAGTAGCCGGAGAACACCGCCACGATGTAAAGAAAGCGAGCCTCGGATTCGGTATAGCCAAGCTCCTGGATGTGCTCAATGTGAGAAGCTCGAATCTTCATGGCGGTGGAATCTCCTTTGTCGTCTGCAACGCTCGCGCTAGCGATTTCGGTTCTGCTGGTTCCCTGGGTGGAACTTGACAAGGCAGAGGAAGCTCGCCGCCTAAGCCAGTGGTTAGGCCAAACATACCCGGAGCCATCGCTCCATGGAGTGGGTTTCTGACCCATGCGCGGCGCGTCGTCCCTCGGCCGTGCACGGCGCTTGGCGGAGCACCCGGCTGAAGCGGGTCCACCAGGCTGACAGGAGGTAAATTCGGCGAGAACTTCCCCTCACTGATAAAGAGGCTTTGAGCCAGAGAAAAGTGAGAAAGGACCTTCATCTTTTTGACGAAAAAAAGATGTGGTGGCTCTATTGACGCGAGAAGAAAGTCGGTGGCAGGCTTTGATTCCCATTATGCCCAGCCCCGATTGCTGAGGAGCCCATGGAGTCGAGCGCAACGGACTCATACGGTGAATGGGTAATCCGCAAGCTGGAGCAGGAGGCTGGCGGAGATGCGCATCCCTTTCCGGTCGAGGTCCTGGCGGCTGCCCGGGTGGTCTGGCCTCGCCTTCCCGCCCTAGTCACCCGCGAGAGCAAACAGGAGGCGTCCCTTCGAGAAGCTGAGGCTCTGGCAAGTGAGATTTGGGAAGGAGTATTGCGGTCGGTCGGCAGAGCCATCGGGCGGAACGGCAATTACGCGTCGTCCATCCGGGACCCGGAGGCTTATCTTCTCGTCGCCTTCCAGCACCGATTTCGGAGATTCCAGAAAGCAGAACATGGAAGGCGCGATCGCTTTCCGTCCGCCTCCACGAGCCTCGATCTGGGTCTGGTCGAGAGCGCTCGAGACGCGACTTGGATCCTCGAACTCGAGTGGGCCATCACTGTCAGACAGATTACCGACCGCATGGACCTCTGGACAAAAAAGGCCTGGCAGGCGCGACAGTTTGGCTATTCCTGGAAGGAGATTGCGGCGCGGTCCACGCTAAGCGAGCAAGCGGCGAAGAAGAAATTCGCACATGGGTTAGAAAAAACACGGCGACGGATTGTTGGATTGTTGAAGACGGCAAGGGCGAAGGAGTCTGCTTAGGATCTAGACATTTACTGCCGGGCAGGAGGCCTGAGTTTCCAAAATGGAGGATCACCTGAACACAATGGGATACTCGGATAGAGAAGAGGGCCGCATCCTGGAGGTGTTGGGCCGCGGTCTACTCAGGGAGTTCCCGAATCCCGACCGCCAAGGGTGCCCACCCTCCGAGGTTCTAAAAAGAATTGCCAATCACAAGATGCCGCTATCGGGAGCGGAGAAGTGGCTCGATCACCTGGGCTCCTGTAGCCCGTGTTACCGGGATTACCTGGACCTTCAAGCTGCCAATCGGAAGCGTCTTCAGTGGTCATTGTTCGCGGTCGCGGCGGGGATATTGCTTGCGATTCCCATTGTGGGGCGGCTCCTTTTTCCGAGGCACTATGAGCTGCCACCAGCGCCAACCACCGCCGTGCTTGATCTAAGGAATCGGTCCGTGACACGCGGGGCGGAGGAAGCTCCCGCTGAGGGTCCCGTGGGAGTAAGCCGTTCTGCATCTCAATGGGACATCCAACTTCCTCTGGGAAGCGCGGAGGGGCCTTACGAAGTACGGCTGACCACCGCGCAAGGACAGGAGGTTTTTGCTGCAAGCGGCGTAGCAACGATAAGCGGAGGGATCACTTCGCTTCGCGTTGAAGTAGGACTTTCGTCGGTTCGCGCAGGCCGATACGTTCTGCAGCTCCGAGAGCCAGCGATGGTTTGGAATTCATACGTTTTAGTCCTTTACTGAAGAAATCATTTTCGACGCGTCGTCGAAGTCAGCCATTTCCAACGGTTTTTTTACTGCTGCCGGTGTACCTACGACTCGCTTAGTGATTTAAATCTAGTATGGAAAAGGAGTGTAATTCGAACCTCACACATAGAAGGAACGCTCCATTGAGTATCAGCAAATTGAAAGAGTCAATATCTCAACGGGTTCTTGAACTCGCTATGGGCCATCCGCCAAATGGAACCCGCCGCAAAGTGCAACTTCGCTTCGGCAGCCTTAGTTTTCAGCCTTCTTGACTGGCCGGCTGAAATGCGAGACATTGTGCGCCCAGGATGGTTGATGTGTCCGAAAGTGATGTGGGATGCACGGTTTCGCTGCTGATCGCGGCCGCCGAACGGGGGGACCAGGCCGCTCACGAGGTACTTTTTGGAGCGCTGTATTCCGAACTGCGCCGGATGGCGAGACTTGAGCTGGCGCGTCGTGGCGGATTGGTGAGCATCAGTGCGACAACGCTGCTCCACGAGGCCTATCTTGCGATGTCGATGCGCGCGGCGGGATCATTTCCGGACCAGGCGCGATTTATGGGATACGCGGCAAAGGTGATGCGTCGACTGATCATCGATCATGCCCGGGAGCGGCACGCCCAGAAACGGGGTGGACTTTTCGAGCTTACTTCGCTGGACACCAGCGCCATGGAAGACTCCGTAGATCACCACGAGCTACAGGACATCTCTGGGGCTTTGGATGATTTAGGCAAGGTCGATCCGGGCCTGGCTGAAATCGTTGATTTGAAGTTTTTTTGCGGGCTTTCCTTCGGTGAAATTGCGGCGTTGCGGAATGTTTCGGAACGCACAGTGCAGCGCGGCTGGGAAAGGGCACGTCTTTACCTTCATAGAAAGATTCGCGGTGATTTGCCGGCGTGAAGACCCATGTCCACACTAAGTCCCGAACAATGGCAGGAGCTAGCGCCTCTAATCGATAAAGTGCTCGAGATGGGCGAGGAGGAGCGTGCTGCCTGGCTTTCTTCCCTCCGTGAGACGGACCCTCGGTTGGCAGAGCAGTTGGCCTCGCTTGCGAAAGATCACAACGTCCTGGCGAGCGCAGGGTTCATGGAGGGCAAAGCCGGCTGTGTGCCGAGTGTGACCTCGGACCTGTCCGGCCAGACGGTTGGCCCCTATAAATTGCTCTCGATAATCGGCCAAGGCGGGATGGGAAGTGTGTGGCTGGCCGAGCGCAGTGACGGCCGCTTCGAGCGGCGCGTGGCTGTGAAGTTCGTAAACATAGCGCTGATCGGCCAGGGAAACGAAGCTCGCTTCAA
>DATJVZ010000288.1:0-10389 GCA_035501575.1 Terriglobales bacterium | reverse complement strand
TGCATCATGATCCTGATAAATAACCATGGATCCGACCGCGTCAATCTGATCGCCTTGGTTGAAACTCACGCCATTGCCCTGAAGGAAGCGAACCGGCGCTACGTGCACCTCCAGCACGCCATGGTCTGTCTTGAGCATCAGGTGTGTACCTTCGTCACCATTAATCGGACACCAGAACTGGCGTACCTCTTGGACTACACCTTGGACCTCCACTTCAGTCGCTGGGTTGTATCTGGCGGCTGATCGCTTCATACCGTTGTGAAAGACCATCAATGTGACCAGTACGAATGCCAACACCGTAAGAATCTTGAGCATCCTCATAGTGCCCCTCTTTCTGTCCTTGCGTAAGAGCTATTCCGTTCGAGCCTAGCCGTCAGGATCAAGCGCTGACGGTCAGCACCGGACACTTCGCCCGACGGATAACCTCGTACGACACTCCTCCGAGGGTGTGCGCAAAGGCTTTTACAAACGCCGTCCGCTTGGCCCCGGCGATGATGAGATCGGCCCTTCGCGCCGCAGCTTCTTTCACAATACCGTCCCCAATGAAATCAAAACTAACCACATATTCGAGTTCTGACCACAGCCTCACTGCTGGTGGCAGGAGATTCTGCATTTTCTCCCGAATAGTTGTCTTAACGTTGGCTTGCCATGCATTGATGGTTTGCTCGTGGTAGAAGCTTTTCCCGGGACCGGGTAAGGCGGTCGGGGGCATGACATGCAGAAGGATTAGCTTGGTCCCGGGCTCGTTCGCGAGAAATACCGCATAGTCCAAAGCTTTCGTAGAGGCCGGGTGAAAATCCGTGGCGAAGAGAATTCTCGAGAATGCTCCGCTTGTGCCTAAGGTTGTATCGATGTGAGGTCCCACCGTGAGCACGGGACACTCTGCTCTTCGTATGACCTCCTCCGCTACCGATCCGAGTACAAGCTTCTTAAGCCCCGAACGCCCGTGCGTGGCAAGTATCACAAGATCGATTTCTTGCTCACGGATCACAGAAAAGAGCACGCTTCCCACCGAACCGGCTCTCAAAATGGTTTCATGGGGGATTTGGTTGAGCTCGCTCCGCCTGCCTAGGCTTTCCAGCTGTCGTTTTTCCTCATATCCCTGCCACTCTGCGGATGGCGCGGGGACAATCGAGATAGACTCCGGAGGGATCACATGCACGAGGGTGATCTTCGAGCTATGTCGGCGAGCCATGGCAACGGCATAGAGGAAGGCTTTCTCTGAAGCGGCAGAGAAGTCCGTCGCCAGCAGGATATTCTTAAACGAAACCGCTGGCTGCGGTTCAGTTAGCACTGCAGGGCTTGTCACGAAGGCCTCCTTCGGTGGCGCTACCAGCTGAGTTTTGAAGAGACATGGTGAGGATTCTGTTCCCCAACGGGATCTCCTCTTGCTCAAGCCTCTGAATGGTGGCAATTAGCCACTCTCGCAGAGCTTCTTCCAGTTCCTGTTGCGTGCCGGTTCGATAGAGACTGTCGATGGTTTCGTGCGCCTGATTCAGTCGGATGTGGTGACAGGGCACCGGCTCACAGCGACCTGCGTACGGCACGAACTTTATGAGTGCACAATTCGTACAAGGATCAACCTGGCAGCGCAGGCAGATCGGTGCCTCTTCGAGTACAGATAGAGGGCGACCGGGAGTCGAAGCGCGGTATCCAAGCTCAACCAGCTTGAGCTCGAGCCTGAGAGTTTCGAGGGCGCGGATATTGTGTCCGGGCATGATTGGCCTCCCGCGGCTGCCACAGAGGGCCCGGTCCTAGCTTATTTCTAACCTAGGGGCCAAATAGCATTCAGTGATCCAGCACACAGGCTCGGGTGACGGACCGACGCGCCTCAATCAGATCGCTGGCCTGGACTGACTCCTAGAAACAGGCAAGAATGGAAACTCGAGAAAGCGGTTTGATACGCAACTCGCAACCGAAACAATTTCTAAACTTACCGGCTGCCCTTCTCCACCAAGCAGTACTCGCCGATCTTCGAGGGCCTCTTTGTAGAGAGTTCCTGTTGCCAAGCTTCATTGTTATTACAATAGTAATAACATATTGGAGGTCGCTGTGGTCGAACTCAAGGTCCGCAAGTTCGGGAATTCGCTCGGAGTTGTCCTGCCGAAAGAGGTCATCAATCGTCTGAACACCGGTGACGGGGAACCGCTGTTCCTGATCGAGGCTCCCGAGGGTGGCTACCGGCTCACGCCTTACGATCCTGGCTTCGAGAAAAAAATGGCCAAGGCGAACGATATCATCAGCCGCTACCGCAATACGCTGCACGTTCTTGCCAAGTGAAGGAACCGGTCTGGATCGACGAGCGCGATGCGCTTGCGCTGCACGAACGCTTGCTCGCGCTACACGGCGGCGCGGAGGGATTGCGCGACGTTGCCTTGCTGAAATCAGCGCTGGCCCGGCCGCAACTGCACTTCGCCGATGCCGACTCTCCTGATATTGTCGACATGGCCGCCGTCTATACGGGGGGTATCGTGCGCAACCATCCTTTTGTAGATGGCAACAAGCGTACGGGATTTGTGGTGGGAATCCTGTTTCTCGAACTCAACGATTATCGCTTCAGCGCCAGCGAGGAAGATGCAGCGCAGGCGTTCCTGGAGTTGGCGAGCGGAAACCTCGACGGAGCAGGCTATGGCGCTTTTCTTCGCGCGAATGCGTCGCGTAGGAAAAAATAGACGGAGCGGCAAATCAGTGCTGGCGATTATTCGGCTCGCAGGGCTTCGATCCGATCAATGGAGGCGGCCTATGCGTTGGCAGCCATGTCGCAAGCAACGCGACGACAATCAGGAGCAGGCACGTTCCACCCAAGACAAACGGGTTCATGGGCGAAACCGCGAAGAGCAAGCTCCGGATAAGGTGTAACAGAGCAAAACAGCCGAGAGCGCAGCCGATGAAGACGCTGCGTAATGTCTGAGCTGAAAGCGCCCTTGCAGGATCGTCGTAACCCAGGTTGTCCATCAGGATGAAGACGATGTTGGGTTTATCGCCCGCTACTTGCGCCGGAGCCAGCCCAGCGCTGAACATCGGTGCCGCCGCGAGAGCGCAGCCGAGTGTGCGTAGGATCGGGTTTCGTTTCATTGCTTCTCTCTTCTTACCGACCCTTTAGAGTTTGGCCAACCTGACGGGAAGGCATGCTCATTAAAGGACACAGTTAGGTTGGGCGTCAAGTGTCACTTTTGATAGGACTATTCTTGGGGCTTCGGTCCTGAAAAGCATCGTCGGAACAGTGAGATTACCTGCAAAGGACACAATCATGAACTGAAACACGCGTCCATCGCCCTCGCGCTGCGAATGCAGTGTTCTGCAACCGCAAGCCCACTCTAACCACATATATTCCGAGTTGCCTGTGAACTGGTGTTTTGTCGTGTTTGTCGTTGACAGGGCAGCCAACGTGGTCGTAGCATCCTCCCGTTCACATCGTATCCCGGTATCCCTGGCATCAGCTATTTCGGTCAGGCATCCTTTTCATATTCCTGAAGCGGAGCAACTCACCGTAGCAACACATTGTTTGTGGGCCAAAGATGTAAGTTTTCTGGGCCTGGCTTACAGAGTTGGTGTGTGCATTGAAGCTGAGCGCGGCAATCCAATCGATTCATCTGCTCGGGTAGACAGAAGGAAAAATGAAAGAAGAGGGAGGCAGCATTCATGAAGCGACTGACTCGAGTTTTGGCGGGTGCAATGCTCGCTATCATTGGAGCCGTAATTCCCGGTTCGGCGCAGACCAAAAAACCGAACATCCTCGTCATTTTCGGGGATGACGTGGGTTTTTGGAATGTCAGTGCCTACAACCGCGGTATGACGGGATACAAGACTCCGAACATAGACCGGCTGGCACGGGAGGGAGCACTGTTCACCGACTACTACGCGCAGCAGAGCTGCACGGCAGGGCGGGCTGCGTTCATTACAGGTCAAAGTCCGATTCGGACTGGCCTGACCACAGTCGGGCTGCCGGGCGCAGAGATTGGTCTCCAGAAACAGGACCCGACAATAGCCGACTTGTTGAAGCCGCTCGGCTACATGACCTTTCAGAACGGCAAGAACCATCTTGGGGACCGTAACGAGTTTCTACCTACCGTCCATGGGTTCGATGAGTTCTTTGGCAACCTTTATCACCTGAATGCAGAAGAGGAACCAGAGAATGTGGATTATCCGACGAATCCCGCATTCGCTGCCCAGTTTGGCCCGCGCGGGGTGCTGAAGTGCAAAGCGACCGCGACGGACAATTCCGCGCCCGCCGATCCCCGCTTTGGCGCATGGGGTAAGCAGAGCTGCGAGGATACCGGCCCGCTCACCATCGAACGGATGAAAACCGCCGATGAGGAGTTTCTTGCCGCAACGCTGGACGACATGGACCGCTCTGTGAAAGCGGGCAAGCCGTTCTTCATCTGGCACAACACTACGCGCATGCATATCTGGACCCATCTGCAGCCGAAATACGCGGCCATGGTGTCCAAGTACGGCCTGTATGGTGCTGGCATGCAGGAACTCGACGACAACGTCGGTGTACTTTTGAAAAAGCTTGATGACCTGGGGATTGCAAACAACACCATCGTCATCTTCAGTAGTGACAACGGGGCCGAAGTGATGAGCTGGCCAGACGGTGGAACGACCCCGTTCCGCGGTGAGAAGAACACCAACTGGGAAGGCGGCTACCGCGTACCCTTCGTCATTCGGTGGCCGGGAGTGATCAAGCCCGGAATGGAAGTCAATGACATCGCCGCGCATGAGGACTGGCTACCAACGCTCCTCGCGGCGGCAGGCGTACCCGACGTCAAGGAGAAGTTGCTGGCAGGCTATCAAGCTGGCGGCTCAACCTATAAGGTCCATTTGGATGGCTACAACTTCATGCCCTACCTGAAGGGGGAGGCAGAGGCCGGGCCGCGTAAGGAATTCCTATATTGGACAGATGAAGGTGGTCTCTGCGGTCTTCGTTACAACAAATGGAAGCTTATCCTCATGGAACAGCGCGCTCACGGCTTTGACGTGTGGGAGGAGCCGTTCTGGACGCTTCGCGTTCCGAAGTTGGTCGACTTGCGAGCCGACCCCTTTGAACGTGGCCCCGAGGAAGGGATAGATTACACCCACTGGAGGATCGAACGCGTGTTCCTGCTCATTCCGGCACAAGCATTCGTTGGGCAGTGGCTACAATCCTTTAGGGAATTTCCACCGCGGCAGAAGCCGGCCAGTTTCAACCTTGAGCAGGTGATCCAGAAGCTATCAACGGAGGCGGCCAACGCCACCAACTGAGCTAAGGAGTGCGCTGTAAACATCCTTGATTCAAAAGCGAGGGTCAATGAAAAACAAGGCTGTTCTCGGATTGTTGAGCACTTTGTGCCTCCTGATATTCACCGCGCCAACCATGCACTCACAAGACAAGGGTAGCCAGGGCGCGGTCCAAGTCCACCTGGTCGTCACCAACGAGGCCCAGCGTGGTGACGAAGTCCCCACTTTGCAGCAGGGTGACGTAAAAGTAAAACAAGGGAAGAATTTTCTGACTGTGAACCAGTTGATCCCAGCCAAGGGCGACAATGCCGCGCTCCAGTTATTTATCCTTATCGACGATACGCTCGGCACTGCGATTGGAAACAATCTCAACGACATTCGGGATTTCATTAATGCCCAGCCTGCGACAACCGTGATTGCTGTCGGCTATATGTCAAATGCGGCCGTCCAGGTTGCCCAGAATTTCACCGCCGATCACGACCTCGCCGCCAAAGCCCTCCGCCTGCCTCGCGGAAGCTTGTCGACAATGGACAGTCCGTATCTGTCTCTGATCAGTTTAGTAAAAGGATGGCCTCAGCAGAATGTCCGGCGTGAAGTCCTGATCGTGTCAGACGGCCTCGACCGGCTTCGCGGAGAGCAACCCGGACGCTCAACAGCTCAGCCTATGACGCCCAGCTCTGGACGCACGCAGCCCGGATCTTCGCGTCTGGGCCCGGACTATGGCCCGGTGTATCACAGCATGCCCACCATGAGCCCCGACGTGAACTCCGCTAGTGAGATCAGCCAGCGCTACAACGTAATCGTCTACTCGCTATACGCCGTGGGCGTCGGACGAGCTGCCCGAAGTTCCTGGGATCTGCAAATTGGCCTTTCTGGCCTCACCAAGCTCGCCGATGAAACCGGCGGCGACTGCTTTTCTCTCGGCACGTCAACTCTGGTCAGCTTCAAACCTTACTTGGACCGCCTGCAGAAGATGTTCGACAACCAGTATTACGTAGTTTTCCAAGCCACGCCGGGAAAGAAGGACGGATTGCAGCGCGTCAACTTAACCACGGAGGTGCCGAATTCCGAGATAGCCGCTGCCGACAACGCCTGGGTTCCCGCAGCCAAATAAGGAATCGCATGAAAGAACCTCAAGTTCTTGGTCAAATTTGGACGCGTACGATACAGGACGTCTTCGAAATCAAACAGGAAATTAGCTTCGACAAGGAGGAATAATATCCATGAACCAAATGCCTGAACTGCCGCGCCAAGGTTTCGGTTTCGATCCAGACGACCGCAAAGTCGACGAGCCGAGCGGCGTGCGTCGTGAGCCCGCGAGGCGGCGTTTCTTGCAACTTGCAGCCGGAGGCGCCTTCGCGGGCTGGATAGGAACGGCAGCGTCGCAGTTAAGTTTTCCCGAACCAATCTTTGCGCAGAGCACGCTCACTCCGGATGCTGCGCTGGCGGAACTGATGGCGGGGAATGAGCGCTTTGTGACCAGGCGCATCACCTCCGACGCCCAGGATCTCGCCATCTTGAAGCAAAACAACGCCGAAAAGCAGGAGCCCTTCGCTGCGGTGCTTTCCTGTGCCGATTCCCGTGTGCCGGTGGAGTTGGTTTTTGATCAGACTATCGGCCACATCTTTGTTACCCGCGTCGCAGGCAATATCGCCACCTCGGAGATTATTGCGAGTCTCGAGTATGGCGCGGCGGTATTGGGCACGAAAGTGATCCTGGTCATGGGACACGCAGGCTGCGGTGCGGTGAAGGCGACAATCCAGAGCGCGGAAGTTCCTGGACAGATCAGCGCCCTCTATCCCCATATTCAGCCTGCGGTCGATCAGACCGGGAACAATCTGGAAGCGGCCACTAAGGCGAACGCCAAGATTCAGGCGGCCCTGCTCGCCGAATCGTCCACGGTCATCAAAGGATTGGTGAAAGAAGGCAAGCTGAAAGTTGCAGCGGCGTACTATGACCTCGCCACTGGTAGCGTGACGTTGTTGAATTAGTCGGCATCTCTCACGAATCGGGCAATTTAGATCTCCGACGTAGGTAGTTTACGAGGGGGCTGGCCCAGCCATTCTCCGCTTCCACCAACAAATAATGACTGAAATGCTTCGAGAAACACTCGATATGGAACCCCGACACACTTGGCTGAGGTGGAGCGCGCCTATACAGACACCCCTTTCCAACCGCTGTGGCCGAGCACTTGGGCCGAATGATGGCGCAGAATGTAGGATCGCAACTTAACGGTAATTCGCCGTCTCAGAATCCATACGCCAGCGGTGCCACAAGGATAACCACAACCCCGACCACCAGCGTAAGCGGCACTCCTACCTTGGCGAAGTCCGCGAACGTATAGCCGCCGGGCTCCTGTACCATCAGGTTCGTCTGGAATCCCGCGGGATTGATGAAGGCGCACGAGGCTCCTACCATCAACATCATGACGAAGGGCAGAAAGCTTAGGTGCAGCCGCTGCGACATCGACAGGGCCACCGGAAACATGAAAGCTGTCGCCGCCGCGTTGGTTACGATATTGGTCATGATCAGCGGGCTCGCTAACACCACCGCCAGCGACACCATCGGGTTGTCGCCTCCAATTTTCGAACACAGCTCCGCAATCTTCTACGAGAGCGCGCTGCCTGTGACGGCTGACTCCAATCCCACCGTCGCCCCTAGCACCACCAATGTTTTCCAATCCAGGCTGCGCCAATCGCGCTCAATCGGCAGGCAACCCGAGAGCAGCATCGCCATGGTAGCCAGTAGAGCCGCATTCAGCATGCTGGTTATGCCGAGCGCGGCAGCAGCGACCATCACCACAGTGATTACGGCGGCCGCCCACGCCCGGTCTACCCCCTGCACGCTGAAGCCTTCAATCACTTTCGTCAGAATGAAGTCCGTCTCACGCCGGTTCTCATAGAAGAACGAATCATCCACTTCTAGGATTCCGGCTTCACCAGCCTGTACCCGATAGTCGCCCAGGGGAACCTCCGGTGCCTGGCCATCGTGTGAGCCACCCACAATTAAGGCCCTGTACGGGCTATCCGGCAAAGGAAGTTCCGAAATCAAATGCCCCACGGCGGGAGACTTGCTCGACACCACCGCCTCCACGAGGTGATGTCGGTGACGCGGCGTGGAAGTCTGGCTCGCGTACAGGGGGACCAGCCCGATCCTAGCCCACAGGGCTGGTAAGACTCCTACGGGTGCGGCAAAAGCCAGTACGTCTCCCCCGCTCAGTTTGAGAGTCGAAGTGGTCTCCATTGCCGCTTCGCTCCGGGTGACCGATAACAGGCCGTAGCCGACCGGCTTGGCGAACCCCGCCGCCTCCAGCGTTTTGCCATCCAGGTTGGATTGCGGCTGCACGCGAAGTTCGACTCGGAAAACCCGCTTCGCCGAGCCCGTGCTCGCTTTCTGTCTGTCATCCGGCAACAATCGCGTATTGCTCCAACCCAGTCGATTCCAGTCATTCGCCATAATCCGCGGGAGCCCGCCCGAGAATTGTCGCTGATGCGATGGGGTCTAATTCCATCTTGGGCGGCAGATTCGTCTGTCGCTGCCCAGATGATCAACGCAAGATCAGAAACGGCAGCCACGAAACCCGCGTTCTGCGATGCATTGAAATCCCGCAGGTACCTAATTCCCGTGGACGGGTTCTACGAGTGGATGCGGACGGGGAAAGCCAAGCAGCCGTACTGCTTTGAAGTTAACGACGGGCAGTTGTTCGCGTTCGCAGGATTGTGGGATCGGCGGAAGGACGCCAGCGGCAACTGGGTCAAAACCTGCTCGATTCTGACCACGACCGCGAACGCGGTGACCGCAGCCGTCCACGACCGTATGCCAGTCATCCTTGATCCAGAAAGCTACGATCTGTGGCTCGATCCGTGGATGAATGATGTGGCTGCGGCGTCTGAACTGCTGAGGCCGTGCGACGCCCGGCTGATGCGGTGCTACCCGGTAAGCAGTCGGATAAATCAAGTGGCGAATGATGGCCAAGAATGCTCGCGACCTGTGGAATTCGCACCGACTCAGAATCGGCTATTCTCATGAACGGCCTCAGGACCGATGTCTGGGGGCGTGTCCTCCCATCTTCCTGCCTCAGCAACGGAGCACCCTTCGGCGCGTTCAGCTTTCAGAGACTGGATTCCCCTCAGAACGTCCGGCCTTCACATGAGAGTGAAGGCCGGATTAGTCCTACGCTGCCACTTGCTTACTTTTCTTGAGGAACGCCAACAGGTCGGCGTTAATCGTGTCGGCCTCAGTCGTGGGCATGCCGTGGGGAAAGTTCTTGTAACTTTTGAACGTGCTATTCCTTAGCAACTTTGCCGACAACGGTCCGGCGGCGACGTAGGGAACGATCTGATCGTCTTCGCTGTGCATCACGAGGACGGGAACGGTGATCTTCTTCAGGTCTTCGGTGAAATCCGTTTGGGAGAAGGCGACGATGCCGTCATAGTGCGCTTTGGCCCCGCCTATCATGCCCTGGCGCCACCAGTTCAAGATGACTGCCTCGGAGGGTTTCGCGCCAGGCCGGTTGTAACCATAGAACGGCCCAGACGCCACGTCATAGTAGAACTGGCTGCGGTTGGCGGCGAGTTGCGCCTGAAGGTCATCGAAGACTTGTTTGGGCTGTCCGGTCGGATTGGCAGGCGTCTTCACCATCAACGGAGGCACCGCGCTGATGATCGCCGCTTGGGCCACGCGACTCTCGCCGTGGCGCCCGAGGTAGTGCACCACTTCGCCGCCGCCGGTCGAGTGGCCGACATGGATTGCATCCTTGAGGTCGAGATGTTTGGTCAGCGCCGCCAGGTCATCGGCGTAGTGATCCATGTCATGGCCGCTATCCGTCTGCGAGGAACGTCCATGTCCACGCCGGTCGTGAGCGATGACACGATAGCCTTGGTTGAGAAAAAACATCAGTTGCGCGTCCCAATCATCGGCCGACAAAGGCCAGCCGTGGCTGAAGACCATGGGCTGACCTTTGCCCCAGTCCTTGTAGTAAATCTCTATTCCGTCTTTTGTCGTAATCGTCGGCATAAATGATCTCCTTTCAAACTGATTCGTTTGCACTTTACCAAATCACGCAAGCTCATATTCGATTCGGATCAACCAGTGAACCCGCCCCAACGTTGCGTTTGTTATCGTAGGCGTCGACTGTCGTAAGAAGTTGGGAGACCGCTTTGGCCTCTG
>DATJVZ010000287.1:0-3196 GCA_035501575.1 Terriglobales bacterium | reverse complement strand
GACGGCCGGGGTAAGGTGACGATTCAGGACGTGCGGGTGGGAACTTTCGCCGTCCCGGATGCGCTGCTGAGCTTCCTGCTCGAGAGCTACGTGCAGAAGCGTTACAAAATTGACCTCAGTAAGCCCCTGCCGCTGCCTGATCACGTGACCCGCATCGAGCTGGGTGCGGGCGACGCAACATTTTACCGCGGCCCGACAAAGGGCCATTAGCCCAAGTTCGTCGCCGGCGTCCTCTCGCCTTCCACGAATACCTGTCTTTCTGCTCAGGGTTGCTCATGCGCCCCAACATCAACATCGGCCACTCGACGCGCGGATTGCCGGCGAAATCGAGTGGCTCGACTGCCGAGGAGCCGGGTTGTTGCCAGCTCGACTGCTGGGCAGAATGCTCGACGCAAGTCGGGGCGTCGACAGGGTGAGGAACAACGGGCTGGTGAAAATGGAGTGACCGTCCTGGCCAGTGGCGGATTGATATTTGGAAAAACGCCTAAGTCTTTCCATTCCGCACCCAGTTCCCGTCTGAAACGCCGACCGAGGAGAAGTAGAGGTTGTAATCCACGGTCGCGGGATTCGAACGGCGAGTTAGTGAAGTTGTTGATGTATAAACCCTGCGAGCTAGCGCAGAGGATAGGTTTTGCGAAGAGGTAACTTCCTTGTATTGGTACTGAATGTTAAACTCTCCGCTGCCCCCGGACTCTTCACACCATTTTCGGAAAAGAGTGTTGATAGCCGCGTACCAAGGGTGCTCTGAACTGCTTCTCTTGGTTAATGGCCGCGTGGCAGAGGTGGGATAAGCCGGAACACTTAGGCGCGACTCAAGAATAACTCATATCAAGTTATCCTTTTTCCTTCAGAATTGTCCCTCGACTCCTCACTGAAGCGAAACGCCCAAATGGCTCTGCCCTCCTGATTAGAAAGGTGCCGAAGCTTTGCAATCAGCGGTACCACCACCTGCGTTGTTATGTTATAGTTCCGCAGTTAAAGGATGGTGTTGTTCGGAACTATAACATTATGAGACCCCTCTCCTTCCGCTCTGATGACCTGCGCTCGCTGCTATTTCGCAATCAGGTTGCCACCCTCGAGGAGCTAAAGCATGCCCTCGGCTCCGCGGTCGATGTCACCGTCTTTCGCAAACTCAAGCCGTTGGATTACCTCACCAGCTACTCCCATCGCGGCCGATACTATACCTTGCGTGAAATCGCACGGTTCGACGCCCTCGGCCTGTGGTCACCACAGGAATCCATCTGGTTCTCCCGTTTCGGCACCCTGCTGGCCACGGCGGAGGCATTGGTCAACCGTGGTCCCCGTGGGTACTTCGCCGATGAGTTGGCCCGTGCCTTGCACGTCGAGGTGCAGGACGCGCTGCATCAATTGGCTCAGCAACACCGAGTCTCGCGACAGATTATCTCCGGTCGATACTTGTACACGTCCGTCGAACGAAGTATCCAACAGGGGCAAATACTAACGCGGCGCAACGTCGAAGCCCTCCCCACGGTGGTAGATGCGTCTGTGCTGGAGGTCTCCGAGCAGGAACTGAAAGCCGCCATCCTCCTGTTCTACAGCTTGCTGGACGAGCAGCAGCGCCGCCTCTACGCCGGACTGGAGTCGCTCAAACTGGGGCGTGGTGGCGATCGCCAGCTGGCCGGCTTCCTCGATCTCGATCCTCACACGGTCGCCCGCGGCCGACAACAGTTGTTAGCTCAGGACGTGGAAGTGGATCGTGCCCGCAAAACTGGCGGCGGGCGCAAGCGCGTGGAAAAAAAACGCCCGCAATAGTCGATGCCATCGAGATTCTGCTGGAGCACGACACGGCCGGGGATCCCATCACCGGGTTGAAGTGGACTCGGAAGACGACCGAGAAGATCGCGGAAGTTCTGCAACAGATCGACATCCCTGTTTCAGCCAACACCGTCGCTCGCCTTCTCTACCAGATGGATTTCTCCCTGCGGGTCAACCGCAAGCAGATCGCCACCAATTCCAGTCCGTACCGGGATCAGCAATTCCAGTACATTGGCTGGCTACGGACTCGCTTCCAGCGACGAGGTCTTCCGATCATCAGCGTCGATAGCAAGAAACGGGAAATGATCGGCAACTTCAAAAACCCCGGCGCGAAATGGGATCGCTCGCCCGTGCCGGTCAACGATCATGATTTCCTCTCCGACGCGAGCGGGGTGGGTATCTCCTACGGCATCTACGATCCCCCCCACAACCGTGGTATGGTTTGTGTCGGCATCTCCCACGACACCCCGGCCTTCGCCGCCCATTCGATTGCCACTTGGTGGAAACGCGAAGGGTCCCGCCGCTATGGACGCGCTCCCCAACTGCTGGTTCTGGCCGATTCGGGTGGCAGCAATGGCTACCGTTGCTGGGCCTGGAAGACTGAAATCCAGGCTCAGTTGTGCAACCCCTTCGGCCTCACCGTCACCATCGCTCATTACCCTACCGGCGCCTCCAAATGGAATCCCATCGAACATCGTCTCTTCTCCGAGATCTCCAAAAACTGGGCTGCTGAGCCACTGCTCACCTACGAAAAGATGCTCAAGTTCATCCGCACTACCCATACTCAAACCGGCCTGACGGTGACCACCTCTCTGGACCGAGCCGAATATCCAACCGGTCTTAAACCAGATAGGCAGATGATCTCCTCGGTCCGCCTCACACCCGGAAAGACCCTACCGCATTGGAACTACACCATCGCGCCTAATCTGTGAAGTTAATTTTGCGTGGACCCTAAGTGTGCCTAAAGGTGTGTCAGCCGATTTTGCGATGCCTGCCTCCACCGCTGCCGGTTTCAGGTGGTCCGCAAGTATTGAATCCGGCCAAGGCGGTTGCCCGCTCGGTCCCGCAAAGACGTAATCGGGATCGGTCTTGAAGGAACTATTGAATCTGTGAGACATGAGGAGTTCGGCCAAATCCGGATCAAGCGGGAGCATGCGTTGAGAGGCTTCGGTTTTGGTCTCGTTGATCTCTCCCTCGACAACACTCCGCTGAATTCTTACAGCGCGGTTTTCAAAGTCAATGTCCGCCCACTGCAAGCCCAGGAGTTCAGAAATCCGTAGGCCTAAACAGGCGACAGTGCGCCGTAGGGAGGGTCGATTGAACACCAACATGTGGTCCAGACACTCCCGCCGGATCAACCCAATCAGTCGTTCGACGTAGGGACTCTGCCAGGGCGACCTCGGTGCGGTCAGGACCTCTC
>DATJVZ010000286.1:0-15736 GCA_035501575.1 Terriglobales bacterium | reverse complement strand
TGAGTCCCGGACATGTCCTGCTGCGGGTTCGCGCCTGCGGTGTGTGCCGCACCGACTTGCATATCGTCGAAGGCGAATTGCCGCCGCACCGCGAGAGCCTGATTCCAGGTCACCAGATTGTGGGAGACATCATCGACGGCGAACGGCCGGATCTGCCGCTCGGCATGCGCGTTGGCGTGTCTTGGATGGGCGGGGTCGACGGCACGTGTTGGTACTGCCGATCAGGCCTCGAGAACTTGTGCGACTCTCCCAGCTTCACCGGCTACACCGTCAACGGCGGATATGCGGAGTGCGCGTTGGCACGCGCCGATTTTATTTACCCCTTACCGGCATCGCTCGACGATCTGCATGCCGCTCCCCTCCTCTGCGCCGGCATCATCGGGTTCCGCAGCCTGCGAGTGGCGCAGGTCGCGTTGGGAGAGCGGGTGGGGCTATTTGGCTTCGGTGCGTCGGCGCATTTGGTCATCGCCGTTCTCCAGTCCTGGAACTGCAAAGTCTATGTTTCCACCCGGGGAGAGTCTCATCAGCGGCTGGCTTCCTCTCTGGGAGCGGATTGGGTCGGAAGCGAACACGATCAACCGCCCGTCGAGCTCGATCGCGCCATCACCTTTGCGCCTAGCGGAGAGGTGGTGATTGCGGCGCTCTCCAGCCTGCGCAAGGGCGGTGTGGTGGCCATTAACGCCATTCATCTCGACCGCATTCCGCAGTTTGATTACGACCGGCTGCTGTGGGGCGAACGCCAGCTGCGCAGCGTAGCCAACATGACGCGGGCCGATGCACGGGACTTCCTGGATATTGCCGGGAAAATCGGCTTGAAGCCGAAAGTTACGGTGTTCTCGCTTGCCCAGGCGAACCAAGCGCTGGCGGCAGTGAAGAACGACGCGATTGACGGTGCGGCGGTGATCGTTCCCTGAGGCCCCGCCAGCCGGATCCGCTTTGGGAAGAAACACAAAAGGCGCCCCGGACTCTAAAGTCACAGGACGCCTGAACAGCCCTCCCCCAGAACTGCTCAGTGATGAAAGTAAACCGACCAGCAGAGGACGTAAAGGGCACGACTGTGCCATCGCCTTAGCCGAACAGTGCCAACCGCCTACCCGGAAGCCCAATCACATCCGGGGATCGAGTTTCGGCCTCGGCTTCGCCGGCATTCGTTTTTTGTGCGGATTTGATTTATTCTTTCGACCCGGAGGACTTCATCGTAATGGGTGCTCAACATCTCGCGATGCTGGTGGCCTGGTTGGGTCTGGTGGTTTCGACGACCAGTTTCAGCTCCGCCCAGCCGTATCCGGAGAGCACCTACCAACAGCTGCATTGGCGGATGATCGGACCCTTTCGCGGCGGTCGAACCCGGGCCGTGGCCGGCGTACCCAGTCAGCCCAACGTCTTCTACCTGGGTGCGGTTAATGGAGGGGTGTGGAAAAGCAATGACTACGGGCGCACCTGGAACCCGATTTTCGACTCCCAGCCCACGCAATCGATCGGGGCCATCGCCGTGGCTCCTTCGGATCCCAACATCGTTTATGTCGCCAGCGGCGAAGGCTTGCATCGACCCGATCTTTCGGTGGGGAACGGGATCTATCGCTCGACGGATGAGGGAAAAACCTGGAAGCATCTTGGCCTCGAAGCCGGCCAACAAATTCCCGCTCTGGTGGTGGACCCACGCGATCCCAACCGGTTGTTTGCCGCGGTGCTCGGCAACCCGTATGGGCCAAGCGCCGAACGCGGTATCTTTCGTTCCCTCGACGGAGGGGTAAGTTGGCAAAAGGTTCTGTACAAGGACGAAAATACCGGCGGGTCCGACCTCGCCCTCGACCCTTCCCATCCCGAGGTGGTCTATGCCGCGCTTTGGGAGGCGCGGGAAGGCCCCTGGGAAGACAATAACCTTTTCCAGGGAAAGGGCGGAGGCCTTTTCAAATCCACCGATGGCGGCGACACCTGGAAGCACCTGACCAACGGATTGCCCGCGAATCTTGCGCAGATCAATTTGGCCCTGGCACCCAGCCGGCCAAGCCGGATTTACGCTAGCGTGGGAACCACCGAGAAAGGTGATTATGAATCCGGCGCGGGACTTGGCATATACCGATCCGATGATGCGGGAGAAACTTGGTACCGGGTCACCGAGGATCCGCGACCCGCGATGCGCATTGGGGGGGGCGATCTGTCGGTGTTGAGGGTCGATCCCGAGGACCCGGACGTTCTCTATAGCGCCAGCATCGTCACCTTGCGTTCGACCGACGGAGGCAAGAACTGGACGAGCATTCGCGGCGCGCCGGGCGGGGATGATTATCAGAATCTTTGGATCAATCCCAACCATCCGAAGATCATTCTTCTGGTCGCCGATCAAGGCGGGATTATCACGGTCAACGGTGGCGAGACCTGGGGTTCCTGGTACAACCAGCCTACCGCGCAAATCTATCACGTTGCCGTCACCGCCACCTTCCCCTATAAAGTTTGCAGCGGACAGCAGGAGAGCGGTTCGGTTTGTATTGCCAGCCGCGGCAACGACGGATCCATCACCAATCGCGATTGGCATCCGGTGGGAGTGATTGAATACGGCTATGCGGCTCCGGACCCGCTCGATCCGGATCTCATCTATGGCGGCGGAAGGAGTGAAGTTTCGAAGCTCCACTGGTCGACGGGTCAGATTCAAAACGTGACCCCCATTCCCGTCCGCAGCGGCAAGTACCGTGCGGATCGCACCGAGCCGGTCCGCTTCTCGCCCATCGATCCCCACATCCTCTACTACGCAACCAACGTGCTGTTCAAGACCAGCGACGGGGGCAATACCTGGCAGACGATCAGCTCGGACCTCACGCGGCCGAATCCCGGCGCGCCTTCCAGTGTCGGTTCCCTTCTCTCCCAAAATCCCGATGCGGCCAAGCAACGGGGCGTGATTTACTCGCTCGCGCCATCCTTCCAGAATGTCGATACGCTCTGGGTGGGCACCGACGACGGCTTGCTTTGGATTACTCGGGACGGGGGCAAGAATTGGACGAACATTACCCCTCCGGAATTGACTCCCTGGAGCAAAGTGACCCAGATCGAAGCCTCGCATTTCGATGATCAGACCGCCTATGCCACGGTGAGCCGCTTTCGCATCGGCGACCTTCGCCCCTATGTCTTTCGCACCCACGACGGCGGCAAGAGCTGGCAAGCGATCGTTCGCGGGCTTCCCGACGGTCCTGCCGATACGGTGCGCGAAGATCCAGTGCGCAAGGGTTTGCTGTTTTGCGGAACCGAGAATGCAGTGTGGGTGTCGTTTGATGACGGGAACGATTGGCAGTCTCTCGAACTCAATCTGCCGCGCACTTCGATGCGAGATTTGTGGATTCACGAGGACGACCTGATCGTCGGCACCCACGGGCGCGGGTTCTGGATTCTTGACGACATCGCTTGCCTGCGACAGATCAGCGCCGCTACCCAAACGTCTGCTGCCGTGCTCTTCCAGCCGGGCGTCGCCTACCGTGTCCGGCGCAGCACCTATCCTGACACACCCATTCCGCCGGATGAGCCCATGGCGGAGAATCCGCCCGACGGCGCGGTGATTGACTACTTTCTGTCCCAGGCCGCTTCCGAGCCGCTTACCCTAGAGATTCTCGACTCCCAAGGCCAGCTGGTGCGCCGCTATTCGAGCGCCGACCAACCAGTACCAACTCCGGCTGAACTCGAGAAGCAAGTGGTGCCCCTCTATTGGGTGCAAATGCCGCAAACGCTCTCGACGGCCCCCGGTGCACGCCGCTGGGTGTGGGACTTACACTACCCGGCGCCTACCGCCGCGCATCACGAGTATCCGATTTCGGCCGTGCCTGGGAGGACACCCCGACTCCCCCTCGGCCCAATCGCGTTGCCCGGCAACTATTCCTTGCGGCTAACGGTCAATGGACGGACGTATGAGTCTTCCCTGGTAGTCAAAATGGATCCACGCGTGACCACGCCGCCTACCGGCATCCGGCAGATGTTTGATCTTGAGATGCGGCTGGCGGCACTGCTGACCGGCAGTTCGCAAGCGCTGCTCGAGGCACACTCCTTGCGAGACCAGCTCAACAAGCTGTCGGGACAGGCCAGCGGAACCAACCGAGACTCGATCGAGGCCTTTCGCAAGAAACTCCAAGCGCTCACCGAAGCGGAGCCGGCAACTGAGGAATCCCCGGCGCCGACACTTCGCCGGGTGAACAGCGCGGTGAGCACCCTCTACGGGGCCGTGGGAGCCGCCGATGCAACTCCCACAGCGGCGCAAGTGGAAGCTGCGAAGAAAGTGGAACAGGATACGAGCTCGGCGATGAAGCAGTGGGAGGAGCTCAAGAAGAACGCGCTTCCCGGCCTGAACGGCGCGCTCCGCAGCGCTGGTTTGCCGGAACTGCGCTTGGACGCAAATTCCTCAGCGGAACTCGAGCTCGGCGACGAAGAGTAATCTCCACGCCGTCACGGCCTTGCCAAGAAAACTACAGGGCTGCAGTCGTGTCTGCCCACAGTCGGAGGGGAGGCGCCAGGCTGTGGCTAGTGTCCCTCCGTTACTCCTTTCTCAAGATCATCGGCGGCTTTGGCGATAGCTCGAGCGACATTTTCAAGAACCTGACCTACCATGGGGACTTGGTCACCGGCTTCGTTCCATTTTTCCTGGTCCATGTATTCGCGCACCGCGGCGATCGGTCGGGCGCTGTACCCTGAATAAGCGCCGGGAGCATAAACCTGATTCTTGAACCAGGGGCGCTCGGGCAATCCCCGTTCGTTTAGAAACGTCCGCTGCACCTCGATCAGGTCCGTGTTCAAGGTGCCCGCAGTCTGGGACGGCAAGTCCGTGGCCTGGGCTTGCCATTTGGCCAAGGCCGCCTGATAGCGCTCCGCGCTCCGTTTGAGCGACACGACGCCGTTTTCGAGGGGTGCAAAGTTCAGAAAGGGCGGAACCGGTTTTACCGGCGGAGGAACATACGTCTTGCGCGGGTCTGCCGTCGCCGTGAACACCCCTTCCTCGAGCTGCAAATTGCGCTCCGTGGTCTCGTCCTGCTTTTCTTTGAGCAGCTTTTGCAAGTCTTGCACGTATTTCCCAATCGTCTCCGCTTGAGCTTTGTACTCGAACGGAATCACCTCGGCATCCGCCAGACGCAGGATGGCGGTTCCCCCAGTCTGGGCCAAAGCGCGGCCGTAGGAGAAATCGGTGTCGACGAAGTGTGTATACCAATAGAAATCGTCATAGATCGAGTGGTAAGCGTCAGCGTCGTTTTCTCCGCCATAACCGATGTTCAGCGAGGAAATTCCGGCGTGATCCTGGAAGGCGGTATAGTCGGAGCCGTCGCCCAGGGCATTGATCTTGAGGTCGTGGCTCTTGCGGATCTCATTCCGTTCTTCGGCATTGCTGGCTCTGGCGATGCGCCGCAGGCGAGCCCGTTCTTGGACCGAAATGCGCTTTTCCGGATCCTGAATTTCGCGCGCCACATCGTTGATGAAGTGTTCGAGATCGTGGGTGCCGCCGGCGTTGAAATAGCCGCGGCCGTTGCTATCGGAGTTGATATAGGCTACGGCACGTTTTTCGAGTTCGGCGAGGTGTGTTTCCACCCACTCGGTCGACCCGAGCAATCCGGGCTCTTCCCCGTCCCAGGCGCAATATACGATGGTGCGCTTTGGATTCCATCCCTGCTTGTGCAACTCCCCCAGCATGCGAGCTTCCTCCAAAACCGTGACCATTCCGGAGATGGGATCGTCGGCCCCGTTTACCCAGGCGTCGTAGTGATTGCCGCGAATCACCCACTCCTCCGGCACCTCGGAACCGCGCAGGGTCGCAATGACATCATTCACCGGCTTCAGGTCCCAGTTCGAACTCACCTTCAAATGCACTTTGGCCGGGCCGGGACCAACGTGGTAGGTGACCGACAATCCTCCCCGCCAGGGCTCGGGAACAACCGGCCCTTGCAAGGCGGAAAGCAACGGCAGCGCGTCTCCCCAGGAAACGGGAAGCACCGGAATCCGAGTAATGGTCTTCGCATCTCGGATCGCCAACCGCTTTGCATCGGAGGTCGCGCCCACTCCGGGAGTCAGCGGGTCGCCGGGATAATCCGTGTCCATGACACTGCCACGTTGTACGCCCTCGCGGGGCCTCCACCCGCCTTTCGGATACTCATCGCCCTGGACGTAGCCGTCGTCCTGGGGGTCCGAATAAATGATGCACCCGACCGCTCCATGCTCGGCGGCCACCTTCGGCTTGACACCTCGCCAGCCCTGACCGTAGCGCGCAATGACGATGGCGCCGCGGACCGAAATGCCCAGGCGGTCCAGTTGCTCATAGTCTTCGCGATTTCCGTAGTTCACGTATACCAGCGGCGCAGTCACGTCGCCGTCGATCGAGTAAGCGTTATAGGTGGGTAACTGCTCGGCCGTCTGACCGGAGGTCGGGTCGATGGCCAGCGCAGGCTCCTGCAACTTGGCACGGAACTTGGTGGGCTCCACCAGTTCGACGACCCGTTCCTTCGGAGTGGGAAACAACACCTGGAAGGTCTCGATGTGAGCGTCGAATCCCCATTGTTGGAACTGGGAGAGGATCCAGTCGGCATTTTCCTTATCGTAGGGGGAGCCGACATGGTGCGGGCGGGCGGTCAGCCGTTGCATGCTCGCGTGCAGGTTGTCGGCGACGATTCCATCCTGGAATTTCTTTTCCCAGGAGCGCTCCACGGCCGAAGCTTGCTTGCTGTAACCGGCGAGCAGAGGCTCGGCGGCAGGCATCGACTGAGCCAGAGTGAACGAAGCCCTCGTCAGAATTAGGAGAGACGCCAGGAGAGAACGGGCTGAATTCAAAACTGACCTCCTAGAATGCTGAGATTCGACGAGTGGTATTCCCCAGATTGCCCCTCGGGGCCGCTCGGACAGCCCAGAGGACGAGAATCGATGGCTGGGTGAACGATCGATGGAGGCTCGAAAATGGCAGGGGCAGAATCCTACTTGCGATAGATCACCCCGCTCTTCATCACGAACTTTACCCTCTGTAACACGCTGATATCTTCGAGTGGATCGCCCGGAACGGCGATCACGTCGGCGAAGTAACCCGGCTTCAAAACCCCGATCTCGTCGTGCCATCCCAGTAATTTTGCGCCGTTGACGAGATCGGCGCGCAAGGCGGCGAGCGGGGTCATGCCGGCTTCGACCATGAGCACAAATTCCCGGGCTTGGGTGCCGTGCGGAAAAGGCCCGACGTCGGAGCCGACGGCCATGGGAACTCCGGCCAACACCTGCTTGCGCAACTCCTCGATATGCAGATCGAAGAACTCATGCTCACGAGCGGCGGCTGCCGGGGAGGCGGCATGGTTGGCGAAATACTCGAAGATGGTGAGCGTAGGAACCGCAAAGATCTGCTTTTCGCGCATCAACCTCATGGTCTCTTCGCTCAGCTGGACCGCATGATCGATCGAGGCTACTCCCGCTTCGGCCGCGTATAAGGCTCCCGGCTCGCCCGTCGCATGGACCGCGACTCTCTTGCCCACCCGCGCCGTCTCCCCGACGGCGGCCGCCAGTTCGACCTCGCTGTACTGGTAGGGGGTGATGAGCCGCTTGTCACGAACCGAATCGGGCCCGGTTTCATAAATCTTGATGAAATCTGCGCCTTCTTTTAGCTGCTCGCGGATCACGGCGATCAGTTCGGGAATGCCGTTGGCATAGGTAGCGTTCGAAAGCACATGCTGGGCGGGATTGTAGTGAATCGCATCTTCGTGGCCGCCGAGAATGTCTACGGCATTCCCGCTGATTCGCAGTCGCGGCCCGGGGACCGCTCCCTGATCGATGGCGTTGCGCACCGCCGTGTCGGCGGAGCCGGCACCTTCGGTTCCCATATCGCGCTCGGCGGTAAAGCCCGCCATTAAGTCGTCGCGAGCTTGAAGAACCGCGGTGATAGTGCGCTGGGCAACAGATTCTTCTACCGTCTGCAGGTCTTCTGCACCGGGGTGCAGAAACAAGTGAACGTGCGCGTCAATCAGGCCCGGCATGAGGGTAGCGTCGCCAAGGTCGATTATCTGTGCGCTCGCCGGGTGGGACAGGGAGCGACCCACTTCCCGAATGCGGTCGCCTTCGACCAGCAGCTCACCGGGCGTCATGATCTTGCCGTCCTCAATATCCAGCAAGCGCGCGGCACGGAGAATTATCGAAGTTGGGGGACGCCCCTGAGGCTGAGCTGTGCCTAGCGCGGAACTAAGACCAAGGAAAAACGTGACGGTGACAAGAGAACGACGGAGCCGGATGACCATGTCCGAGCGATGGTACCATCTTCCCGCCAAGCGGCGGAACCGTCGGACTCGCCGGGCTTTCCTTCCCTAGCGATCACGCTTCGCCGTTCAGAATCCTCCCCCGGCAGTTTCCTTAGCTGGTGTTCGATTGATATACTGCGCGCCTCGGGTCATCGCAAGGAGAAGCTGTCTCGAGGAAGGCCCGTGCGTCGATCGAACCTGCATTTGGTGCCGCTCTTGCTTCTGGTGGCCTCTGCCGTCGCTCCGCCGGCGGCGCAGGAGGCTCCTCCGCAAGCGGGACCTCCGAAGGCGGTCTTTCATCGGTGGGAAGTCATGGTGCCCGTGCGCGACGGGGTTCGTCTCGAAACCGTCATTCTCACGCCCGTAGATCAGCAGGATGCACTCCCCATCCTGTTTCAGCGCACGCCCTATGGCGTTCCCGATCAACCGCCGGCACCGATCCCCTCGTCCCTGAAGGAACTTGCGCAAGACGGCTATATTTTCGTCCTGCAAAACCTGCGTGGACGTTTCAAATCGGAGGGTGTGTTTCATCTCTCCTCCTGGGTCGACCTAAGCGACCCCAAGGCCAGCAACGAGACCACCGATGCCTACGACTCCATCGACTGGCTATTGAAGAACGTCCCGAATAACAATGGAAAAGTCGGCATGTTTGGCGTCTCTTATGAGGGACTGACCACAGCCCTGACACTTCTTCACCCCCACCCCGCCCTCAAGGCCATCAGCGAGCAGGCCTCGCCGGTGGATCAGTGGATGAATGACGACGATCACCGCTATGGAGCCTTGCGCGAGAGTTATACCTTCGAATACTCCGTGATGGAGCAGGCCGACAAAGACAAAAATACCCATTTTCCTTTTGACACCTACGACACCTATGAGTGGTATCTCGAACTGGGGCCGCTCTCCAATATCAACGCGAAATATCTTCACGGCTCCATTCCCTACTGGAATGCGACCGTCGACCACCCCGACTACGACGAGTTCTGGAAGAAAGAAGCGTGGATAAACCAACTGCACGCCTCGACCGTACCGAATCTTAACGTCGCTGGCTTCGCGGATCAGGAAGATCCCTGGGGACCCTGGCAGATTTTTCGCCATGCCCAAGAGAACGATCCTGATCACACCAATTTCATGGTGGCTGGTCCCTGGTATCACGGCGAGTGGCAAAGCCCCAAGGGCGATGCCATCGGCGTTCTTCCCTTCGGTGGCCATGAAACCGCACGCGAGTTCCGCGAAACCATCGAAGCGCCGTTCTTCCGCTATTATCTCCACGGTCAGGGCAGTAAGCCGGCGTGGCAGGCGAGCACGTTTCAAAGCGGATCGAATACCTGGCGCACCTACGCTCTCTGGCCTCCGCCCGAAGCCAAGCCCACCAAGCTCTACTTGCACCCCGACGGCACCCTTTCCTTCTCCGCGCCGGATCTGCCCACCACCGAAACCCCATACCGGGAATACGTTTCCGATCCCGCCAATCCGGTGCCGTATCGCCAGCGCCCCATCTCTCCTACCTATCCTGGAGGCGACTGGCGTACCTGGGAAGTGGCCGACCAGCGCTTCGTCGATCACCGGTCCGACGTGCTCTCTTTCGTCAGCGCGCCGCTCGATCACGCACTCACCGTCAGCGGTCCGCTCGCGGCCGATCTCTTCGCTTCTACCTCCGGTACCGACAGCGATTTCGTGGTTAAGCTGATCGACGTCTATCCGCAGAGCGCACAGAAGAACGACTGGAAACCCGAGAGCGGTCCGAAGCCCGGCCAATATGCTCAATCACTCAATGGTTACGAACTACCGATCGCCATGGAAGTGCGCCGCGGCCGCTATCTAGCGAGCTACGAGAAGCCGCATCCGCTCACGCCCAATCAGCCCGTCGAGTGGAACATCCCCCTGCGCGATCACGATCACGTCTTCCTGCCGGGACATCGCCTCATGGTGCAGATTCAATCGACCTGGTTCCCGGTGATCGATCGCAATCCGCAGAAGTTCGTGCCCAGCATCTACCAAGCCGCGGCCTCGGATTTTGTGGCGGCTACCCAGCGGATCTACTGCTCCCGACGTTTGCCGTCACATCTCGTGCTGCCGATCGTGCCCTAACCGCGCGTCTGCTGCCGGCACCGGATTTCCACCCGCGAGCCCGAGCGCGCTTCCGCGCGGAGCCCTGTCTACCGGCGGCGTGGCCGGTTGGGCTTGTCTGCTGCCCGAGGTTCTCGAATGGAAATCCGGCGGATCGAGTCGCCGCCGATCAGTTGGGATCCGACTCCGAAACCGAGCCGGAGGCGCCATTGGCGGAGATTCGGGTGGGCTGGGGACGATAACCATCTCGGGTGCGGATGTGATAGTTTTTCGTGCGCTCGCCCATGAGTTTCACCGTGATGGCCCGCCAGCCTCCATTGGGATTGGGTTGGGGATAGTAGCTCAAAGAATAAAGATGCGCCAAGTCATCGCGGATGGAAGCAAAGGCTCGCCGTTCGTCGCGCCAGGACTTGGCAAAATAAGCTTTGCCTCCGGTCGCCGCCGTCATCCGCTCAAACACCGTAGTTGAGACCGGCTCTAGCTTGGCTTGCTGGGTGCTGATCATATACACGGGGATTCCCGTCGACTGGGCCAACTCGGCTACGTCTTCGGGGGGTACCATGCTGGCATTGTCGGGACCGTTGGAAAATACAACCACCACTTTGCGACCGGTAAATTTCGCCGCGTCCTTCAGGGTCAACAACAAGCAGTTGTAGAGCGCGGCATCGTCCCCGGCCACGGTCGTCCGCACCCCGCGTAACAACTGCGAGCGATCGGCGGTGAGGGGAGTCGCGCGCAAGAGATTGCGGCTGTAGGAATAGAATGCAACCTTATCCGCGGTCTCTAGCGAACGTACAAAGTCGGCGATTGCGTCCTGGGCAAACACAAAGCCGCGATACATGTAGTTGCTGGTATCGAAAAGGATGAAGACGTCCGCCCCGGCGACGAGCGAGCCGAGCCCCGAGGCCTCCCCCTCCCCGGGCGTCGAGGAAGCTTTGCCCGCGGTCGGAGCTATGTCCACGACCCTGCGAGTTGCCTCGTTGCCCTCGGCGAAGGTTGCGATTTTCTGTACGATGCCATCTTCGGTGACCGAGAAATCTTGCGGCCGAAGCCCGGTGACGTAATCCCCTTTGTTATCCGTCACAGCCACATTCAACTGCACCATGTCCACGATGACGTGGATATGCGTCTCGCTTTCCTGTGCCTGGGTTCGAAAGCTCCCGCCTAGTACGATAAGAGACCCCAGAACTAGAAAATAGGTCCTTGACATAAAGCCGTTCCCCCAACCTTGCGTTGCCGCTGTTCCTACCGATCCCACCATCGAACCTTCCGCTCAAAAGCCGCCCTTGGGTAGCACGGCGATCTTTCCCTGGCGAAACTCTTCTCCGGTTTCGCGCAAGGCGCGAAGAATAGCCTGCCAGTCCTCAAAGTCGGTGGCGAAAATCTTCTCCACCATGCGGCGAGTCAGCTCCGGAGCCAGACGGTTCAACATCACCGGGGAATACCCGGACTCATCGACCAAACGCGCCCAATAGAGATTATTGGAATCCCAGGTCTCCGCCAACAGACGGCTGGAATAGCCCTCAAAAGCCGGAAAAGGTCTCACATTCAACAATTCTCGTGCGTAGGTCTGGGCCAGGATTGGATGAGGCACGCCAAAGTCTTCCGACAACCGCTCCCAACTCACTTCCTGAGGATGGGCACGGCAAAGGGCGTCCAGTTCCTGATTGGCGGGACCTACCGACGCCGCGCTTTGCGGATAGCGGCGGCGAAATTCCGCCGCCAGGTAAAACGAGTCCGCCGGCGCAACTTCCACCGACACTTCCTCCATGTGTCCCGTTCGCATACTCTGCTCCACCCGTTCGAGCATCTGCGGGGTGATGCGCTCGGCAAGAATCTCCCTGGTTTGGCTCTCGAGTTCGGGCTGTTTTTGCGCCGACTGCAGCAGTTCTTCTCCCGATCGCTGATAGAGGGTGATGGCATGCAGTTCATACGGGCTGACACCCCACCAACGTGGCAGCGTGGAATTCATCAACAGTCCCGGGACCAGTTCCCTCCAGATCAGGGCTTGCACGTTTTCCGGGGTAATGAAGTCTTGTTCCGCATTGGCCAGTACGTAGGGCAAATCGGCCAAGGAGCCGACCAAATGGGCCCCGCCGCCTGCCGGGGAGCCTTCTCCGAACAACAAGGGTGCCTGCCAAACACGCTCGACTCCCGCCACCGTGTCGCCGGAAAAGTCATGGGAGCGCACGAATAACGGATTGTGATGCATGACCTGGGCCCCGGGAGGCTCGTAATAGGCGTAGTTAAGACCCACCAGAGTGTCGCGGAAGAAGGGAGTCAGCTGGCCGCGCGCTTGCTCCAGCTGTTCGGGCGAAGCCTGAGACTTGATCAGCTTGGTAAAGTCGGTCCGCATCTCCAGGTCCGTGTGACGGTTGTTGTAAATGCCCGCCGCCCATTCCGTTCTCTCGCCGCTCGTGAAGATCGGTCGCGGCATCTCAAATTCTCCCAGCTCGCGAGCCTGGGGGAGAAACGTCTTGCCCTCGGCTTTTCCCTGGGCCATCTCTTTCAAACCCTCGCCCAGAGTCCAGATGGTGTCGAGGGAAACCAGACGTTGAGCTTCCATGGCGGTGCGAATCCGCGTGGCCAGTTCCTCGTGCATCTGTTGGCCTTCGGGGGTGGCTTGCCGCGGACCCGCCAGCAACTCGATGATCTCGTCCTGGGAAATGTTCTGCTTTCCGGTTGAGGCCAGGAGCACTTGCCGCAGCGATTCCCAACCTCCATCGAAGAGCTGGGTGGCAGAGTGAATGTTGGTCAAGGGTTGAATGGCCCGTTGCCAGGAATCGTTCAATGCGGCGCGCGGTATCTGCTCTTGGCGCGCCAAAATCTGCCAAATCCCGATGTTGGCCTGGAATATCCCCAGAGCATTGCCGCGCAGCGTGTGATTGGAGATCTTGTCCAGCCCCTCGGCGGCGTTCAAGAAGTGCACAATCGACTGGTCGTTGAGCTCGGGGAATTCAGAGAAGATCAAATACTGATTGCTGTACTGCGCGAACTTACTGGCCATCAGGCGCGCGGTTTGCGGACTCAACCGCTCGCCCGGCGCTCGTCGGCTATCCAGTTCGCTGAGCATGAGATAGATTTGCACCGGTCCCGACTCGGTCTCCACCCGGGAAAGGGCGACCATTCCTTCGAGCAGTTGCTCGGGGTCGTTCCAGTGATTGGCGCGTTTGGCCCATTCACGAATGATTTTGGAGTCCGACTTTTGGTTGAGAATCTGCTTCCAAACTTCCAGATTTCCCGGGACATGAGGCTTGCCGTCGGGATCCCACTGCAGGCGGGTAAACAGCATGAGAAGACTCGGCGCCGGCCGAAATACCGGGCGCGCGGCATCGACGGAAACATCCGGCTCTCGCAGCGCCTGATAAAGCCGGCGCAGGCGGCGGGGCTCGGTCAAGTGTGCCTGCTGGCCGGGATTGACCCGTGACAGAGCATCAAAATAGGCCGCCAGCCAACCTCTATCTTTGGACAGTAAATGAAGAACAAAGTCCCCCGGCACTGTCGGGCTCGCCCCTGCCAGGTCCTTCCAGCTGGACTGCGCAGGTGCCCCGCCGGGAACGATCACGTGGCCCGAGCGAACTCGAATCTGATCTCCATAGAAATCGAGAACCGCCGCATAGGGCAGCAGCTTCTCAAGCCCGGGGTTTTGCCGCAGAGCCGCGCCGGTTTCACCATCCATCCGCGACATAGACCAGTAGAGATGTGCCAAGACCGGATCCTGAAGAAGCGCATCGAGCAGGTCTTTGTCGTCTTTCCCGGCGTCTCGGCTGGCCGCCAACCATTCGCTGGCACCAAAAGGCACCGGCAAACGGGTGGAGGGAAATGGATAGGAGAACGGTTCCCCTCCTTCGAGCGTTTCCTCGAGCTCGGGCAGCGGGAAACCCGAGTCCACGGTCAGGAATGCCCGGTCCGGATCGGAGGTTACGAGCGAAGTCGTCTTTCGCCCGCACTCCTGACGGACGCGGTATCCAAGAATGTGCAGCAACGGGCGGGCTTCTTCGCAACGCGAGACCCGAATCACAGCTTCCGGTCCGGCGAGCGTCGCCAGTTCCCTCGCCTGATCGACGTACCGTATCAGCAGGATCAGAAACTCGGTCTGACGGCCTTTGGTGGGAGAGCCTTCATAGCCTTGCGCGAACACGTTGCGAGCCAGCAAAGGCAGGATCTCTTGGGTCGAGATTTTCTGGCTAATGCCGGCCATGCGAAACAAGGAGCGCAGCGGACCGGGAATGAGCACATCGGAGCCGGAAGCCCCAGCTTCGCCTTGAGCCGAGACCATCGCGCCCGAGTCGGCTGGGGTGGACGCCGGGGCTGAATTGGGGGCATTTTGGGCAAACACCGAACCGGCGGCCAAACAAACAACCGCAAGCACACTGTAACGGAGAAGAGGAGATTTCATGGCGGATGCTCTTTCTGAGCCCTCGTGACACCCGGGCCGTTGATCGACAGCCCAGCGTTCCGGCTGCGCCCGGAAGTCCCTGGCCTACTCCGTAGCCTGCCTAATTATGCCTTGAACCCTTCTGGGGTTGTCTGCCCTTCGTTATTCTCGCGTCGGCCAAGATACCGCATCCCTGGCTCCATGCCAAGGGGTCTTTCTACTTCCATCTTCTCTTTAGCTTTAGGCGAATCTGGCTAGCTGCCACGGCTTTTTCCTCAGCCCCTAGCGGGGGACGTTCTGGAGTGAGGCGCCTATCTCTCGCGAGCCATTTGCCTTAGACAAATCACCCGGTCACCGATCAATGGTGGACCTCGTCTGCAGCCATCTGGCCAAGGAGAAATTGTTTTCATAGGTTGAGAAACCAAGCGCGCCTCTGCCAATCGCCCCTGCCCAAAACCCAGCCATCAACATTGTTCGGGGCGGACCAGAAGTTAGGGGAAAGTGGTACACCCATCCTAGTGTGGTACCTTGCGACTGAGGCTGAGGACAACTGTTAGTTCTGCGAGGGCCTCGATCCGCTGGCGAGGTTTTTGGGCCCTCAAGGGGTTCGTCGACTGGAGCGACGACAATTTAGGAGCCGGACTCAGCCATGGGCTAGCGCGACCAGCAGAATCGCAAAGCAGTAGAAGATAAACATTAAGAACAGAAAGGTCTTCGCTTTGCGAGACGCACCGGCGAACTCTCCCCAGGCAAACACTCCCCAGAGCGCCGCCACCATGGGAGCGGACTGGCCAATGGCATAGGAGATGGCTACGCCCGTGAAGTTGGCGGCCACCAGATTGAACACCATGCCAATACCCCAAATCACGCCTCCCAAAACTCCCAGGGCATGAGCCGAAGCTGGCGCTCGGAAGAAGCCGGAAAAGTCAACCGGCTGACCGACTAAGGGTCGTTTCATCAAGTAAATGTTCCAAATCCAGCAGGACAACAAAGCGCCGAGCGTCAAGAAAACGGCGACGCTATAGGGACCGAGCGGGTTGCCGTGGGTCATGGCTCGGGTCACGAA
>DATJVZ010000285.1:0-4725 GCA_035501575.1 Terriglobales bacterium | reverse complement strand
GCCATGCGCCGGCTTGCCCTGGCGAGCCCGCTCGGCGCTACTTTCGATGCCGTGGCTCACCGCGTTACGGACCAGGTGCGTCAATGGCTCGGCAATAGCATCGAGCAAGCCCTTGTCGAGATCGGTGTGTTCTCCGCTGGCCGCCAATTGCACATCCTTGCCGCACTGCTTGGCCACGTCGCGGATCATGCGCGGAAAGCGACGGAACAGCTGTTCCACTGGAACCATGCGGACTTTCATGACCGCGCGTTGCAGATCACCCAAGACGCGCGCCTGAAAAGCCATGGCATCGGCGAATCGGCCTCGTATTTGGTCCTTGGGAAACCGCCCGGAAAATTCATTGATGGCCTGCTGCAGCATGGATTTGCCGATGATCAGTTCGCCGACCAGGTTGAGAACTGCATCGATGCGCTCGGCATCCACCCGCAGGATGTTCTCTCCCGCAGCGGCGGCCGGTTTACCCGCGGGAGCCGACGGTTGCACCGTGGCCGCTGAAGTGGTTTGGCCTTCCGTCGCTCCGGAAGATCGGGGATTGGCCTCCTCGGTTTTGGCCGCCGGTGAGTCCGCGGTGGCAACCGCGGCAGCCGCAGCCGCGGTCTCGACCGCTTCCATCTCCACCGGCTCAATCCTGACTTCTGAGACCACGGTGGGAATCGTCGATTTCGCGGCCAGTTCTTCTTTGGGACGATCGGTCGTGACCAACAACTCAAACCAGGCGCTGGCCTCGGTGGATCCGGCTTCGGGCCGCGAAGCTAACACCTCTCCGATCTCGGCCACCGCCTTCCAGATCAACTGGCGAGCCGCAATCGGCATGGCGCAGGTTGGATCGATTTGTACCTGGAGATCGAACACCTTCTGCCCGGCTTCGAGCGCGTTCACCGCCGCGAGCTTCTCGTATTCTGTCCAGGTAACCCGCGGGGCGCTCCCCGACTTCTTTTTTCGGGGCTGCGTCTTTGGCTTCGTGCTGGTCAGTTCCGCGATGAGCTTGCGCAAGGTATCCGCCGAGGGCAAGTCCCCCTGCGTGCGGTAGGCGCCCAGCATGGCGCTAAACATATCTACGGAAGCGAAGGCGATTTCCGCCAGCGAGGCGTGCGCCGCGGTCGCCTCGATGGCCAGGGCTTCTTCGAATTCGTGGGCCAGCTCACTCAGTTCCTGAAAGCCTACGGCGGCGGAGTCGCCCTTCAAGGTATGCACGATGCGCCGCATGGTGCGCACGATCTCGCCGTCCCCGGGACTCTTTTCGAGCTTCAGGGCTTCTTCATTCAATGATTGCAGCAATTCCTCGGAGGTCTCTAAGAAGAGCTCTCGCAATTCCTCGCTGCGTTCATCGGAGAACTGGCTCACGCCTTCACCTCGGTCTTCACCTCGGTCTTCCCTTCGATCATTTGGTACGCGGTTCCGGTGCCACGGTAGACCATGGCGAACTTTTCGCTCAAACCCATCAGGCTCTCAGCATGCCCGATCAGCAGGTAGCCCCCCGGATTCAAACATTTGTAGAACTTTTCGACCAGCCGCTTTTGCTCGGCCTCGTCGAAGTACATCATGACGTTGCGGCAGAAGATGACATCGTTACGCTGCGGCAAGTATTCGGTCTTGAGATTGTGAAAGTCGAAGTAGACCAGCTCTTTGAGCGTTTTCTTGATGGCATAGCGATCGCCGACCTTGTCGAAATGTCGCAGGCGGTACTTGTAGTCGACCGATTGCATTTGCAGCTCGCTGTAAATCCCTTCTTGAGCGTGGCGCAACACCGAATAGTTGATGTCGCTGGCTAGAATCTCCACCTTCCACGGAGCGGCAACCAGAGGTTTGGGCGTAGGCAACGGTTGACCGCTGGGGTTCCGCAGACAGTGATAGCACAAGGCATCGGCCACCAGCATGGCCATGGTGTAGGGCTCTTGGCCGGTGGAGCAACCCGCGCTCCACAGGCGCAGAGAAAAATCACGCTTCTCCTGCTTCTTGCGCAGCAAGTCATCGAGGATGTGTTTGTGAAACAGGTCCAACTGAGCTTGATTGCGAAAGAAGCTGGTTTCATTGACCGTCAAATTCTCGACCAGCTTGGCCAGTTCCGCTTTGCCGTCGTGACTGATCAGCAGCCGGTAGTAGCTGTAAAAGGAATCCATCCGGCATTCCTTCAAGCGCCGTAGCAGGCGATCCTGCAGGAAGTCGGTGCGGCGCGCATCAAAGTGCATTCCGCATTCTTGATACACCAGCGCCTGCAACAACTTCAGTTCAGGCTCGGACAGTTGCGGCGGCATACTCGTACTAGCCATGATGGATTTTGTTCGTCCCCTATCGTTTTAATTGCGGCGCAGTCGCCTGCGCTTCCGGCGCCCGGTGGGCGGGCTGACTGATTTTGCTGGATTCGGTCTTGCGCGCCCCCGTGCCGGATTCGAGCAGCTTTGCCATATCGAGCAGGACAATCAACCGGCCTTGATATTTGCCCAGCCCGGTAATGCAGTCCAGCTTTCCTTCGAAATGTTCCGTGGGGGATGATTCCACATCGGCCACCGGTATCTTCAGCACTTCCGAGGCGGAATCCACGATCAATCCGGAGAGCTTGCCTTTATGCTCGAGCACCAGGATCCGGTTTTGCTTGGTCGGAGCCACCGGGCTCTCGCCCAACCGCTTGCGGAGGTCGAGAACGGAAACAATCTTGCCCCGCAGGTTGATGACCCCCTCCATGTAATCCGGCGCACCCGGTACAGAGGTGATTTCCGGTACGCGGACGATTTCGTGGAGGGAGGTAATCGGCACACCGTAGGTTTCGCGCCCGATCTGAAAGCCGACGATATGAAGTTCGCGGTTCATGCCGAAGGTCCCCGAGACTTAATCGGTTCCTCCGGCCGCCGCTTGCCGGAACGCGCTCGAGCTAGATTCGTCACGGCGCAGGCCCGCCTGGTCCAACTGTTCCAAGGTGAATCGATCCATGGAGTCGAGCAATCCGCGCGACATCTTCGACATCTGTTCGGCCGAGGCGGCCAGTTCCGCCGAGCCCGAGGTGGTCTGCTGCACGAGCTCCCGCATCCGTTCCATCGCCTTGACCACGGCGTGCGCCCCGGAAGCCTGCTCTTCCACCGCGGAGTTGATTTCGTGCGTGATCTCGTTCAATCGCGTGGTGGCCCGGGCAATCTGGGACGAACCGTGAGACTGCTGATTGGTCGCCGCCCCGATCTCCTGGGCAAACTTGTAGACTTCCGTGACCACGTTCGAAATCTTGCGCAGGGCGGTGTTGAGTTCTTGTCCCAGCCCCAGTCCTTCGTTCACGATGCCGGTCGAGCGATCCATGTTCTCCACCGCTTTGCGGGCCTCGCGCTGGATGCTCTGAATCAGCTCGGAGATTTCCTTGGTGGACTGGGCCGACTTCTCCGCCAGTTTTCGCACTTCATCGGCGACGACAGCGAAGCCCAAGCCGTGCTCGCCCGCTCGCGCCGCTTCAATGGCGGCGTTGAGCGCCAGCAGGTTCGTCTGCTCTGCCAGGTCGTCGATGACCTCGATGATTTTCCCGATGTCATCGGCTCGCTGCCCGAGCACGTCAATGATTTCGCCGGAAGCATGGATGGTGGTGTTGATGCGATTCAATCCGTCGGTCGCTTTGTCCATGGTGGAGATGCCGCTATGCACCTCTTCCCGCGAACGATTGGAGATATCCAGAAGCACTTTGGCGGTATCGGCCACGCGCTGGATTGATGCCACCATCTGGTCGATCGAGGCGGAGGTTTCGCTCACACTGGAGGCTTGCACCTGCGTGCTCTTCACCATGTTTTGCACGTTGACGCTGATTTCGTGCATGGTGCTGGTGACCTCATCGATGGCCGAGGAAGTCTGCAGGCTGATTTTGGCCGACTCGTCGGAGGCCCCGGCAACTTGGTTGGAAGCGCTGGTCACTTGCGAGGCGGCGTCGCGGACATTGCGAACCAAACTCTGCAATCCCGCTGTCATGCGAGCAAAGCCGTTGCCCAGGGTGTCGCTGGTCGAGCGGGGATCCACCTTCACCGTCAAGTTGCCCCCGGCAATGGCCTCGGAAACGGTGGCCATTTCCTTCAGGTACTTGACCATGCGGGCAAAGGTCCGAGCCAGTTCCCCGATTTCATCGTTGCCCTCGGTATCGATGACGTGGTCGAGATCGCCGGCATTGCCGATTTGCCGGGCGACTCCGATCAAGTTGTTCAGCGGTTCTGTAATCGAACGGGCGGTGCTGTAGGCGATTACCACGCCGAAACCCAAGGCTAGAAGCGTGCTGATCGAGGCGATCACGATGGTGCCTGTGGCTGCCGTCTCATCCGACTTGCGTCGCACCTCGAGAGTTTTCGTGCTTTCCTCGTCGGCCGAGTCAAGGTACTCGGTGGCGGCCTTCACCCAAGAGGAGGCATCCTTCTGCAAATAGAAAATCTGCAATTCGGCGACGGTGGCGTTTCCCCCGTCTACATCCTTGCGCTTGTCGATGAGCGTGCTGGCAAATTCCCGGGCCCAGTTCTGCTCGCTGGTCTGTACTTTCGCCAGGGCTGTCCTCTGCTGTTCGGAATTCGCCAGGCTTTCGGCAGCTTCGAGGGCATCCTGCAGCAGGTGCTCGCCCTCGGTCAGTTTTTCGACTTCACGCGTGTCTCCGCTGAGCAGGTAGTTGCTCAGATAAAGGCGATTTTGCATCATCTGGAAGCGGACTTTGTTGGTGGTCTCCGCCATCTTCAGGGCTTGGGAAGCGGCCGCTTTCGCGCTGTGCTCGCGCTC
>DATJVZ010000284.1:0-5959 GCA_035501575.1 Terriglobales bacterium | reverse complement strand
CTTCCGCTCAATGGCCGCGAGGTCCTGGACTTGGCCTTCACTCAGCCTGGCGTACTGCCGGCTCCGCTAACCGGCTATGGCTCGGAGAAATCCGGCTCGTTCGCCGAAGGTTTTACGGTGGCGGGAGGGCGGCCGGACGCGGTGACTTATTTGCTCGATGGCGGACTCAATAACGCCGTCACCAGCAACAATGTGGTCTTTGATCCTAATCCCGACGCAGTAGACGAGTTCCGCATTCTGACCAACAACTACACCGCGGAATATGGACGCAATGGCGGCGGCACCGTCACCGTGGTAACAAAATCCGGAACCAACGATCTGCACGGCAGTGTGTTCGACTACCTGCGCAACGATGCCTTCAACGCCAACGATTACTTCGACAAGCAATTGGGGCAACCGCGGCCGGTGCTGAAGCGGAATCAATTCGGAGGAACTTTCGGCGGACCCATCATCAAAGATCGCTTGTTTTACTTTTTTGGGTACCAGGGGCAGCGCCAAATCTCTGTCACGCACGGACAGGCTGTGACGACCTACACGCCGGCCGAACTGAACGGCAATTTTTCTCAGGCCGTGAACGGCGGCCCCGATCCCAACGTCGTAGCGTACCTGCAGGCTAATCCGTACTATCAATCCGACCCGGCGAAGGCCGCGCAAGCCATCATCGATCCCAGCAAAATCGACCCCGTGGCACAGGCTTACATTAAGGCCGGTTTGATCCCAACCTCCCCGAACGGGCAGTTATTTCCGAAAGGCAACGCCTCCGACAACGTCAATCAATACACCGGCAAGTTGGATTTCTACGCCACGCCGAAGGACCGCTTGTCCCTCACCGTCGGTTCTAACCAGGAGCCGACCGTAGCCCCGATAGGAATATTCGCTACCGTAACGGGATTTCCGTCGGATACTTCGACCACCAATCAATTTCTGAATCTGGCCTACACACGAACGTTCTCTGCTTCTTTGCTCAATGAAGCTCATCTAACGGCCAATCGTTTTTACCAAACTTCCTCGGCAGGAAGCCAACCTCCCGATCCCGCCGCCCTGGGCGTACACATCAATTCCGACCTGGGATTCGCACCTCCCATTATGCAACTGTATAGCAGCAACCTGGTTCTTGGCTTCGACCCCAACTTGCCGCGGACGAAGGCGGATAACACCTACGGCATCTCGGACACGCTCACCTGGACCAGAGGACGGCACACGATCAAGACCGGAGGGCGGTTTGCCATCCTGCAAGAGAACTCGATCTATGCCTACGCGACCAACGGATGGTTCTTCTTTTACGGAGCGGGAGGCGTCGGCTCCGGAACGGATCTGGCGGACCTTCTCTTCGGAGCCCCGGATGAATACCAGCAGTATCCGCGAGCCAACAATAACGAGCACCAGAGGCAGTATGCCTTGTTCGGGCAGGATGAATGGAAAGTTACTCCTCGGCTGACGCTGACCATTGGTCTGCGATGGGAATACACCAGCCCGGAAACCGATGTTCACGGGCACAGCTATAGCCTTATCCCCGGACTTCACTCCGCCCGATTTGAGTTTGCCCCGCCCGGTCTGGTCGTTCCCGGGGACCCGGGTGCACCCAACGGCTGGTACTTTTCCGATCACAAGGACTTCGCCCCGCGCTTCGGTTTTGCATGGGATCCCTTTGGCAACGGCAAAACCAGCGTGCGCGGTGGCGTGGGCATGTTTTACGACACCCTGAATGGCTGGATGGCAGATTGGAACAACGGCGTCCTACCGTGGTGGCCCTCCACCGACCTCTTTTTCAATCCGTTGGCGCCGCCGCCGCCGTCGCCGCCAAACCCGACACTAAAAAACACATCCTTACCCTATCCATACCAGACGGCAGGTGCGCCGGATCCGTTTCCTTCGACGCCTCCGCCCAACAATTTGAACTTTGCCGCTGCTGGTTACTTCCCTTACGGCTACGGCAACCTCTTTGTCGATCCGCATCTGAAGACGCCGTATATCTACCAATACAACTTGAGCGTGCAGCGGCAGTTGAGTAACAGCCTGATGGCGGAACTAACCTACGTGGGAAGTTCCTCCCACAAATTGCTTACCTGGCAGGATGTCAATCCGATTCTGCCGTCGACCTGCGCGCAGGCAGCCGGCTGCAACAATCTGCTGAACGTAAAACTGGGACTCACGCCCGACAATGGATACGCTCCTTTGTCGGACACGTTTACCGGGCAGAACAACGCCAACTATAACGGCTTACTTGCCAGCCTCACCAAACGGACAAGCAACTGGCACAACATAGGCGACGCGTATTTCAGTGTTTCCTACACGTGGTCGCATAACTTCGACAATGGATCGGGCTTCAACCAGCGCAGCGCGCAGATTCCGTACTTCGAGCCGCATCGGTTCTACGGCAACGCCGACTTTGATATGCGGAACCGGATCGAAGTCAGTGCGGGCTGGGATCTGCCCTTTGACCAGCTCTGGGCGACAGCGCCCAAACGATTGACGAGCGGCTGGAGCCTCTATCCGATCGCCTACTATCAGTCTGGCGTCCCGCTCGATTTCTACGCTGACACCAGCAGCCCCGAGTCGGGTTTCCCGGGTCCCTCGGGCTACGGCGACCCGCAGTTGATCCGCCCGGATCAGGTCACGCCCTCTATTCAGACGTTTGATCCTCATAAGTATCAGACACTCACGAATCCGACGGCCGGCGGGCCGACGACGGGAAACTTCTTTTTCAATCCCGCCAACCTCGTAGCCAATCCGTGCATCGCTACCGCGGACTCCACAGGGACAATTGCCTGCCCTGTCGGCTTCTACGGAAGCTATCGGCGTGATTCCTTGGCCGGTCCTACACGCTTCAATTTTGATTTGGCGCTGGAGAAAACCACCCCTCTCGTTGGCGAGAGACTAAAGTTGCTGTTCCGCGCCGAAGCCTTCAACATTCTGAATCACACGCAGTTCCAGAACCCGGGCAGCACGTACGTGGGCGATCCAAACCTTGGTCTGATCTCAACTACGTTCGATCCCCGAATTCTGCAGCTTGCTTTAAAGTTGACTTTCTGACCATTTCAAATAGGCACGGCCTCTTGCCAAGCTGGTGGGGATCGAAGGCGGCGGCAAGGAGCCGGGACTGAAACAACGGCGCATCAAGTCGCGCCCTCTTCCCTACCGAGCCTGGGGCTTGATGACAGGCACGAACCCAACAGCTCCCGTTCCTCGGTAATCTAGTAGTCGATCCCCCCACGATGGGGGCGGAATTCGAGTTCACAAGTCGTAGAGTGAACTGCCGCAGGCACCGAGGAGAAAATGAGCAAAGCAAGAACAGATCGCGAATTAGGAATGGGTCGCTCGATCACCCGGCGAGACTTTCTCAATGGTGTCGGCATTGCGGTCGGCGCTTCCGCAGTTCCGAAGAGTTTTTCCTGGCTGGCCTTCGGCATCCCGGAGCCGGCTTTCCAGCCCGAAAAAGATCCGAATTACTACCCTCCGGCCAAGAACGGCTTGCGCGGCAGCCATGACGGTTCCTGGGAGGTGGCGCACGCCCTTCGCGACGGCAAGCAGTGGCCGGGGGCCGTCTCCGACAACGAGTCCTACGACTTGATCGTCGTGGGCGGCGGCATCAGCGGCCTTGCGGCAGCCTACTTCTTTCGGAAGTCGGCGGGACCGCAGGCGAAAATTCTCATTCTGGACAATCACGACGACTTTGGCGGTCACGCCAAGCGCAATGAATTCAGGGCTGGTGATCGCCTTCTGCTCGGTTATGGCGGAACCCAGTCCCTTGAGGCCCCTCATCATTACAGTAAAGAGGCCTTTGCTCTCTTGCAGGAATTAGGGATCGATGTCGACAGATTTCACACCTATTTCGACCAGAATCTCTACCAGTCGATGAACTTGAAGCGGGCAACGTTCTTCGACCGGGAGACGTTCGGCCAGGACGTGCTGTTGCCGGGCTTCGGCACTCACTACCTGGGTCTTGCCTATTCTCCGGAGACTTTGGCGAAAATTCCCATCGCAGAACCTGCCCGCCAAGACCTGGCCCGTTTACAGGAAACCAATGTGGATTACATGGCTGGTCTGAGTCTCGAAGAGAAAAGACGCAAACTGACCAAAACCAGCTATAAAGATTTCCTTCTCGAGTACGTGAAGGTTCACCCCGATGTCATCAAGGTCTATCAGTCGGCTCCACATGGCTTGTACGGAGTGGGTATTGACGCCGTCTCGGCTGGCGATTGCCTGGAGATGAACTATCCCGGATTTAAGGGCATGCAGATGGAAAGTCACGAGGACAGCCCGGAGCAAGCCGAGCCTTACATTTTTCACTTCCCGGATGGAAATTCCTCGGTCGCCCGGCTACTTGTCCGGTCGCTGGTACCGGAATCGGCGCCCGGCAGGACGATGGAGGACATCGTCACCGCTCGGATGAATTATGCACGGCTCGACAATCCGGATTCCTCGATCCGCATACGTCTCAACAGTACGGCCGTCCGCGCCAAGCACGTCGGTGATCCCCAGAGCGCGAACCAGGTTGAGGTCACTTACGTTCGCGGCGGCCAGGCGCGCAAAGTGACCGCGGCATATTGTGTACTGGCCTGTTACAACGTGATGGTTCCCTATCTTTGTCCCGAGATGTCGGAGAAACAGAAGGAGGCCCTGGCGTACGCGGTCAAGATTCCTCTCGTCTACACCAATGTTCAGGTCGCCAATTGGAAGCCATTTCAGAAGCTCGCATTGAGCTCCATCTATGCGCCCGGTGGCTATTTCAGCTCGGTCTCCCTCGATTTTCCCGTATCGATGGGCGAATATCACTTTCCCAGCCGGCCCGACGAGTCCTGTCTACTTCATCTGATGCGAACGCCGTGCCAACCCGGTCTCCCCTGCAAACAGCAGTACATGGCGGGCCGCTGGGATCTGTTCACCACAACCTTTGCCACCTTCGAGCGAAACATTCGGGATGAACTCGGCCGGATGTTGGCCGAAGGGGGATTCGATGCTGCCCGCGACATTCAGGCCATCACCGTGAATCGCTGGCCACACGGGTACGCGTATGAATACAATCCCCTGTTTGAGCCGCTCGATCGGCCCGACTCCGAACGCCCGTGCGTGATCGGCCGACAGCCCTTTGGCCGTATTCACATTGCCAACTCCGATTCCGACGGCCACGCCTATACCAACATTGCCATCGATCAGGGATACCGGGCGGTCCAGGAAATTCTGAGCACTCGCTCCTCTTCCGCCAAGCAGACGAGTGCAAGTTAAGCGATGAGGCAAACATGAGTGATTCGAATCCCCAGGGGATCGACCCCGCACGGGATCGTGAGCTCGGAATGAACCGCGCCATTAGCCGGCGGGATTTCCTCAATGGAGTGGCGATCGGCGTCGGTGCAGTCCTGGCCAGTGCCTGGCTGCCAGGAGCGGTGTTCGGCGGTCCTCTGGCAGCACCCTCGGCACAGGACGCTCCCGGTTATTATCCTCCGGCTTTGACCGGCATGCGTGGCAGCCACCCTGGGTCCTTCGAGGTTGCGCACGCCTTACGGGACGGAAAGTTTTGGGGGACGGTAGGGGAACCGATTGAGACCCATGAGAACTATGACTTGGTTGTTGTGGGCGGTGGAATGAGCGGACTGTCTGCGGCGTACTTTTATCGCAAATTCGCCGCGGCCGGCGTCCGCATTCTCATCCTCGACAACCACGACGACTTCGGCGGTCATGCCAAGCGGAATGAGTTTCGTCCGAATGGCCGGCTCTTGCTCGCCAACGGCGGCACGGTTTCGATTGACTCCCCGTTTCCCTACAGCAAAGAGGCGCGCGGACTGCTTACAGAGTTGGGCATTGATCCACCGGCATTGCAGAAGAAATGTGTGGACCACGACGTGTACCAGCGATTGGGCCGGGGGTACTTCTTCGATAAAGAAACCTTTAAAGTCGACCGGCTCACAACGGGTGCGCCGGGCCGATTTTATGGCCAGAGTATGCCCAACGCCCAGCCATG
>DATJVZ010000283.1:0-24767 GCA_035501575.1 Terriglobales bacterium | reverse complement strand
GTGCAGCACCAGCAGACAGAGATTGAGAAGGAGGCTTGCGAAGTGAGCTGAGTTATCATAACAGGCACAGCCATCATCATCGCCATCATTGCGCTACCCGGCCATAGCTAAGGCCCCCTTCCTCATCATCCCTACTTCACTTTTTCAGGAGCGCAGCGGCTTTCTCCAGCAGTTCCCCCCACAAGACAAACGTAAAACTTGGGTGCAGTTTGAGTGCATGTGCCAGTCGGGCCGCCAGGTTCCCGTCAGAACGCAAGACAACAATTCACCCGTCCATTTACCGCTACCTAGTTTGGCTGAAGATCAGCCCACTTCGAGTCCCAACCGCATGGACCGCAACGCCGATAGTTTCCAGCCTTGGCCAACACTGTGTTTCCGCACCGTGGACACGCCTTCACCAGCTTGACCTCGAGCTGCCGCTTGGCTAGCTCCGACTCCAACGTCTTCGGCAGGTAACCAGAACCGCAGCTCTCATCGAATATGCTCGATCCGCCTCTCCGAACGTAGTCTCGTTTCTGGGCCGCAGCCAGCTCGTCGGGATTCTTCGGCCCAAGCCGCTTTTGAGTAGCATACTCTTTCGCCTGAGCCATCACCCAACCGCCAGCGTAACCACGGCTTTGTTGAAACCAGTTCAAAGCCATCGTCATGGCGTCTCCTTGATCGTCATGCGGAGCAGCCCTGCCGTCGAATCAGGAGACGAGGCGGTAAGGTCTGATAAGTGCGCTAGTTATCGTGAAAGCTCGCAAATCCAGTTTACTTCCCAGGTTTTGCCGCCATCAGGCGAGAATGACTGCTCCATGCGCGCAGACTGGGGCGAGATGTTGAGCCACACGTAGCGCACCAGAATTGCACGACCTTTGTAGTCCTCCTGATCGAAGAACTCACCGCGGTTTGCGGTAAAGCTTCCAACCACGGGAGGCAGGCTGAGAGCTCCGTTGTCCAAATCGACGAGATAGATACTCCACTGATGGGAGGCGGGATTGTAGAGGCGGAGGGTTTGCGCCTTGATGTGGAGTTTCTTGTCCGTGCTGGTGACCTCGAACTCTTCGAAGTTCGCATTACTGTCGAGAAGCTTCTTGTGGTTCGAGATACCGTCGTACTCAACCCAGACATCGGAGTTATTGAGGCGATCGGGAAGGCGGCGGACATGAGCCTTCCAGTTGCCAATGAGAAAGTCAAAGTCGTGCGAACCATCGCGCTGAGGAAGATTTGCGGGATTGGAAGCGGTTTGGGCAAGAGACAGAACTGGGACTAAAGCACCCATTACGATCAGCGACAGGAACGTGATCTTGGATTTCATCACAGACACTCTCCTAAACTCGGACGAACAAGGATGGGAGTTCGTTAGCAGGATTGTCATAATCAAGGCGGTTGTGCTCTGATTGGCCGGTTAATCACTCAAAACCCCAGCCGAGAGGATTTTCAGCGAAATCGGGAATATTTCAACAATTGGGGTCCGCTTAGCAAGGGCTGTCAGGAGTTGCTTTTTCCCGATCGGAACAGGGCACGGCATCGACAACTTCTATGCGAAGACACTGGAACGAAGCTCCCATGCCGAACGCTAGGTTCAACTCGACGGCAAAGTACGGCGACGGGCCTTTGGTGCGCTGTTCACTTCTCAGGGCCAATCCCATCATGGCGTTTTGATGGTTGAACCCTTGCTTTTGGAAATCTTTGACGTCGCAAAACCTAAGCTGTGTGAGCGTAGGATGTCGGCGAACGAAATATCCCTGCGGATCAACATCGTCCGTAAATTCCCAGACGTGGATCTACAGCGTGAGCACGGGAAACTCGCAACTGCCCTTGTCGGTTTGAACATCGCCGCGCCAAAAATGAAGCTCTAGAACCTCGGCGTCGTGAAGCGAGGGCCAACAGCCAAAAATTGTCGTAGCTTTTCGCTGTCGACGATTAGAGACTCGATATTTGTCATCAAGGTTTGTAGCTGCTCTGACAGCATACGCAGAAACGGGGGTTTTCCACCGAACCGGTCAATTGGCGCTATCAGCGATCTCACATCTATGAAGTCGTCAGCCTAGTCAAGCTTACGTCTTCTGGGCAAGCCTCCTTGAAGTGGCGGACCTAGCGAACCATCGACTCAGGGTAGATTATGGCAAGATGGAGCCATGCCGAGGAAAAAGCCGAAGCGGTTTCGCGCTGTCGAGGCGGTCAAAGCCATGGCTCGCGAACGAATCGGGACGCCGCCAGCCGCACGGGTGATTCCAGACCGCAAGAAGACGAAGAAACAAAAGCACAGGCCGAAGTTAGAAGACTTCTTGGATGAAATGTAACCGGCTTGTCGGGCACGTCCCGAAGGCATTCCTGGATCTGCTAGGCTTTGCCCTTCGGATTAGGACCGCCCGGCGGAGTGTTGCTTCGCCTTGGCCCACTTCAGCGCCACTTTTGCGACCTCCTCCGGCTTCAGGCCCTGGTTGTTCTTCCAGATCATGTATCGCATGTAGGCATCTTCGAATTCGTGAGCCACGTCATTCTGGCTCACCGGCTTGATCCCGCTTGATCTTCTTTGCCGCAGGTGTTGTTGATAGAGGCTGTCGCTTGACGTGCCCTTGTCAGCGCGAGCGGTTCGCACGAAGGGTGGAGGAGCGATCCCCTGGTCCGGCAGAGTTGTCAAGAAATCACTCCCACCGTCGGTGTAACGCGTAGCAAATTCGATCCAATTGTTGGCTTTAGGATGTTCGGTAATGTGAGCGGCAACGTAGGTCTGCGGCTGGAAAAGAATGCGCACGAGTACGCCCGGCATCTTGTCCACGTTATATGTCCCCAGATCGTCGAAGCCAGCCCGCACCAGCGGGGATGCCTGCTGCTGGATGGCGGCTACGTCTTTCCATTGCGCGCCATCTACAGGCGACAGCTGGATTTGCTCCGGCACCTTCGCCAGTGCGTCCTGACCGATTGCCCTCAGGGTCAGGCGGCTCACCTGCCGGACGAAGAGTTTTGGGACAATCTTGATAAGTGCCCACGCCATCAACACCGCTGCGATGAAAATCAGAGTGGAAACGCTCATGTGCACTCCCACAAGGAAAGATTGTGTTTATTGCAACCGTTCCGAGTGCGTGCGGCAACTTACCGAGGTAATGGAGGAGCGGAAGGGCCCGGTTCCTGAACCGTAAACCATTTTTAGAGACACGGTGCCGGGCCAACTATCGGCTAGGCTTCGGCGGATTCGATTCCTCGAGAAAGGGTTGTGCGGCGGTAACCAGCGCGGCTGAATTGATAATGTCGTAATGGGTGACGCCAGGCAAGATCGCCAGGCGGGCCTCGGACATCCCCGATCGATCCCATCCGGGGTCTTTCCGACCACCGCCGAGCAAGGTGAAAAATTCCACCATGTGAGCGGGGCGGATGGCATCGGCGTCGGCGAACACCAGCATGGTAGGAGCGGTAATCGCAGCTACAGGCTTCGACCAGTCATAATCCTTTTTCAACAGATCTCCCACCTTGGTGACGAGCACGGGCCAGTCGGAAGGCTTGGGAGCGATGCTGGCATACGTCTTGTAGAGACCGCTCGGCTTCATAGCTTCGGCTGCTGCCGGACCGAGTTGCTCCATGGAAGCGAGGATCTCCGGGTACCATCCATTACGCTGGAAGACCGTGGAAACGACAACCAGCTTTCTCACCATGGCCGGATGCCGTATCGTGAGCTGCAGCGCGACCCCGCCTCCGAGCGAGTAGCCCATCACGTCCGCCTGCGTGATGTTCATGAAATTCATCAAGCTGGCGATGTCGTCGGCCATGGCTTCATAGCTCAGGGGGCGGTCGATGTCGGCCGTGCGTCCGTGTGCCTGGAGGTCGACGGCAATGACCTGATGCGTTGGGGAAAGCCCGGAAGCGACGTGAGACATCATTTGCGTCGATCCCAATCCACCGTGGAGTAATATCAGGGGCGCACCGGACCCGCGGATTTCGTAATAGAGGTTCAATTGATTGATCGGAGCATAGCCGGTCTTCATCTTGCCCGGGGTTGCGGATTGGGCAACCGCAATCGCGGAGACGCCAAAAAAGATTCCTGCGACCGCTAGGGTTTTGGCGCGCGAAATGGCGGTCATGATGAGTTCCCAGGCTAACACACAGAGGAACTGAAATCGTGAGCCTTCCGATACCCCCATGAATGTCGGCTCGCTGCGGTTCACGAACCGCTGGCTTCACTGGCCCGGGTTTCAAACGGTTCGGCCCAGCAAGGCTGCAAACTGCTTCACGTCCTCCTGGGTGGTATCGAATGAACACATCCAGCGCACGATGGATTGTTTCTCATCCCACACGTAGAAGAAATAGCGTTTTTGCAGCTCTGGAATCGCCTGCCGGGGGATCTGCGCGAACACGCCGTTTGCTTCCACGGGATAGACAACCTTAACTTTGGGGATCTTGCCGACTTCCTTTTTCAGCAAAGCCGCCATCTGATTGGCGTGTTCTGCGTTCTTACGCCAAAGATCCCCCGAGAGTAGAGCTTCGAACTGGACTGCGACGAAACGCATCTTCGAAGCCAATTGCATCCCCTGCTTGCGAAGGTAAAGAAAATCCCGGCTGAGCTGCTTATCGAAAAAAATCACGGCCTCGGCTCCCAGGGCGCCATTCTTGGTTCCACCGAAGGAAAGCACGTCGACTCCCAAGTCCCGCGTAGCTTCCCGCAAGGTCAAGCCCAGGCTGACCGCGGCATTGGCGATTCGGGCGCCATCCATATGGAGGAATAGGTTGTGCTCATGCGCGAAGCGGGCCAGGGCCCGGACTTCATTGGGTTGGTAGACAGTTCCCATCTCGCTCACCTGCGTGATCGAAACCACCCGCGGCTGAACATGGTGCTGATACCCGATCTCGAGCCTGTGATAAACCTGGCCTACAGACTCCACCGTGAGCTTGCCGTTGGAGGTGGGAATCGGGATCAGTTTGCAGCTCGTGAATTTCTCGGGAGCTCCGCATTCGTCGGTATAGATGTGAGCGGCTTCGGCGCAAATTACCGCATTGTAGCTTTCAGTGAGCGCTTTCAACCCAAGACAGTTCGCCGCGGTGCCGTTGAAGACAAAGAAGACCTCGATGTCAGAACCAAAATGCTGCTTGAACTTTTTAATGGCTGCCTTGGTGTAACCATCGTCGCCGTATCCAACCACGTGGCCGTAATTGGCGGCGGCAATCGCTTCGAGGATTCTAGGGTGGATACCGGCATTATTATCACTGGCAAAGCTGCGCGCGGGTTTCATCCTTCTCCTGCCCAACTCTAGATAACCGCCGGTCTTCGGGCGGGTCCAGGCCGGACCAAGGCCGCCAAGGCCATGTCCCGGTGCTTGCCGTTCGAGCGTATTGGCTCGGGGAGTTCCGGCGCTGTGGTTGGCAGGAACAATGTAGCAGACCTGCGCCCAAACCTGCCTTCCTCGATAACATTCGCCAGATTTTCGAGTCTAATCTGCTTGCGTTAATCTACTTGTAGCGGATCCAGTTTCTTGGGTACCGTGGGCCAGTCGAGCGACCACATGTTTTGGTTCCAGGAGAAGATCACGGCCATGTCCAGAGAGGCAAGCGCACGCTGCCGGCACCGCATGAGGTTCGGCGCCGGCCTGCTTTCGTCCTTACTCCTGGCTCTGTTTTCGACGGCCTGCAATCGAGCCAGTTCGGTAAAGGATGCCCAGGCGCAGGGCCCTCCGAGTATTCCGGTCAAGATCGAGACCGTGCAACTGGTCCCCATCCGCGACACCACGGAATATGTGGCGACACTCAAATCGCGCGATTCCGCCATCATCATGCCCCAGGTTGAGGGTCATATCACCGAGATCCGGGTGCACTCGGGTGACCGGGTTTCCCCGGGTACGGTTTTGATGCAAATCGATCCCACCAAACAGCTAGCTACGGTGAACACGCAAGAGAATAATCGGGCGGCCCAGGAAGCCAACCTCAAATGGGCCCAGCAACAATACGATCGCATCAGTGCCCTGGCCGCGGCCGGAGTCGATTCCAAGCAGGACCTCGACCAGGCGCGCACCGCGCTCGACAATGCCCGGGCCCAATTGCAGGCGCTGGGTGCCCAGGTAGAGGAACAGCAGGTGCAACTGCACTATTATCGCGTGACCGCCCTGACCGCCGGGGTGGTTGGTGACATTCCGGTGCGGGTCGGCGACCGGGTCACCACCAGCACGATACTGACCACCATCGATCAGCCGGGTACCCTCGAAGCCTACGTTTATGTTCCGGTGGAGCGCTCTCCCCAGCTCAAAATAAACATGCCGGTCGAGATCGTAGATAGCGAGGGCAAGGTTCTTGCCGACAGCCGCATCAGCTTCATTTCGCCTCAGGTCGACGATACGACGCAGTCCGTGCTGGTCAAAGCGCGAATCGCCAACAACGAAGACAAGCTCAGGAACCTGCAATTCGTCCGTGCCCGCGTGGTCTGGGGAGTGCGTCACGGACCGGTGGTTTCCGTCCTGGCGGTGTCGCGCTTGAGTGGCCAGTATTTTGTCTTTGTGGCGGAAGATCAAGGCGGCAAGCTGGTCGCCCACCAGAAGCCGCTCCGCGTCGGCAATATGGTGGGTAATGACTACGTGGTGCTCGAGGGGATTAACCCGGGCGATAAAGTGATTGTATCGGGAATTCAGTACTTGGTCGATGGCGCGCCAGTTGTGCCACAGAGTTAAGACCGAGGAATTCCCGTAGACCGATTGTCCTCGATGTTTGTTAATTTCTTCATAAGCCGTCCGGTTTTCGCGACCGTGTGCGCTCTGCTCATTATCCTGGCGGGCGCAGTGGCGATTCCTACTCTGCCCATCGCTCAATTTCCCAACCTGTCTCCTCCCCAAGTCTCCGTGACCAGCGCCTATATCGGGGCGAGTGCGCAAACCGTGGAATCGGCGGTCACTATTCCTCTCGAACAGCAGATCAACGGTGCTCAGGGAATGAAGTATTTGACCTCGACCAGCGGTAACGATGGTACAAGTTCTATACTCGCGACCTTCGACCTGGACCGCGACCCCGACCTGGCTGCCGTCGACATTGAAAATCGGGTAAACACCTCTCTTGGGCGCCTTCCCGCGGCCGTCAAGACAACCGGCGTCACGGTGGCAAAGTTTTCGCAGAATTTTGTCTTTGGTGCCGCTGTCTACTCTCCCGACGGGCGCTACACTCCGCTGTTCATGAGCAATTATCTCGACGTCTATGTCCGGGACACTCTGAAGCGGGTGCCGGGAGTGGCCGACGTCTTCGTCTTCGGGGAGCGCAAGTATTCCATGCGGCTCTGGCTCGATCCTGTACGCATGGCCAGCCGCGGTCTTACCGCCACCGATGTGGTCAATGCGCTCGAGGAACAGAATGTGGAAGTTGCCGCCGGACAGGTAGGGCAGCCGCCGGTCAAGGTAGGACAGCAATTCCAGATCAGTGTGCGTGCCATTGGGCGGCTGAGCGAACCCAGCCAGTTCGACGAAATCATTCTCAAGACCAATGTGGACGGCACTTTGGTACGGCTGAGAGACGTTGGCCGCGCGGAGCTGGGGGCGGAGGACTATGGGACCGACCTAATGTACAACGGTCACGAGGCGGTAGGAGTCGCCGTCTCTCAGCTTTCTACAGCCAACTCGCTCGACGTGGACCGGAAAGCGTTGGCGGAGCTGGATCGACTTGGCAAACGGTTCCCGCCCGGAATGAAGTGGGAGAACGCATTCGACACTACCGACGTGGTCAGCGAATCGATCAAAGACGTAGTCAGCACGTTGATCGAAGCCATTGTGCTGGTGATCGTGGTCATCTTCCTCTTTCTCGAGGATTGGCGCAGTACGATTATTCCGTCCGTCACGATCCCAGTCTCCCTGATTGGCACCTTCGCCTTCGTCAAGCTCTTAAACTTTTCCATCAATACTCTGACCCTCTTTGGCATCACGCTCGCGACCGGTCTGGTGGTTGATGACGCCATCGTGGTCATCGAAAACATCGAACGCCATCTGCAAGAAGGCGAACTTAGCCCCAAAAAGGCTGCATCCGCAGCTATGAAGGAAGTGACCGGGGCGGTGATCGCCACCTCCTTGGTCTTGGTCGCGGTCTTTGTACCGGTGGCGTTTTTTCCGGGAACCACCGGCATCCTATTCCGCCAATTCGCACTGACCATCGCATTTTCGATTACCATCTCCGCCTTCAACGCCTTGACTCTGAGTCCCGCCTTGGCCGCAATTCTTCTCGGCCGACAACCGGGAGAGAAGATCTGGCTCTTCCGCCAAGTCGATAAGTTGGTTGCGGCGGTAACCCACGCATACCGAGTATTGTTACAGAGGTTCTTGCGATTCCGCTGGATTGCCGTGGTTCTGTTCGTGGCGGGCCTGGGGCTCACGTACGTGGTTTTCAAGCGTGTGCCCAGAGCCTTCCTGCCCGACGAGGATCAAGGATGGCTGATTGTGGCCATACAGGCACCGCCGGCTGCGTCCATGCAGTACACCCGCAGCATGGTGGAGCAAGTGAGCGAAATCTTGCGAAAGGATGCCGACGTCGAGAGTATCTTTGCCGTCGCGGGGGGAGGCGCCGCGGGGGGCGCTGCCCCCAATCAGGGGGCGGTGTATGCCGGTCTCAAACCTTATTCCCAGCGGCAGGGCCCCGAGCATTCTGCCGATGCGCTGATCGAACGGATTCGCGGTCCGTTGTTCGCTGTTTCCGGCGCAATCGTCGTCCCATTCTTGCCTCCCGCCGTGCTAGGCCTCGGCGCCCTGGGCGGCTTTCAATTCGAGATCGAGGATCAGGGTGCGCATACGCCGCAAGAGCTCGCGAGTGTGGTCCAGGAAATTGTGCGGCAAGGGGGGACGCGCCCTCAACTGGCCGGCCTGTTCAGTACCTTCACGGCCAGCGACCCCCAATTCCTGGTCACCATCGACCGGGAAAAAGCCAAGAGCCTGCACGTTCCCTTGCAGCAGGTCACCGACACCCTGGGCGTCTATATGGGTTCGGCCTATGTCAATGATTTCAACTTCAACAACCGCTCCTATCGGGTTTACGTGCAAGCCGACAAGCAGTTCCGTTCCGAGCCCAAAGACATCGGCCAATACTATGTGCGCTCCGATCGCAGTGCCATGATCCCGCTCGACAATCTGGTCAGCCTCTCGCAAACGACTTCGCCGCCAGTTATCAGCCATTACAATTTGTTTCGCGCCGCCGAGATTGACGGCTCCGCCACTCCCCAATTCAGCTCTGGACAGGCGATTGCCGCGATGGAGGACTTGAGCAGGAAAGTCTTGCCCCAGGGATTCAGTTACGAATGGAGCGGCATTTCTCTCGAAGAGCTAGCCTCAGGACGCACTACCCTCATTCTGTTCACCTTGGGAGTGCTGGTCGTCTACTTGACTCTTTCCGCACAATACGAAAGCTTTGTCCTGCCCTTCATCGTGTTGCTGGCCGTGCCCATGGCGCTGCTGGGAGCGCTGCTGGCCCAATCTTGGCGAGGCTTGCAAATGGATGTTTATTGCCAAATTGGACTGGTGATGCTGGTAGGCCTGGCCAGCAAGAACGCCATTCTCATCGTCGAATTCGCTGAGCAGTTGCGCGAGCAAGGTAAGCCACTCATCGAAGCCACCGTGGAAGCCGCCCGCATTCGCTTGCGTCCGATTCTGATGACCTCCTTGGCTTTCATCCTAGGTGTCATTCCTCTGGTGCTGGCGCACGGCGCCGGCCAAGAAGGGCGCCACTCGGTAGGCACCACAGTTTTCGGGGGAATGATCATGTCCACCCTGCTGAACCTGTTCTTCATTCCCGTGCTCTACTTGATTATTGAGGGCTGGCGCGAGGCGCGGGGAGTGAAGACCGTCCGTTGACAACTTCGCCCTCCGCTTCGAGTGCCGGCTGGAGCGACCCTGGATTGCCCCTACGATAGAATCTTTTACACGCATGCGTCGACTGCTCTACGCAGGGTTAGGGTTGCTCCTGGTTTGGTTGGCTTTCGCCCAGGTTCCACCCTCACCTTCCCCGCTTCCCAAATTCCGCGATGTCGCCAAGCAGGTTGGGCTTTCGGTTTCCCATATTTCTTCTCCCGACAAACACTACATCGTCGAATCCATGAGCGGAGGTGTTGGCCTCATCGATTGCGATAACCGCGGCAAGCTCGACATCCTGATGGTGAATGGTTCGACGGTCGAACGTTATCAGCAGGGTGGCGACCTCATGGTTACGCTGTATCACCAGAATGACAGTTTCGAGTTCACCGATATCACAAAATCTGCCGGCCTCACCCGCAAGGGTTGGGGAATGGGGGTAGCGGTAGCTGACTACGACAATGATGGTCTGCCGGACATCTATGTCACCGGCTTCGGCGGTAATGTTCTCTATCACAACCTGGGGAATTGCAAGTTTGAAGATGTAACCGAGAAAGCAGGAGTGGGGGGAGGAGGATTCAGTGCCGGCGCCGCCTGGGGCGATTATGATCGCGACGGCTACGTGGATTTGTTTGTGTCCCGCTACGTGCACTTTGATATGCATCAGCTCCCCAATTTCGGCAACAACGTGAAGAATTGCAGTTTTAAAGGAGTTCCCGTGCAATGCGGACCCTGGGGCATGCAGGGGGAATCCGATCTGCTGTTTCACAACCGCGGCGACGGGACGTTTGAGGAGGTCTCGAAGAAGGCCGGGGTGGACGACCCGAACAAATATTACGGGCTGGGGGTCATCTGGTCCGATTACGACAATGATGGCTGGCCGGATCTGTTTGTGGCCAACGACTCGGGGCCCAACTACCTGTATCACAACCGGCATAATGGCACCTTCGAAGAGCTGGGTATGCTGTCGGGAGTTGCTTTGAGCGGCGACGGCCTAGAGTACGGATCCATGGGGGTCGATTGGGGAGACTACCTGCACGAGGGGCGTTTCTCCCTGTTCGTAACCAACTTTACGGACCAGCCGGACGAGCTCTATCACAATTTGGGGACGCGGGGATTCTCCGATGTGAGCTACGCCGCCAAACTTGCCCGCCCCACCTACCCCTGGGTGGGCTGGGGAACGGGATTTTTTGACATGGATAACGACGGCTGGCTGGATCTGTTCCTGGTGAACGGCCACGTCTACCCCCAAATGGACCAAGTCCACGGTAGCGTTCCTTATCGCGAGCCGATGCAACTGTTTCGCAACCGTCAGGACGGGACCTTTGAAGATCTCTCCACGGTACTCTCCGATATCCCGCCGGCGTCGAGAAGGGGTGTGGCCTTCGGCGATATCAACAATGACGGGAAGGTGGACATGGTGGTCCTCAACACCGGCGAGCCGCCTACTTTGCTGCTGAATGACACAGCGACCAAGAGCCATCGCGTGCTTTTGCGCCTGGTGGGCACGACGAGCAATAGGTCGGCCATCGGCGCGCGCGTCACCGTGAAGGCAGGCAAGCTGGTCCAGATGAATGAAGTCCGGGGCGGCGGAAGCTATCTTTCGCAGAACGATCCGCGATTGCACTTCGGCCTCAGTAGCGCAACTCGCATGGATGAGGTCGAGATCCAATGGCCGGGCGGCCGCCGCGAGCAGCTGCTCGACATTCCCGCCGATTTCATCTACACCATCGTTGAAGGCCGGGGTATTCAGCAGAAGACCGCGCTCCCTCCTTTGTGAAGCCGCCCCAAGGCTGTCCTTGGCCAGTGCACAGCCTCCCATCCCGGGTTCCGAGCGAACCCGAAGACCCCCGATCGGCCCGGCAAGCGATCGAGTATCATGGAAGCGAGTTTCCCTGATGCTCCCGTTCAAACTGGTCTACAGCGACGACTACTATCTGCCGATCGGGGCACATGTGTTTCCCGCGGAAAAATATGAGCACGTGCACAAGCGTCTGCTGCACACCGGAGTCGCCGAACCCGGCGACTTTGTCGCGCCGCAGCCCGCCTCCGACAGCGACATACTTTTGGTTCATACCCCGCTCTATGTTCAAAAACTCAAGACCGGCACCCTCTCGGCGCATGAGGAACTGCAACTGGAGATTCCGTATTCGCCCGAGTTAGTGCGGGCCTTCTGGCTGGCTGCGGGAGGATCGATTCTGGCGGCCGACCACGCCCTTCGGGATCGGATTGCTTTCAATATCGGAGGAGGTTTTCATCACGCATTTCCAGACCACGGCGAGGGCTTTTGCATGATCCATGATGTTGCCGTGGCCATTCGCCGCATGCAGCGCGATGACCGGATTCGCAGTGCCATGACGGTTGATTGCGACGTTCATCACGGCAATGGGACGGCCGCCATTTTTGCCGGCGTGCGTGTTCCCTCCGCACCTCTGCCGTCGACGGGCCCGGCGCTGCTTGGTCTCTCAGCCGCGGCCAAGCTGCGCAGCGCACACGCCGGAGAAGTGTTCACCATCTCCCTACACCAGGAACACAACTACCCGGCTTGGAAGCCTCCGTCCTCGATCGATGTGGATCTGCCCGATGAAATGGGGGACGAGGAGTATCTGGGGTGGCTGGATCAAGCCTTGAGCTCGGGGCTTCGCCAGTTTGAACCGGACTTACTGTGTTACATCGCCGGCGCCGATCCTTATCAGGAAGATCAACTGGGCGGCTTGTCGCTGACGATCGAAGGCCTCAAGCGTCGGGATGAGCTCGTGTTTCGCGTGGCCCGCACCCGTGACATTCCGGTAATGGTGACCTTTGCCGGGGGATACGCTCGGCGGGTCGAAGACACCGTGACGATTCACGCGAACACCGTAATCGCGGCCAAAGAAGTTTTTTCCACCATCAAGCAGAATTAGGCGGCCGAGAATCAAGCCAACGATTTCTCGTCGGCGGCTGTGTGCCCGAACGGCTCGTGCCGGCGTTGCCGGCGGTAGCGTCCTGACAGCCGGTTCACTGCTAGAATAGTTTGTCGGTATGTTTGAAAATCTTCAGCAAAAGCTACAGCGCGCCTTCAAAACCCTGCGCGGCCAGGCTGTCCTCAATCAAGAAAATATTCAGCAGGCGCTCGAGGAGATTCGCCTGGCTCTGCTCGAGGCTGATGTCAACATCGGCGTGGTGAAGCAGCTGATTGCTCACCTCGAGGCCAAAGCCGTCGGCCAGGAAGTGCTGACGGCACTCTCACCCGGAGAGCAGGTCGTCAAAATTGTGCGTGACGAACTGATTGAAACGCTGGGCCGCGATACGGCGCGTCTGAAGTTTGCATCTCAGCCGCCGTCGGTTGTGCTGATGGCTGGACTGCAGGGATCCGGCAAGACTACAACCTCCGGGAAGCTGGCCCATTGGCTGAAGAATGGCGGACACCGTCCTCTGTTGGTCTCCGTGGACGTGTATCGTCCCGCCGCACGCGAGCAGCTCAAGGTCGTTGCTCAGGCCATCAAAGCCAACCTGTATGAAGGAGAAGTCACGGAGAGCAATACCCCTACGGTTGAACGCCTGGCCAAAGAAGCACGTCGCGAAGCGGTCAATACCGGCTGTGATGTGCTGATTGTCGATACTGCTGGTCGGCTGCACATTGACGATCGGCTCATGGAAGAGATGCAGTCGCTCAAGCGGCTGCTCAGCCCCCAGGAGATTCTGTTCGTAGCCGATTCCATGACCGGCCAGGACGCCGTCAATTCGGCCGCCGAGTTCCACAAGAAGCTCTCCCTTACCGGTATCGTGCTCACCAAAATGGACGGCGACGCACGCGGTGGCGCGGCCCTGTCCATCCGTCAGGTCACCGGCCAGCCGATCAAATTCATCGGCGTTGGCGAGAAATACGATGCCCTCGAGCCGTTCCATCCCGACCGCATCGTGTCCCGCATTCTGGGGATGGGCGACATTCTCTCCCTCATTGAAAAAGCCGAGCAGCATGTCGATAAAAAGAAGGCTCAGGATATCGCCAGCCGGGCCTTCGCCGGGGATGGCTACTCGCTCGAAGATTTCCGCGACCAGCTGCGCCAGGTAAAAAAGATGGGCTCCATCCAGAGCCTGATGGGGATGCTGCCGAGCATTGGACCGTTTGCCGGCTTGCAGAAGCACGCCGACCGAGTCGACGAAAAGCAGATCACCCGGGTTGAGGCCATCATCAACTCGATGACTGCTCACGAGCGAGTGCACCACGAAATCATTAACGGCAGCCGCCGCAAACGCATCGCACGCGGTTCCGGCACAACCGTGCAAGAAGTCAATAACCTGCTTCGGCAATACGCCCAAATGCGGAAGATGTTCAAGCAGATCGGCAAGGCAAGCTTTGCCCGAAAGCTGGCTGGCATGAAACTTCCCGGTGGTTGACCTCCCCCGGCTCCAACCACTCTATTTTTTTGGCTGAGCCGTAGGCGGCAAAAGACCGTTCAGACGCAAGTAGGTAGCTGCCAGACTGTAATGATCGGCAAGGTCGGCGACCAGGAACATCATCACGTAGGCGCGTGTGTGATTGAATACTGGCAGTTGTTCGCCGAGCTTGGAATCGTCCACCTTGGCCAAGGCGCTACTGCAGTAATCGAAGGACGCCTTCACCTCAGCCAGTAACTTGTCTTTGCCATCTTTGTCGGTCACGCCGCTATCTTTGGCCTCGGACTCGCCGGCGATGTTCGAGCACAATTTGCGATTCGAGCCGGCAATGTGCGTCATCAGGTGCGCGAAGGTCATCTGCTGCGGAGTAGGACGAAAATCATATTTATCGGCAGGCATCGCTTCGGCCGCCGCTGTCAGGTTCTTGGCTTCGCGCTCTAACCAGAAGCGGGCAGCATCGGCCACCGGACTCGAGGAGATTTTCGCTGTTTGTGACTGCGCTACGACCACCGTTGCAACAGCGACCTGAAAGGCAAGGATCAAGACCTTCATCTGGGGTTCTCCTTCTTCCCGTACCGTTTCGGTCAGGAATAGAGTGGACACTTAAAGGCTGTTGGAAGATTACGCTGGCACTCGGAAACAGGGAAGGACAACGAGGACTTGACGACCGGCGCTAATCCTTCAGCGGAACCACGGCCTTGTCGCCCTTGCACAAAGTCGCGACGCGCGCCAGACCGCCCTCTGGTTGTCTGACCAGGACGACAGGACCGTAGCAGTACACCGCATGCCCGCTCTCGGCAAGATACCACTTCCCACTCTGGCGAGCTCCTACTGGCTGCAGATGATCGGGCAATCGCACGGGCGGTGCAGCGATGGGCGCAGCCGAGAGACATAGCGCGACAACGAATTTTGCCAGGACATTCACTGAAGTTGTCCAGCCCCCGGAATCTAAATCGTGATTACAACCCTGCGTGCATGTTCCAGGCTGAGATCCTCAATGTCAGGCTTGGGCAGGACCTGCTTATGCTTGCCGGCGCTCGGTCCGGCTTTGCTCAGGTCCTGCTTTTTGTCCTGGGTCGACGGAGTCTTAACCTGGGAATGCCCGGCTGCCTCAGCCTGGGCCTGAGCCTGGGCTGCGCCTTGCTGCGTCTGAGTCGCTTCGATCTTCATGCGGCTTAACTGGGTGCTGTCCTGAAAAAGCGACCGAATCAAGCCACGTTGACTCTCGATGGTGCGCGCCTGCTCAAAGACAAGCAGAGTCATCAGACTGTACGAGATGACGAACAGGACCACCAAGATGGGGAGCGCGGAACGGGTCGGCTTCGGTCGGGGGTTTGCCAACAGGACAGGAATCGGTTTGTCATCTAAGCTTACGGGGGGCGCACTGCTGGCCATCCAGCTCAACAATTTTCACCTCACCAGCGCCTCAGACAGACGGGCAGAGCCTCTAATGCAGCTCGGAAACCATCGGAACAGAGGGCGGGAAGCTTAGGTGAACAAAGAACTTAGCTTCGACCAAATGGTCAGTTTTGAGAGGGAGCAGCTGCAACGGAGTGCATATAATAGGTAACCGGGAGTTACCTAGGACAGTTGACATCCAGATCGCAAGTTGTTGGGGGAGACTGGCCGGCCAACGAGGCCCCAATTCTATTTACTGCCCCCTAATACCAGCTTAGCGATGGTTTGGAGCTGCATGTTGGAAGTGCCCTCGTAGATCTTGCCAATCTTCGAATCGCGCCAGTACTTTTCAACCGGATAATCCTTGGTGAAGCCGACGCCGCCATGGATTTCGATGGCCAAGGAAGACACCCGCTCCGCCACCTGGGAGCAAAAAAGCTTGGCCATGGCGGCTTCCTTAACAAACGGCACACCGGCGTCTTTCATCCGGGCTGCGTTGTACACCATAAGGCGGGCGGCTTCAATTTCGGTGGTCATCTGCGCGATCTGGAACTGGATGCCCTGGAAGTCAGCCAGGGATTTGCCGAACTGTTTGCGCTCCTGGGCATAGCGTACGGCATACTCCCAAGCGCCACGAGCCACACCGAGCATCTGCGCGCCGATTCCGATGCGGCCTTCATTCAGAGTTTCGATGGCGATCTTATATCCTTTGCCCACTTCGCCGAGGACGTTCGACTTTGGCACGTGGCAGTCCTCGAGGATGAGTTCGCACGTGGAGGAGGCGCGGATCCCCAGCTTGTCTTCCTTTTTGCCGACGGTAAACCCAGGGGTTTGCTTTTCAATCAGGAAGGCGGTGATGCCCTTATACCCGGCAGAGGGATCGACGGTGGCGAACAGAACAAACAGACCGGCCTCTTTGCCGTTCGTGATCCAAAGCTTGCGGCCGTTCAGCACGTAATCCCCACCCTTTGCTGCCGCCGCCCTGGTCTGAAGCGCAAACGCGTCGGAACCCGAACCGGCTTCGCTGAGAGCGTAGGCGCCACAGGTCTCGGTTGCCATTCGGGGCAGATAGCGCTTGCGTTGCTCTTCGTTGCCCCAGCGCAGCAGGGCATTGTTGACCAGCGTGTTCTGCACGTCGACCACTACGCCCGCTGATGCATCCACGCGCGACAGTTCCTCGACTGCCAGGATCGCTTCGAAGAATTTTCCGCCTCCGCCTCCGAAGGGCTCGGGGATCTCGATACCCATTAAGCCAAGCTGGAAAAACTGGCGGATCAGATCTTTTTCGAAAACGCCCTTTTCGTCCATCTCTTTGACCAGAGGACGCACTTGGGCCTCGGCAAATTGGCGAACGGAGTCGCGGAACAGAATCTCATCCTCGGTAAGGTTGGTGAGCGGGGTGGGAGCGGGAACTTGCAGCGTGGTCGAATGCATAGCGTGCCCTCGTAGTGCGAAGCCGTGCCAGCTATAAATTTTAGCATCTGGCGGGGACGCTCGCCTTTGACCGGAAGCGCATCTCAATCTTCCGTCGCTCCGCTTCAGGCTTACGACCCGAATCTGCGGGGCGTCTTGGTAGGCAAGCAAGAAAATTTCGCTATTCAAGGCTGAGGCTGCCAACTACACTGAGTGACTCGAGCTACCGAGCTTGGAGTCTCGCTTGAAAAGATGGACACGGTATGCATTCTCCTTCTTGCTAGTTCCCCTATGCCTTCGCGCGGATGGACAGACCGTTCAGGTCGATATAACGCCTTCCCACACCACCAACCACTTCGTGCCCAATCAAACGTTGGGGGCGGGTGTGGACCGCATTTCGGCTGAGGCGATCGACCAAGATCTCACTCCCACCGTCTTGAAAGCCGTGTTCCGTTCCGGCTGGCAGCCCGTCACCTACCGTCAGAACACCGAGTTGGCGGTCGAAGCCTGGCACTGGAATCCGCAGGGAACCTGGAGTGATCCGAGTGGCAAAGGATATTTCACGGGTTCAGCCAGTCCAGGAGATCCGATTCGCTATTCCTACGGATACGCCCTCCCGCACCGTGGCTTCACCCGCAACGATGGCACAGGCAACGCGGGTTTCTCTCGACTCACCGACGGCGATGTGAGTACCTACTGGAAAAGCAACCCTTACCTGAGCCAGCGGTTCACCGGAGAAAGCGACGCGCTCCACCCGCAGTGGGTGGTCATCGATCTCTCCCAACCGCAATTGGTGGACAGCGTCCGCCTCCACTGGCAGGAGCCCTACGCCACCCATTACGCGATTCAGTATTGGACCGGGGATGACCCCATCGTGAATCCCACCCGAGGCGTGTGGCAAACCTTTCCCCATGGCGACGTGACCACAGGAAAGGGCGGGATCGAAACGCTTCGTCTCAGCAGTGCAGCTGCCGCGGTTCGCTACCTGCGAATCGTGATGACGGAGTCGTCGAATACCTGCGACTCCCATGGTCCGGCCGATCCGAGAAACTGTGTGGGGTACGCGATCGCTGAGCTTTACGTGGGCACCACCACGCCCGATGGCGCGTTTCACGACGTGGTCCGGCACACCCCGGACCAGGAACAAACCACGACGTATTGCTCTTCCGTCGATCCCTGGCACGAACCGAGCGACCTGCTTTCGACCCGCCAGGCGCAGGTGGGGTTCGATCTGTTCTTCACTAGCGGTGTTACTCGCGGCCTGCCTGCCATGATGCCGGTGGCGATGCTCTACGACACTCCCGAGAATGCCGCGGCCGAGGTTGCCTACCTGAAGGCACGCCAGTACCCCGTTTCCTACATCGAGATGGGCGAGGAGGCCGACGGTCAGTATATGCAGCCGGAAGATTACGCGGCGCTCTATCTCCAATGGGCAACGGCGCTCCATCGCGTCGATCCATCCCTAAAGTTGGGCGGGCCGGCATTCCAAGGAGTCAACAAAGATATCGAAGTCTGGCCCGACGCAAAAGGAAAGGTGTCCTGGCTCGGCCGCTTCTTGGATTACCTGAAGCAGCACGGTCGCCTGGGCGATCTCGCCTTCTTCTCCTTCGAGCACTATCCTTACGAGCCCTGCCGCATCCCTTGGGGTAGCCTGTATGACGAACCCGAGCTGGTAAGCCACATCATGCAAATTTGGCGCGAAGATGGTCTTCCAGTCGATGTCCCCATGTTCATTACCGAATCGAATCTGTCTTCCTCAGCCAGCGAAACCTACATGGACCTGTTCGCCGGACTATGGCTGGCGGATTACATCGGCTCGTTTCTGAACGCCGGCGGAAATGGGGTCTATTTCTTTCACTATCTGCCTTTGTTCATGGAGCACGGCTGCAACGATTCTCCCGGAACCTTCGGCATGTTCGCGGTCGGTCCGGGATATCACATTGAGCAGCCCCTGGCGCAATTCTTCACCGCGCAGCTCATCAACCTCGAGTGGGTCGAACCGGGATCGGGCGAGCATCTGGTCTTCCCCGCCAAGAGCGACATTGACGACGGGGCCGGCCACGCCCTGGTAACCGCTTATGCGCTGAAGCGCCCGGATGGCCAGTGGTCGGTCATGCTGGTAAATCGCGATCAGCAGAACCCGCACTCCGTCGAGATTCGCTTTCAAGATCAGACGAAGCCGAGGACGCTGTCCTTTACCGGCCCGGTTGAAATCGCCACCTTTGGCAGCGCCCAATACCAGTGGCACCCTGCGAAGACCCGCTTTGAGGCGCATGCCGAAAAGCCCACCGAGTTGCCCGTTGCTGCCTATTTCCCGGGGCGTGCCGATCCGGACGGCCCGGTCGCCCACACCCAGCAGACCGCCGGCAGCGGGACTTCTTATGCGCTGCCCGCCGCATCCGTGATGGTGATCCGCGGCAAGATCGATGTCGAGCCCAAGCATGCTGGCCGACCCCCCGCGAGCTGAATCTCGGCGGGAACCCGCAGACTGTCAAACTAGGTTTCTTCGGCATATTCAGCGGACAATCGGAACAGCTCGTCTACACCGCTTCGGAAACGAATCGACCTCGAGCGCCAAATTCAGCAGCTCGCTCGGTCAATCTGTATTTGATCCAGGCGACATGAATCCAAGATGAGGCATCCAACGGGCGTATCATCGTCCGTATTTTCCGCCGAGCATTATCCGAAATCAAGGAGGTTTCTGTGGTTTCTTCAGCAGGCCCGATACGTCTCCTATGCGCAAAAGCCTTGATTTTTGGAGCGGTAATCTGTCATGCGCAAACCTATTCAACCTCAGTTTCGAGCACGTCCGGTCAATCTGTTTCCGCCGGAAATGCAGCCAATCCGTTTTCGGGCAGCGTGCCCACAAAAATCATTCCCGGCACCATACCCCTGTCGTTGCAAGATGCCATCAACCTGGGACTGAAGAATAACCTCGGGCTGTTGCTGTCGCGGGCTGATACTCGCGCTGCTCGAGGACAGCGCTGGGAGGAATTAAGCGCGTTGCTGCCCCACGTAACTGCGGCCCCTTATGTCGCGGAATCAAAAATCAACCTCGCTGAAATCGGTTTTAGCAATGTCGCCAGTACTTTCCATATTTCAAACGCGGTGGGTCCGTTTTCTTACTTCGACGCTCGCGCGGCCGTGACCCAGACCCTATTCGACTGGAAGTCCATCAACACGGCTCGCGCGGCCAGCCAGAGTGTGAAATCGGCTGATTACACGCTGCTGGACGCTCACGACCTTATCGTCCTTGCTGTCGGGTACGTTTACTTTCAGGCAGTTGCCGACGAGGCCCGCATTGCAACCGATGAAGCTCAGGTCGCGGCGGCGAAGGCACTTTTTGATCAAGCCGCGGATCAGGTCAAAGCCGGAACGGCGGCCGATATTGATGCCCTTCGCAGCAAGGTCGAACTGCAAACCCGACAGCAACAACTGATACAGGCCAGGAACGACTTTGGCATTCAGAAGATCACGGTGGCCCGTGTGATCGGGCTGGCTCCGAGTCAGCAGTTTGATCTCAGCGACAAATCGCTATATCAGCCGCTCGAAAATATGACGATTGACCAAGCTCTGCAACGCGCCTATGCCTCACGCTCCGATTATCGTGCAGCAATGAGCGACGTGCGCGCAGCGGAGCTGTCTCGTAAGGCCGCGACAGCAGGGTATCTGCCGTCGCTTCTCTTCGACGCAGACTACGGAACCGGAGGGGGGCATCCCTCGGATGCGACGCGAGTTTATGATGTTCGCGGAACGCTTTCGATCCCTATCTTTACCGGCAATAGCGTGCACGGCGAAATTCAGCAAGCCGACGCCAGGCTGGAACAAGCCCGAGAGCGGCTCGACAATTTGCGTACGCAAATCGAGGCCGACTTGCGCACCGCGTTCTTGAACCTGCAATCTTCGGCGGAACAGGTGGAGGTTGCGCGCAGCAATATTGACTTGGCTGACCAGACGCTGATCCAATCGCGCGATCGCTTTACCGCGGGCGTCACGGACACGGTCGAGGTTGTGCAGTCGCAGGAGACGGTCGCTGCCGCCCACGAGCAATACATTTCTAGTCTGTACAACTATAATTTTGCGAAAATTTCGCTCATTCGCGCCCTGGGAGCTGGCGAGCAGGGCGTCAAGGAATATTTTCCAGGAAAATAAGATGGCAGAAAAAAACGCATCTCCTTCGGTTTCTGAGACTCCTTCAACAGCAAATCCAGCGCCTGCAACGGAGAGTAAGTATTCGCCCGGGGCACGCCGGAAGCGCCGCCGCAACTTGGTGATTCTAATCTCAGCAGTGGTGCTGATCATTGCCTCCCTTCTTCTGTGGCGTTACTTGAGCAGCTACGAATCGACCGATGATGCACAAGTGGACGTCCACCTCTACCCGGTAAGCGCCCGCGTCTCAGGTTACGTCGTGACGGTCAATGTCAACGACAACCAGTTGGTGGGAAAGGGCGATGTGCTGGTCGAAATTGACCCGCGAGACTACCAGGTAGCCGTGGATAAGGCGCAAGCCGATCTTGCCAACGCGGAAGCAACTGCGAGATCGCTCAACATCACGGTACCTATCACGACGGTGAATACAACCAGTCAGTTGCAGTTCACCGCCTCGGGAGTAGAGGACGCACACGCTGCGGTCACGGCGGCTGAAAAGCAGTTGGCTGCTGCCCATCAGCAAGTGGAGGCCGCCGAGGCGAACGACGTGAAAGCGCAAGATGATCTCCGCAGATACAAGCTGCTGGTTGAAAGCCGAGAGGTCTCGCAACAAATTTATGATCAAGCGCTGGCAACGGCAAAATCCAGCACAGCCAACGTCGCCGCCGCGCAAGCCAGCGAATCCGCCGCGCAGCAATTTGTGCAACAAGCCCGGAGTCGGCTAACGCAAGCGGCTGCCAACCAGGAGTACGCGCAGACCGGTCCTCAGCAGGTGGCATCTACCCGTGCCCGCGCGCTTTCCGCCGTGGCCGACGTGCAACAGAAGCGCGCCGCTCTGGCACAGGCTCAGCTGAACTTGGGATACACGAAGATCATTGCGCCAGTTAGTGGCGAGGTGACCAAGACTGTTGTCGTCGGCTTGAATGTCCAACCCGGCCAACAGATGTTGACTGTTGTACCGCTGCAGGATGTCTGGATCACCGCCAACTTCAAGGAAACCCAAATGAAGCACATGCAATCGGGACAGCGGGTGCGGATTCATGTGGATTCCAGCGACCGCGACTATAAGGGTCAAGTGGACAGCATCGCCGGGGCGACGGGCCCGCTGTTCAGCGTGCTGCCTCCGGAAAATGCGACCGGCAACTACGTGAAAATCGTGCAGCGGATTCCGGTGAAGATCGTGCTCGATCCGGGCGAGAACCGCGACTTACAGCTGCGTCCGGGCATGAGCGTCGAGCCGAAGGTGTATTTGCGATGAGTGCTACTGCCCAGGCTATCCCTCTGGAACAGGCCCTGTGGGTGCCCCGCTACAATCCGTGGCTGATTGGGGTGGTGGTGGCGCTGGCGGCGTTCATGGAGGTTCTCGACACCAGCATCGCCAACGTGGCTTTACCCTACATCGGCGGCGGTCTCGGCGTCAGCAACGACGACAGCACCTGGGTGCTCACTTCCTATCTGGTTTCCAATGCGATTGTTCTTCCCATCAGCGGTTGGCTCGCCGTCAGGTTTGGCCGGAAGCGATTCTTTATGGCATGCTTGGCAATTTTTACCGTGAGTTCCGTGCTTTGTGGGATGGCTACCAGCTTTGGCCTCCTGCTGCTATTCCGAGCGATGCAGGGCGCGGGCGGTGGCGGACTCCAGCCGATGGCGCAAGCTATTCTGGCGGACACTTTCCCGCCCGAAAAGCGCGGTTTGGCTTTCGCATTGTACGGCATCACGGCGGTCGTCGCCCCGACCATCGGTCCGACTCTGGGCGGGTGGATCACCTTCAATTATTCCTGGCGCTGGATTTTCCTTATCAACTTGCCGGTCGGCCTTCTCACGTTGGGGCTGGTATTTCGCTTGATTGAAGATCCCCCTTACCTTGGCCGCCTGAAAAGTGCCGGCGTAAGACTCGACTATATCGGAATCGCATTTCTAGCCCTGGGCGTCGGCGCCCTGCAAGTCGTTCTAGACAGAGGTCAGGAGGATGACTGGTTCGGTTCAAACGTCATCCTGACTCTGGCGGTTGTGTCGGGTGTATGCCTGGTCTCGCTGGTGATCTGGGAATGGTTCAGCAAGAACCCGATCATCGAGATTCGGCTTTTCAAGAGCTTCAATTACCTGAGTGCGAACCTGATGATGTTCACCTTGGGAATCCTGCTGTTCAGCAGTCTGGTAATGATGCCCCTGTTTCTCCAGACGCTGCTGGGGTATACCGCCGAACTGGCGGGATTGGTCCTCTCTGGCGGGGGCTTAGTCTTGGTGTTCGCCATGCCTGTCGTCGGGCAACTCACAACCAGGTTCCAGGCCCGCCACATCATCGCCTTTGGCTGGCTGTGCCTGGCAATCGGGATGTACGTCTCTACGCAGCGCATTGATCTGACGATCAGCTTCGCTTCCGCTTCGTGGTTGCGCATCGTTCAGGTTGTCGGTATCGGTTTCCTTTTTGTGCCGATCACGCTGGCGGCATACATTGGTATGCCGGCTGAGAAGAGCAATGCCGTTGCCGGCATGGTCAACTTCATGCGAAATATTGGGAGCAGCGTGGGGACTTCCCTGGTCACAACGCTGATTGATCGTCGCTCACAATACCATCAGTCGGTTTTGGTCAGCCACACCACGCCAGGCAGTCAGAACTTTCAGAATTTGGTCGACAGTGCCACCCGGCTCTTCATTCACTCGGGAATGAGCCCGCCTGACGCGCAGCATCGAGCTTATGCCACCGTCTATCAACTCGTGCAGACGCAGGGGGCGACTCTGGCATATATCGATACGTTCTGGGTCCTGGCTGTGCTTTCCGCGATCATGTTCGTGCTGTCATTTGTCCTGAGAAAGAATGACCCGGGAGGGGGCGGCGCAGTGGCAGCGGGGTAAGAGTGGCAGATGACAATGACCGCGCGGCGGCGATGCTTTGGACCGCGCCGTCTCGGCTTGATTCGCATCGTGTGGTCCAGTTGGGACCCTGTCCGGCCCTGGCAATCCACTCGGGATGGACACACAAAGGAAGTGGGGTTTCATGATCAACATCATCACCATTGAACGTGAGTACGGATGTGGAGGAGGCGAAATCGCCCAGCGGGTGGCAAACCGGCTGGGATGGAAATTATGGGACCAGCGACTGACGGAAGAGATAGCAAGGCTCGCGAACTGTCCCAAAGCGGTGGTGGAAGCCCGCGAAGAACGCAATGATCCGCTGTACTATCGGCTTTTCAAGTCCTTCATGCGTGGGAGTTTTGAGGGCAGCATCAACGCGCCCAAACTGAACCTGGTCGATAGCGAGACCATACTCAAGATCACGAGACGTGTGGTCGAGCACGCCGCCGAGAAAGGGAACTGTGTCATCGTGGGCAGGGGTTCACAACAGTTTCTCAAGATCCGCCCGGACACTTTGCGGGTGTTTCTCTACGCGCCGAGAGCAGACAAAGTGCGTCGGCTTTTGGCTCGGGGAAAGAGTGAGAAGGAAGCTGAAGAGCTTGTGGATGTCGTCGATCGCGAACGTGCCGATTTCATTCACAAGTATTTCAACGCCGAATGGCCCGATCGCATGGTCTATCACACCATGATCAACACTACGATCGGTGATGAGTGCGTCGCTAATATGATTCTGAGTCTTGTGCAAACTTACGACGCAAGGTGTACTGCATGACCACTCTTGAGGAATTCCGA
>DATJVZ010000282.1:0-17207 GCA_035501575.1 Terriglobales bacterium | reverse complement strand
CGCCGGCGGGATGGTTGTAGTACAGGCGTGATTCGTAATGCGCTTCCCTGAGGGCCTTGAGCATCGGTTCATTGATGAACTTGATGACCTTGGGAGAGATGTACACGCCGATGAAGGCGCCAACACCGATGGCATAGAGGGAGTTGATAATGCGTTTGCGCAACTCGGCGAGATGCTCGAAAAATGTCATCTGACCGCCGGCAGCTTCCATGCGGGCAGCGATGGAGGTGTCAGGCTGGCTGCTGTTGGTCATGGGAGGGAGGGGCTTCGGCAGTTTGGGTAGTGTCCTGAGAATCGGCAGCAGGAGCGTGGTGCGGCGAATCGGGATTGGGAGAGGCAGGTGAGTCGGGTGCCTTCATTTCGCCATTGGCGGCGTCCAAGCGAGGGACTGTGTCCGGTAGCGGAGAGAATTCAGGGAAGTTAGGAGACTGCGTGTTGTTGGCCGCCTGTGCCAATGGAGTAGTGGCTACCGAAGATTCCGGCAAAGGAGTGCCAGCAGTGGGATTCGAACGCAGGGCGGCATCCGCGGCGGCGTTGGCCTCCGCGACCTGTTTCTTCAGTTCGGCAACGCGGGCTTGGCGTTCCAGGTCGCGCATCTCCTCTTCGAAGGCATTCTTGAAGTCGTTGGACGCTTTGCGGAACTCCGCCATGAGTTTTCCGAAGCTGCGGGCCAATTCCGGGAGCTTCTGGGGGCCGAAGACCACCAGAACGACCAGGAAAATCACGACCATGTGGGGAATGCTAAGCATTATCGAGTCAGACGGACGCTTTGGGTGCCCAAAATGTGCCCTGTGTGCATCATAGAAAGGGTGCGCACGAGTGTCAAACGACAGTTGACAGAGTGCATGTTATACTGGGCTTTTAGTCGATCGGCCGGGGGTATTCATGAATCCTGAAAGACGTGGACTGGTTCTGGTGGTCGTGGTCCTTGTCCTATCCGCGATCCTGGGAGGGGTGTACGGCCCGTCCGTGCGCGCCACGACGTCGAATTCGGACGATTTTCGAACCTCGGTGGAGAGCTTCACGTCAGTGCTGGACGTGGTCCAATCCAACTACGCGGAACCGGTCGATGTGGACCGCGCGGTGTACCAGGGGGCCATCCCTGGAATGTTGCGGATGCTCGATCCCCACTCAAACTTTTTTGATCCCAAGGCCTATGCCCTGTTGCGCGAAGACCAGCAGGGAAAGTATTACGGCGTGGGCATGACGGTCGGTCCGCGAAACAACAAGGTGATTGTAATTGCGCCGTTCGTGGGCACACCCGCCTATCGGGCCGGAATTCGCCCCGGTGACATCATCGTGGCGGTGGACGGAAAGTCCACGGACAACATGAGCACGAGCGACGTGGCCGACTTGCTGAAGGGGCCCAAAGGGACCACGGTCCATATCACCATCCTGCGCGAGGGCTCGGATAAGCCACTGGAGTTTGCCGTGGTGCGCGCCGAGATCCCCCGTTATAGCGTAGATTTGCATTTTCTGCTGCGACCGGGCATCGGCTACATGCACATCACCGGCTTCAACGATAAGACCGAGCAGGAAGTGCAGAAGGCTCTCGATGAAATGGGTGATCTGAAGGGCTTGGTGCTTGATCTGCGCTCGAATCCCGGCGGCCTGCTCAGCGAGGGTGTCGATGTCGCCGACAAGTTCCTGCATAAAGGCCAAGTCATTGTGTCCCATCACGGCCGGAGTTCACCCGAGAAGCGCTATGTGGCCAGAAATGGCAATGGGGGCAGGGATTATCCCTTAGTGGTATTGGTGAATCGCGGCACCGCGTCGGCAGCGGAGATTGTCGCCGGGGCCATTCAAGATCATGACCGCGGTCTGATCGTGGGCGAAACCACTTTCGGTAAGGGCCTGGTGCAAACCGTCTATCCCTTGTCGGAAAACACGGGACTCGCCCTCACTACCGCCAAGTACTACACTCCGAGCGGGCGGCTGATTCAACGCGACTATTCGAACATCTCACTGTACGACTATTACTTCGAGCGGGATACCGAGAATAACACCGCTAACCACGAGGTGAAGCTGACCGACAGTGGACGAACCGTCTATGGTGGTGGTGGCATTCGCCCGGATGAAGAGGTTGCTCCAATCAAGACCAATCGCTTTGAGGACTCGCTTCTGCAGCATTACGCCTTCTTCAATTTCGCCAACCACTACGTGCAGACCCACCGTCCTACCGAGAAATTCGAGGTGGATGATGCCACCATGCAGGAATTCCGCAAGTTCCTGGAGTCAGAAAAGATCCCATTCACCGAGGCGGATCTCCTCGAGAACAATGATTGGATCCGCTCGAACCTCAAGAGTGAGATCTTCACCGACGCCTTTGGCCAGACAGAAGGGCTGAAGGTTAAAGAAGAAGCCGACCCCTTGGTTCTCAAAGCCCTGGAGCTTATGCCCAAGGCCAAGGCACTCGCTGAAAACGCGCGCCGCGTGGTTGCCGAGCGCACCAACGCTCACCCGCTCGGCCGCTAATCGCGGTTTGCGCTTACAGCTTCGCGAGTATCCACGGTTTCACCCGTTTTCACGAATCTCTGCATCCAGAGAAGAACGCGCTTCCATCCGCTTTCGTGATCGCGGGCGATCTTGGCGTTCCCCGCAAAGCCTTCATGGCGAATCCTTACCAGCGTGTTCTGGGAGACCGTGGACCTCATGGAGCTCGAGTTCCCAGCGGACAATGGTCTCGAGGGCCGGCGTCCAGCTGGCCAACCAGGTGTGGACCGGCAAACGAGGCGGGACGACTTCCAAATACTCGCCTTCCACCCGAAAGGATTTGCCGTCGGCGCCCACCCCTGCACTCCACCATTTGTCCGCCCGGGCCGCAGGTCACTGTGCAATTCGGTCGTGCGATACAAGCCTCGCTGGCCCCACCATTGCCTCCTCTGATCGGGGTCGGCGATGGCTTGGAATACGCGTTCGCGAGGCGCGGCAATCAGGATTTCCGCAACAATCGTGTTCTCGTCCGAAATGTTGGTCGCAGTCGCCACGGTTGACTCTCCCTCAAAACTGGTTTTCAGCCCTAGGACCTGAAATCCCTCGACTAGTGTTGGCCCTACAATGCCGGCGATTTCTCCACAAAATTCTTGAGCGATTCGACCAGCCCCGGCCAGCCGCCGCTATAATCTCGGCGCGCCTTGGGCAGCTCGGACAGGCCGCTATGTGTCATCTTCACCAGCGTGCCCTTTGCCGAGGGAAACAGTTCCCATCGCACCACCGTGCGCCGGTTGGGCTGGTCGTGCCAGTTGGCGATCCAACTGTAGGCTAGTCGCCTGGGCGGATCGAACTCCAGAACTTCACCTTCGCAGTGGAATTTGCTAACCCCATTGACCGATAGCGTGGCGTGGCTAGTATCGTAGGACCAACGCCCGCCCAGCCTGGCATCGAGCGCAAAGGACTCGATCGGACATTGCTCCGAGGTCCACCACTGGCAGACCTGTCGGGGATCGATGAGCGCCTGAAACACCCGCTCCGGCGGGGCGGCGACGAAAATCTCGCTCACGATGGCATCTTGATCCGGGGTCACAACCGTACTGGCATAACTCTCCCTTCAGGCTCGCGCCACGATCACTTCTGCCGCTCCAGATCGAACTTCTCGTGCAGCTTCTGCCCGCCGTCTTGGGCAAATTGCCAGTCTTCGGAATGATGGTCCGCGTCGATCAGGGTAAACACGACGCGTTCCATATGCCCGCCCTGGCTGGGGAGAAGGTTCGTGGCATCGAGGAAATCGAAGGTGATGGTTTTACCGTCGGGGGACAAGCTGGCAACCATCCGTGGTTGATTCCCGGCAGCGCAGTAGTGCGTCAGGAGCAAGCGACCGCCGTCCAAGTGGAACATGGAGATCATGTCTTCCTGGCCCGTGATCTCGCTCATCATAACCGAACCACCCGAAGTCACTCGATTGGATACCTGCACCGTGTGTCCATCGGGAGTCTTTGCCGACCAGGAACCCTCGAGGGATTTGAGCTTGTCGAAGGCTTTCGAGCCATCGGAGGCGGCGGGAGCAAACGTGGACAGGAGCACGACCACAGCGGTCGATATGAGGGGAAGCAGTTTAACTTTCATCGTGATTTCTCCTCGCAGAGTTGATGTTCTCGCTTATTGCTTTTTGCCTCGGGATTGTTCTTTTGCGTACTCGGCTTCGACAAACGTCTTCAAGCCGGCGAGGCTGGTACGCCAGAAACGCCGATATCCTTCCAGCCAAGCGTCCACGGTCTTCAGGGGTGCAGGATTGAGATGATAAACCCGCAGGCGGCCGGCCCGGCGCTGCTCCACCAAATGGGCGCGTCGCAACAGACGTAAGTGCTTGGAAATCGCCGGACGGGAGACGGGAAATGCCTGCGCGATGCGGCCTGCCGGCTGGCTCCCCTTGCGCAGCAGATCGAGCACCGCGCGACGGGTGGGGTCGGCCAACGCGCTGAAGGTCGCTTCCGGAGAATATGTAACCGAACGGTGACGCATAATGCGGTAACTGTACGGTTACATAGTTGGCCTGTCAAGAGAAATCGTCTGCGACAAGTTTCACCGACCACACCGGCGGCTCACCTCAGGCGTCAGGACATCGATTCAGCCTCTTACCGTAAGAACCGGACATGGGGCATGACCTACAACCGCATAGGCCGTGGCCCACGGCAAATGAACGGAAACCCGAACCGAGGCAGCTCGATTCACGCCCATGACAATCAGATCGGCGTGGGAGGCGGCCGCAATCCGGACAATCTCCGGGCAGACAGGACCGAATCCGACCCGCAACTCTGGATCCGACACTAGAGGGTTCTCCGGCGGTATCAGCTCCCGGAGGCGTCCGAGGGCAATCCGTCCGGCTGTCTCCTGCCTCTCGACGACATCCGTACCCGCATGCCAGTACGGCGTAACCTCCACCGTGGGTGTCGGCGGCAATACGTGCAGCACTGTCAACGCCCCTTGGCTCTCCTTGGCGAGCGAAAAGGCATAGCTTAGCGCATGCAGAGACGCCGGCCCAAAATCAGTCGCAAGAAGAATTCGACGAAATTCTCTTCCTGTTTCCTCTGGCACGGCCGGTCCGATGGTTAGTACAGGACACGACGCCTGGCGAAAGAGCTCCTCGGCAACCGAACCGAGGATTACCTTCTTCAGCCCCGCGCGCCCATGCGTCCCGACCACCAACAAATCGATTTCGTCCGATTCGATCAGCTCCGAGATCTCAGGCCACATTGCCCCACGTGGCAAGAGTGTCTCGTGGGGTATTTCCTTGAGTTCATCTCCGTTCACAAACTCTTGCATGGCGAGTTCTGCCTGTAAGCGATCACGATCCAACTCGGGGAGAACGGGGATGGGCATGCGTGGTTCCGGAGGAATCACATGGACGACGTAGATCTTCGAACCGTACCGACTTGCGATCGAGGCCGCGTACGCCAAAGCAGATTTCGAAATCGAGGAAAAATCGGTCGCCAGGAGAAGGTTCTTGAAAGAAACACTGGGCTTTGCTTCTATGGTCTGCATGGAAGTCCCTCCTTCCTCCTCCTTGCTTATAAGCCGAAATCGATGCACACACGGTGATCGCGATCACAAGGCTTCGCGGTCTTCCGCTGGGCGTGGACGGACGCGATCACCGGTCGCTGGCAACTCGGCTGAGCACGCCCTCGCTCTCAAAGTGAGCCGAACGGCATCACCAAGCCTTGTGCGCTTCGTCCTTGGATCATTCGGCCAGTGACCGAAAATAGAAGGTGGTCGAAGGTAACGCGCAGGAACGGCGCCACCGTCCCGGCATCCTTAGGAGGTCTCAATGTCACTCATTCGGTTGAAAGAATATCTGGACCACCACAAGATCAAATATGTGGTGATCTCCCACTCCTTGGCTTACACAGCCCAGGGAATCGCTGCTCTCATGCATATACCAGGAAAAGAGTTAGCCAAGACCGTCATGGTAAGGATCGACGGCACCCTGGCCATGGCAGTTGTTCCTGCTTTCCGCCATGTTGACCTTCAGCTGCTAAAAGCTGCAGCTGGTGCGAAAACCGTGGCCGTGGCCACGGAAGCAGAATTCAGAGACAGTTTTCCGGATTGCGAAACCGGCGCGATGCCGCCTTTTGGCAATTTATACGGAATGTCCGTGTTCGCGGACGAGAGCCTAACGCACGACGAAGAAATTGCCTTCAATGCGGGTTCGCATCGAGAACTGGTTCGGATGGCGTGGGCGGACCTGAAGAGGTTGGTGAATCCGAAAATTGCCAGGCTGACAACGGGAAAAACTCTGGCTGGTGCAGCCTAGTCGGAATCGAGCTGCAAGGAGGAGTTATGGAACTGACGCTCAGATCCGAGGAAGCGGAATTGTTGCTGGAGGTGCTCGACGAACACCATCGCCAGTTTATCAGGGAGATTGCGCGGGCCAGGCATCATGAGTTCAAATGCGCGTTGAAAAGCAAAGAGAAGATGATCGAATCCATAGTCGACAAATTGAAGGCTGCGGCGCCCCAGGAGGAATTGAGCCTGCGCGCCATGAATCGGGGCTAGAGGGTGGCCGACGCAGCCAGACAAGGGCTTCGAACTCGGAATGGCTCTCATTGCAATTCTGCGCGAGCAAATAATTCGAGCATTTGCGCCTCGCTTGGCGGTTCGAGTACGTTACGCGCGGCAAATTCTTCCGCTTGCGGATATTTTGTAGCGCGGATGCGGCTCGCCGCCCGCGCGAGAGCGTACGCGGTGCGCCTAAGTTCAACCTCGGGACCCAGCAGGAGCCAATAAGCCCCCGGCTCACCGAACGGCATTCCGACACTGCCGGCGTTCACCACGCGAACCTTACCGATGGTTCGCTCAAACTGCATGTGGGTATGACCACAGATCACCAGGGGCACGTGGAGTCCTGCCAGGACGGGCACAAGCCGGGCTTCCGCGGTTTGGCGCGTAAAAATCTCGTTTTCGTTGCGCGGGGTTGCATGGCAGAACAGGGCCTCGCCCAAGCCGTCAATGGCCGCATGGAGGGTCTTCGGCCAACCGCCCAGCACGCGCTCGTGTTCGCCATCCAGCTGCTCGGCGCTCCACCGCACAATCCCTCGGTATTGCGCGGGAAGTGTGACCGGATCCCGGCCCGCCCTTAGGTCAAGGACGGCGCGCTCCCCGTTGCCGTAGATGAATTGCACTGGACTCGTAAGCGCGAGTAGACACTCTAAAGTCTCACGCGGCATAGGGCCGGGCAGAACATCGCCTCCCACTACGATCTGATCCACTTTCGCTTGATGAATATCGCCGAGCACGGCCTCGAGTGCGGGAAGATTGGCGTGAATGTCGTAGATCGCCGCCACCCGCATGAAGGACTCCGGTTCGAGGAAAGTTCGAAGACTTCACTTCATCCTACGACGAAAAGGGATGCCGATTGTCGGCACAAGGCTGTTTCCATCCACGAAGAGGCGTGTAGCTAAGCAAGAGGTGGACTCTGGCCACCTTTGACTAGCGGGTTCGCAAACTGAGGCGTGGGAGGAGCGTTCTGATTCCCGGCCCGCGGCGAGAGCGCCTTCGGATCATTCGGCCACCGCGTCGTCGCTCTCCCCCAACTCCTCCACCAGACTAAGGAACACCTGGTGCACCCGTTTGTCGGCGGACAGCTCGGGGTGGAAGGTCGCCGCCATGGCCCTTCCTTGGCGCACAACGACCGGGTCGCTGCCCTCGGTGGCGAGCACTTCAACTTCAGGACCGATGCGTTCGATCTTGGGGGCACGGATGAAAACCATTTCAAGGGGAGAAGAGCCGAACCGGCCTTGGCGAATGGAGCTATCGATCTGGCGACCGTAGGCATTGCGGCGAATGCGAATGTCGAGCGCACCCAACCCCGTTTGTTTCGGGTTTTCGATCTCATTGGCCAACAGAATCGCGCCGGCGCAAGTTCCAAATGTGGGCTTCTCGCGGGAAAACTGCTTTAGCTTCTCGAATCCATGGTCACCGAGCAGCTTGAGAAAGGTGCTGGATTCCCCACCCGGGATCACCAGACCGTCGATTCCCTCGAGTTGTTCCGGGTTTTTCACCAGCACAACTTCCGTGCCTAGTTCTTCGAGTCGCTTGCGATGGGCCTCAAAATCGCCCTGCAGCGCCAAAACTCCGATTTTCATGGCAGTCGTCTTTCCTTCCCACCTACCTTACCGGGAAAGCAGGCACTCCCGTTCGTCTTCGGGGGCACCGTCTTCTGCGGGCTGGAGCCGCAGGCCGCGGTTTCCTTCACCACCCTCGGGTTTGCAGCATCTGCGCTTCTTCGAGTGCGGCCACGGCCAGGCCTTTCATCGCCCCGGTGAGATTCTCACTGACCTCCAGTAACACTTTCGGATCGTTGTAGTGGGTGGCCGCCTGCACGATGGCGCGGGCCCGCTTCGCCGCTTCCCCGGGATCGGCAAAATGGACCGAATCCTTCATAAAGATTCCCGAGCCGACGAACACTGCCTCGGCGCCCAGTTGCATGACCAGCGAGGCGTCGGCCGGAGTGGCAATCCCCCCCGCCGAGAAGTTCGGCACCGGTAGTTTTCCATCCCTGGCCACCAGCTTGACCAGCTCGTAGGGAGCCTGGAGTTCTTTGGCCTTGCCGTACAGTTCGTCGTCCCTGAGCACGGTCAGAATTCGCATCTCTTCGACGATTTGCCGGATGTGCTTTACCGCGTGCACCACGTCCCCGGTACCGGCCTCCCCTTTGGTCCGGATCATGGCGGCACCTTCGCCGATTCGCCGCAGCGCCTCGCCCAAGTTGCGGGCCCCGCAAACAAAGGGAACGTTAAAGGCATGCTTGTCGACGTGATACGCCTCGTCGGCGGGAGTCAGCACTTCGGACTCGTCGATGTAGTCGACGCCCAATTCTTCGAGAATCTGCGCCTCGGCAAAGTGGCCGATACGGCACTTGGCCATCACCGGAATGGAAACCGCGGCCATGATCTCGCGAATCTTCTTGGGCGAAGCCATGCGGGCAACCCCGCCCTCGGCTCGAATCTGGGCGGGCACGCGCTCGAGCGCCATCACCGCGACAGCTCCCGCCTTCTCCGCAATCTCGGCTTGTTCGGCGTTGGTGACGTCCATAATCACCCCGCCTTTGAGCATTTCTGCCAGGCCAGTCTTGAGACGAAGGCTGGTCGAATTCCCACGATTCTCTGACATAAGTCCTCTCCTCTGCGGAACTCTGAATACTCTAGCGCAAAAGTGGATAGCCGCATATGTCCATTTTGCTGTATTCTGTACATACCACTTGTGAGCTGCAGGGCGCCCCGGCGCGGGCCGGCTCCACGAGAAGTCTGCGCAAAGCCGGTATCGGAAAGCCAGCCTATGGCCAAGCGACCGAGCACGCTGCCGTTGAACCTGCACGAACCACGCGCCGGCACACCCTTGTATCGCTGGTTTTACGAGGAGCTGCGCGCGGCGATTCTCGCCGGGCGTCTGCGTCCCGGGGGACGACTGCCGGCCACCCGCGAACTGGCAGCCGAATACGGACTCTCCCGTCCGACCCTGGTTGCCGCCTTTGAGCAGCTGCGGTCGGAAGGGTACGTGGAGGGCAAGATCGGATCGGGAACCTACGTCAGCCAGACCCTCCCCGAAGAGCTGCTGCAGGCGCCCCCGACCAATCCGATTGCCAAACCGCGACGGTCGAAGCTTCCGCTTTCCTCCTACGCCCGCCGATTACGTCCTCTGCCGGGGGCCGAGTCTCGGACGGCGCGGGCCTTTCGCGCCGGCCAGCCCGCGCTCGATCGGTTCCCCATGGGCTTATGGGCGCAAGTAGCCGCCCGGCGGTTGCGGCGGGTCTCGGCCAATCTGCTCGCCGGAGGCGAGGCACTCGGGTATCGGCCGCTGCGCCAAGCCGTCGCGGATTATCTGAACACCTCGCGTGGCGTGCGCTGCTCGGCCGATCAGGTGCTGATTATCTCCGGCGTGCAAGAGGCCCTGGATCGCACGGCTCATCTCTTGCTCGATCCGGGAGATCCGGTATGGATGGAAGTACCGGGATACCCGGGCGCGGTCTCCACCTTTCGCGCCGTAGGCGCCCGGATCTGTCCAGTGCCGGTCGACGCCGAAGGATTGGACCTCGAGGCCGGACGGCGACGATGGCCGAACCCTCGCCTCGTGTACCTCACTCCGGCCAATCAATTTCCTCTGGGCGTGACCATGAGCTTACGGCGGCGGTTATCTCTGCTCGAGTGGGCGCGCCGATCGCGAAGCTTCGTCTTTGAGGATGACTATGACAGCGAATACCGTTATCGCGGCCGGCCGATCCCGGCGCTCGAAGGCCTGGACCGGGCAGGAGTGGTGATCTTTGCCGGCAGTTTCACCGACGCCCTGTTCCCTGCCTTGCGACTTGGCTATCTGGTGGTCCCCGCCGACATGGTCGAGATCTTCGCGGCAGCCGGGTCCGTAAGCACGCATCACCCGCCGCTCATTGACCAGGCGATTCTCTGCGACTTCCTCCGCGAAGGACATTTTGCCCGGCATGTTCGCCGCATGCGCGAGCTCTATGCCGAACGCTTGGCGGTGCTGGTCGAGGCCGCTAAGGAACGGCTCGCCGGATTGCTCGATGTCCCGAACGTAGAAGCGGGGTTGCGAACCGTGGGGTGGTTGCAGCAGGGAATTTCAGCCGAGCGGGCTGCCCGAGCCGCCGCCGAACAAGGGATTGAGGTCGTGCCTCTGAACCGCTACGCCTATGGCCGGAGCTACAGAAACGGTCTGGTGCTAGGTTTTGCTGCCGTGGACGGCCGCGAACTGAAGCGTGGCGTCGAGCGGCTTGCCCAAGCGCTCAACCAATGCCTGCGAGCTCGATCTTGAGTTCGGGCTGTCGGAACCGCGGCCTGCCAGTCCCTGTTTTGGCGGGTTTCGCCCGCCCGGCACTAACGGCGCCACCCCATGCTAGCGATTGACGAACTTGGCAAACCTGCGCTCCGGATCGATGGCCACGAATACGCCTTGGCTGTGCGCCAGAATCTGACCTTTCGCGTCCAGGATCTCGGCGGCGTTGGTGTGATAGCGTCCCCGAACCCGAAGCTCCCGCGACTCGACGCGCAGAGGCTGGTGGAGCGGCACCGGCTTCCGATAATCCACGGTGATGGTGGAGGTCAGCGCGATGACGTGCCTGAGCTTATTGACTTTTCCCATCGCCTCGTCAAGAACAGTGGCGATGATGCCGCCATGGGCGTGCCCCGGCGGCCCGGTATAGCGCTTGCCCAACCGAAAACGGCAAACGAATCGGGCCCGCTTCTGATCGTAAGCGAACCGCAAGCGCATGCCTTCGGGGTTATCCCTGCCGCAGGCAAAGCAGAAATTTCTCTGCATGCGTACGTACCGCGTATCGTGGCCGTGGCCTTTCTGGGTGCTCATGAGTGGCGTCCAGAAAATATCCTATACGAACTCCGTGGGAGACCAACGACGCTTTCGAAGCTTCGCCGGCGTACGGCCTCAGCCGACCACTTCCGGATCCCTCACTACCTCCCGCCTCTTTTGCTGCATGCGATAGAGGTGATGAATCGGACCGGTGCCGCGCCCTAAGGGGTGCGCATTACTGATCGACGCCGCCACGTATGCTTTGGCGAGCAGAACGCTGTCGGGCAATCCTCGTGCGAGGGCCAAATGGCACGCCAGCGAACTGGCAAAGGCACAGCCCGTGCCATGAGTGGAGTTCGACCGCAAGCGCGCAGATTTAAAAACCTCCTGGTCGATTCCGCGCTCGCTCGTGAAACTCAACAGGTCAATCGCTTGCTGCAAGTGGCCACCGGTGATAACCACGGCGGGAGAGCCCATGTCATGGAGCTTGCGGGCTGCCGCCCGCATCTGCTCCAGATTTTCGACGGCAAGACCGGTCAGGGCGGAGGCCTCGTCCAGGTTGGGAGTCACAATGCTAGCAAGCGGGATCAGTTTTTCTCGCAGCAGGCGGGCACCATCTCGATCGAGCAGGTCGGCTCCGGAAGAACTCTTGAGGATCGGGTCAAGCACAACATTTCTGGTCGCTTGTTGTTCGAGGAATTTGGCTACCGCCCAGACGACTTGTCCTGCTCCCAGCATCCCGATGTGTATCGCGGCAATCGGCACATCGGAGACAAGCTCATCCAAAGTTTCTGTCACCAGTTCAGCTGAGATAGGCTCAACACGACGAACTCCGGCGGTCGATTGGACAGTAAGCGCCGTGATGCAACTGACCCCGTAACATCCGTGGGCGGCGATCGTCTTGATGTCAGCCGTAACTCCCGCGCCTGAGGACGGATCAAAGCCGGCGATGGTGAGAACAACAGGAGGGCAAAACGACATATTCGAAACCCTTCCGCAGCACGCTGGCTGCTACACGGGTGACACGGATATCATCCTAACCTAATGAAAACATTGGCTGAGAAAATCTTACCCACGTTGAGTGAAATGGGTATTTACTAGTTGATAACCATGCAAGTAGTTGCAAGAAAAGCTGAAAAAGCATTATCTCCCAAGCTGCACAGTAAGTTACGTGCGATATTCGATAACTTGCAGGTTACTTTTTGGCATTGACAGAGTATTTGGTCGGTTTTAGGATTGGCCGACTAGACATGGCTCTTAGTTTGAAGTGTGGTTTTGGCTTTCTCTTCTGGAGGTGGCTGAATGAAAGAGCGAATGGCTCGCGGACTGGTGAGCGTCCTAGTGGTAGTCGGTGTAGGAGCAGCTCAGCGTCCAAGTAAACCTAGCTCGAAGGAGATGCAAGTAGTGCGATCTCCACATGCTCAGCACAAAACCAAGTATCAGCCCTATCAGGTTGGAACGGCTTCCTGGTACGGCAGTTACTTTGAGGGTCGTCTTACCGCTAGCGGAGAACCCTTCAACATGGACGATCTGACGGCGGCTCACCCAACCTTGCCTCTTGGCAGTTTAGTGCGGGTGACCAACCTGCAAAATGGCCGGAGGACGTACGTGCGGATCAATGATCGAGGACCAGTGGTCGAGGGCCGGATTATTGACCTCTCTCGCCGCGCTGCCGAAATCCTGCAGTTCAAGGGTCAAGGCTTGCAACAAGTCCGCCTTGAGCTCATTACCACGGAAACTGAGCCGGATGAGATCGCGATGTTACATTCGGCATACTAGCTGAGAGAAACGTTCTCTCGAGCGCGAACGATGCATAATCGGTGCCCCAGACTGATCGTCGCCCTCGACGTATCGTCGGCAACCCAAGCGCAAAACATCGTTGCAGCCGTCGCTGACTCTGCCTTCTGCTATAAGGTCGGGATGCAGCTTTACACCGCCGAAGGCCCGCAAGTAGTTCGCGATTTGGTGGCTGCCGGACGCCGGGTCTTCCTCGATCTCAAATATCATGACATTCCCAACACGGTTGCCGCAGCCGTGGCTGAGGCAGCACGGCTGGGTGTGTCGATGCTAACGGTACACGCCGCCGGCGGAGGCAAAATGCTGCGAGCCGCCGCCGCTGCCGCGTCGGCCCAACCTGGCTTAATCGTCCTAGGTGTCACCGTGCTCACCAGCCTTACCGACCATGACCTTTACCAGCTTGGTGTCGTGGACGAGGTCGAAGATCAGGTGTTGCGCTTAGCAGCACTTGCCCTGGCAAACGGATGTAGCGGTGTAGTCGCAGCTGCCCGAGAAGCTTCCCTCTTGCGCGCTAAGCTTCCCGGTGACTTTGCGATTGTGACCCCGGGAGTCCGCCCGGCCGGCAGCGCAGCGGGCGATCAGGCGAGAGTGGTTACGCCGGCCGAAGCGATCGCCGCCGGCGCGACCCATATCGTAGTCGGTCGGCCCATCACCGAGGCTCGAGACCCGGGTGCGGAGGCACGCGCGATCCTCGCCGAGATCAGTTCCCCGTCGCCAGAAACCCGTCTGCCAACGGCCGGCTAGCCCTCCCCAGCCTGCCGGAAGCAACGGCATCGAGCCGCAGCGTATTCGCGAAAATATCCTGCAGCCCGCGGTCTTCGCGCCGATCCTCGATGGGACACGAAGAAAGAAACCTAGAAATCTATGGCTGTGGCAAATGCGCTGGGCCGAATGGGCTCGTTCGCGGCGAAACCACTTCTACCAGTCGTGAACGAGGCGATGCCCACCGATCTGCCGGTGAGGGACGCGGTTCCTCGACCAAGATCGTTTGTCAGGGGCAGGAAGGACGCTCCCAATTCAACCGGAATACGCCGCTTGTATCGTTGCCCCGGACGCTGCAACACGTGCTCAACATCGTCGCCGATAACATGCCTGATCCGGGTTCGGAAGGGTGCTGCTCAATACCGGCAGAACCGCAGCCACAGAAGTGATTAATCCCTATGTAGTTAAAGCTTTTCGTAAAATTCGCAGACGGAGCAGGAAATAAAGATTCCCCCCGGGACTCCGCGCTCGCGATCTTTGACTCGCTTTACAATGCGGGTGGGCTTTCCGCATTTCGGGCAGTCTGTACTCTTGCTTGTGTCCATTACTTTCTTGCGATCCGCGGTTTTTGCAATTTTCGCCATCACGTTCTCCTAGACAAGACCCCTCCCTTGGTTCGGGCATGGTCCTTGCGATTTCGGGAAATGCCGGGAAGGATACGACTGCTCCAAGCTCATCCGAGCGCCGATCGAATTCTCGATCCCAGGGTTGATTCTATATGAAGGCCGTGGGCGTCGCACCACATGCAGCTATTGGTCAAACTAGGATGGGGAAAATGTTCGAGAGTCCCCGCCTCTCCTTTAGAACTAGCTCAACTGCGCCCCTTTACCTCGATACCGCGGCGAACAGATCCGAATGCAACAGCGATTGGAACTGTTTGTCATCCGCCTTGAAATGCATTTGCAAGTCAGAGCTGTCGGAGGTCACGGCAACATTCTCGAGTGCCGCTTTCTCGATCGGAGTAGCCGTCATTTTTCGATACAAAACTCCTGCCTTCACCAGCGACGAAAGCGTAGCCGCTGTTATAGAGTCGGAGGTCACGATCTCCAGGTCGAAGGTCACTCCGTTTTGGAAGCTCATGGTATAGCGCGAGCCCAGCACCCGCTTCTTGACCGTATCGAAATCGGCGAGCTTACCGGCATCGCCGAGCGCCGATAACAGCATATTTTGGGTTCCCTGCTGATCGAGGACGCTCCACACCGTGCCGGTCTCGACCGGTCCGATGAGGTCTGCTACCTGGCTGTTCGAGTCCAGGCTGCTGCTGTAGCCATCGCGGGCGTCGAGTGCACCCTTCAAGGCGTCGGCGTCGCCAAACAGCAAAACGTTGTCATCGAGGAAGGTCATGTCCATGCCGCCCGACATCGGGTAGATATCGGTATCGTGGTACTTGAGCGCTTTCACCTTATTCAGGCGCATCTTTTTGAGCACGATCTTGCTCGAGAAGGATCCCTGCGCCGCTCCCACAACCTTGGTACCCTGCGTGGCGCTGCGATAGGAGGCAAATGTGAGCTCATCGACGTCTTTGTCGGGGTTGATTCCGACGCTCCTGAGCTGGTCCTCGAACGTTTTGACGCTCGGCGGCAACACTTGCTGTTTGAGAGCCATCGCCGTACTCGAATTCTTGAGTGTCCGATAGTCTACGGTGATGATCTGCTGCGCCTCCGCGGGAATGGCGGTTCGCGCCGAACTGGGGATAGGCGCGGCCCAGGCGCAAGAGAGTGAGAGCAATAGAGCGGACAAGACACACTTCCGTGGTTTCATAAAACCGCCTCTGAACTGGCTATTAGGTACTTGGATGCAGACCCCATCGTTCCTGCTGTATTGCTTCTAATTGTATGCGAACCCACCCGGGCCGCGGAAAACCGAAGTGCAATCACCCTGCGGGCCGCGGCTCCGGGGACCATCAAACCCGCACCAGACTTGCCCGCTTCCGCACTTCCGACACGAAGGCTGCGTCCTTCAGGGATTCCAGATTGATGTCTACATTGGCCAGCGCGCCCGTGATCGCCGCTTCCGCCAGTGCCACCGCCGTCATCAGATCGGATTTCATGTTGGGATTAGTAATGGGACCCAGCTTCTCGGCGATGTCGGCCACTTCCCTCGCCTTCTCCGCCACGCCCAAGGGCACGCTGGTCGCCTGCACCAGGGCAGCGGCGATGATCTGATCGCCGTTCGAGGCCTCCTTCGCCTGCTTGTACGCCTTCAGGACCGCGTCAAAGGATTCGGCGTCTCGATCGATGGCGGCCTTCAATTCCTCGCGCATTTCGGCCAGCCGGGCGATGGCTTCGCTCAGCTCTCGCTCATAGGCGACATAAGCCTTTCTCCCCCGCGACCGCGAAGCCACCATCGTGGCCAATGCAGCCGCCATGGCGGCGCTGGCGGCCGAGGCGCTTCCCCCTCCGGGAGCCGGCGTCGGCGCCGCCAGCTGCTCGATAAAGGGCTCAATCCCCGCCAGCAACCCCCCGACTGCCATCTTACCGCCCATCACGGCAGCCAGGCGATTCTCGAGGATGAGGGAAGAATCAAAGTTTTCAACTTGTAAGAACCACTCCGCGGCCTGCTCCAAGGCTTTCTTGGGGATTAGTCCCACGATCTCGCTGCTAACCGGCATTACTCCGTAGCGCGCCGCCTCCCGCTTTACCAGGGCGAAGACCCGATGAATTGGCGTCTGCTCAAAGTCGGTCAGGTTCATGGAGACCTGGGCCAGACCGCGAACCAGAAAGCCGGCTGCCTTCACAAATCGCATCCCACCGCTGGAAAAGCGCACCGCCTTGGCGACTTTCTTGGCGATTTCAACATCGGGCGTATTCAGAAAGACGTTGTAGGCGATGAGAAACTTCCGCGCTCCCACGACCGTGGCACCCGCCGTGGGGTGCAAGCGCGGTTCCCCGAAATCGGGTTTGCGCGCCGGGTTGGTCGCAATCTGCGCGCGCAGGCCCTCGAACTGTCCGCGGCGGATGTTCTCCAGGTTCTGCCGCTCGGGGGTCGTAGCAGCGGCTTCGTACAGGTACACCGGAATCTGATATCGCTTCCAGATTTCCCCACCCACATGGCGCGCCATGGCCACGCAATCCTCGAGATCGATGCCCTCAATCGGAATGAAGGGCACGACGTCGGCGGCGCCCATGCGCGGATGGGCCCCCTGATGACGGTTGAGGTCGATGAGCTCCGCCGCTTTGCCTACGCCCCGGATGGCCGCCTCCTCGACTGCTTCCCGTTCGCCCACAATGGTAATGACCGACCGGTTATGGTCGGAGTCCATTTCCCGGTCGAGCAGATACACGCCATTGCCCTTGAGGGCTTCGACGATGGCGTCTACTTTGACTTTGTCGCGGCCTTCGGAGAAATTGGGAACGCATTCAACCAGGGTTGACATAAGTTACAGAAGAATATCCGGC
>DATJVZ010000281.1:0-7925 GCA_035501575.1 Terriglobales bacterium | reverse complement strand
TGGCAGGAAGGCATAGAACCTGCGATAGGACTGACTGAAAAGGATCGAGATCAATTCCGTCGGCTGGAAGAGGAGATCCATCGATTCCGCGCAACCGGTAGCTTTACCGTGCCCATGGAAATCGGCCTTTCGGAAAGGAATGCGGATCTCGACCGAATTTCTTTCTCTGACTGGCTTCGCGCTCAGGGCATGGACTCGCGGATTCTGAACTGGTACATGAACTACTGTTGCCGCGATGATTACGGGGCTACCACCGATCACACTTCAGCCTGGGCCGGTATCCAATACTTCGCGTCGCGCGAGCCGGAAGAAAAAGGTCCACTTACCTGGCCGGAGGGGAACGGATGGATCGTACGCCGGCTGCTGGAGCGCGTAGGCGGATTTTGTCGTACCGGTCAGATGGTACACAGGATTTCGCAACCAGGGAGAACGATCCATGTCTTCGCGGGGGATACCGAATACCAAGCGGAGTTTGTGATCTTTGCCGCGCCCACGTTCTTAGCGCCCTACCTGATCGAAGGTATGGGTGCGTTACGAGACTTCGAGTACTCGCCTTGGTTAACCGCGAACCTTACCCTGGAACGCCTTCCGGCGGCTTACGGCGGCGATCCGACCTGGGACAGTGTATTCATGGAGTCCCCGACTCTTGGCTACGTGGATGCGACCCACCAGAGTCTGCGCACGCACATCGACCGCACAGTGTGGACTTTCTATTGGGCGCTCGCCGAAGGGTCTGCTTCCGAGAACCGCCAACTCCTGCTGAATAACGATTGGAATTACTGGAAGGAAGCTATTCTGCGGGACCTCGAGCGCGTGCATGGGGATATTCGTAGTTGCGTCTCTCGCATCGACATTATGCGCATGGGGCATGCCATGGCTCGTCCCCAAGTTGGGGCGGTTTTCTCCCCGGAACGTCGCCGGCTAAGAGAGTCCAACGGGCGCATTGTGTTCGCAAATTCGGACCTCAGCGGCTTCTCGATATTTGAAGAAGCTCAGTATCGAGGGGTTACAGCCGCCGATACTGTGTTAAGGAATCTCGGTGGAGAGCGGAAGGCTCGCAATCGGTGATGTGGCAAATGCTATCGATGATCAGCGGTGCTGAACGGTTCCCTTAAATTATAGTAGGGGACAGTTTGTATTCGGAGGCCACAATCATGCTAGACCGCCGCAGCTTTCTATGGACTGTCACCGCGACCACGCTCCTCGCCCGCCGTTTCAGTTGGGCGGCCGCGGAGCACAAGATCGAAAAGATCGGCCTACAGCTCTATACCGTGCGTGACGCTATGCAGCGAGATTTCGAAGGTACACTCGCCCGGGTGGCCGCCATCGGCTACACGGAGGTCGAATTCGCCGGCTACTTCGGCCGTTCGCCCAAAGACATCCGTTCGCAGCTCGATCGCAACGGTCTCATTTCGCCCTCCACACATGTCGATTACGAAGTGCTTGGCGAGAAGTGGCCGAAAGAGATCGAAACCTCTAAGATCATTGGTCAAAGCTACATCATTTGTCCCTGGATCCCAGAGGAAGTTCGCAACCAGCCCGATGGATGGAAGCGTGCGGCGGAAACTTTCAACCGGGCTGGGGAGGTAAGCAAGAAAGCCGGCATTCAATTCGGCTATCACAACCACTGGTTTGAGTTCTATCCCGTAAATGGCAAGCGCCCTTACGATTCCTTGCTCGAGGAGTGCGACCCCAACCTGGTCAAGATGGAGATGGACCTGTGCTGGATCGAGGTGGGCGGCGGAGACCCACTCGATTACTTCCGGCGCTATCCCGGACGTTTCCCCCTGGTGCATGTCAAAGATGTGAAGCGAATCCCCAAGAGAAAAGAATCCGGTGGCCAGGATTTTGGCGACTCCCTACCCGGAATGACCGAGGTGGGCAGTGGAATCATCGACTGGAAAGCGATCTTTGCGCAATCGGACGAGGCCGGCATCAAGTATTACTTCGTCGAGCATGACAACCCTAAGGCCCCATTCGACAGCATTCGTACGAGCTTCAATTACCTGAAGCAGTTGCAATTCTAGTCACGCCTGGCTAAATCTCCCCTAAAGGCCGGCGGGAGTCGGCCTTCTACTTGAGGTAGGCGCGTACCAAGCCAATCAGATCTTCCGCCAGCTCCGCGGAGGGTATCGTATTCTTTTCGTCTCCCATCATGTGTAAGCGGATGTGGTCTTCGAGCACCTCTGCCATAAGGCTGTTGACTCCGCCGCGCACGGCAGCGAGGAGCATCAGCAGGTCAGCGCAGTCATCCCCGTTGGTTAGCGAACGCTCGATGGAATCGACCTGGCCGCGGATTCGCCTTATGCGAGCAACGAGCTTTTGTTTCTCTTTATCCAGATGTGACATTTTTTCCTTGCCTATATCCTAGGGGGATATGATATAAGACTCGGGTTCGGTTTTCTACCAGGAAACTCGACCGGGACAGTGGGACTTCGAATTTACACGAAAGCCTCCGGGTTCGAGGGTTTCCCCGCGCTGGGACAAGCGTTTTCGAGGACGTAGTAAGGCTGTTGTGGGCTGCCTTCCGTTCGCTCCGCACGGTATCCGATTCGATCATGAGCGAGCCAATTTGTGCGAAAGCTGAACCGCCCGATTCACTTCTCCCAACCGATTTCGCTCGAGACTGTTTTCTGTGGCGTCCCAAGCCTTACGGCCACGTTATCCGGACACGTGTCTTACGCGGGAGGGAAAGGTTACGAAAATCCGTATCTTTGTTGCGTGCACCCCGTATGGAGTCTCGATCAATACCGGGGACCTAGGCAGTCGCCCGCTTGCATCTGAGTTGAACCCACGGTAGCTCCGAAAAGCTTGCCGTTGGAGCTTTAACATTCTATTCACATGAGTCCCGGAGAGAGGCGTTAGAGTATTTTGCGTTCGACAGGGCACATTCGCTTCTTGGTCCATGCCGACTGAATTTCATCAGCCTTCGCTATTCAGTAGTGACAAGATTTCGCGGCCAGTCCCGAACGGCGAGCATGCCGGTATTTTTGCCGGGTTGGGTGGGATTGGGCAAGGAGGATTCATGGAACGGATCGTCAGACGGTTGTGCCTTGGGCTGTTGGTAGTCATCGTCTCTGCGAGACCGGGGTTCGCCCAAAAGGCACTGACGTGGCAGGAAGTTCGTGACAAGTTTGAGGCCGCGAATCCCACTCTGCGAGCAGGGCAAATCGGCATCGATGAATCGCGGGCGCAGGAGATCACGGCGAATCTGCGGCCGAATCCCACCCTGACCATTCTCACCGATCAGATCGATCCCTTCAGCGACGGAGCGCCGCACGGGCCTTTTGCGTATTTCCTAGCTGCCGGCACCGTGAACTACTTGTGGGAGCGCCAGCACAAGCGCGGCCTACGCCTGGAGAGCGCCCAAAAAGGAACCGCCGTCGTAACCTCCGGGCAGGCTGACCTGGAGCGAAATCTATTGTTTTCCCTCCGGGGAGCCTTCGTGGAAACTCTCCAAGAGAAGGCCATCTTGAATCTTGCCCGAGAAAACCTGGCCTATTACGACCATGTACTGGACGTGAATCGCGAGCGCTACAAAGCCGGCGCTATCGCTGAAGTGGATCTGAAACGCCTGGAGTTGCAGAGGGTTCAGTACTTAACCGACTTACAGACCGCCGATGTGAATTTGCGCATCGCCAAGATTCAGTTGCTCATGCTCTTGAATGATCGAACTACCCCGGTCGAGCAGTTCGATGTAATCGGGCCGTTCGATTTCGCTGAAAAAATGCCGCCTCTCGAGGAGGTTCGTCAAGCGGCTCTCGATACACGTCCAGATCTTAGGGCGGCGTTGCAATCTGTCGACAAAGCAAAGACCGATTATCAACTCGCTCGGGCCGACGGATCGACCGATCCGATCCTCGGCTTCGATGTAGGCCGCAACCCACCTATCGATCAGTACTTCGGTTTCAGTGTGAGTATTCCGCTGCGGATTTTTGATCGTAATCAAGGGGAAAAGCGCCGCACTCAGCTGGACATCGATCGCAACGACCGACTGGCCGCGGCAGCCCGGGCTCAGGTCTTCAACGACGTTGACTCCGCCTACGCCACAGTCAATAGTGCCGTGATCCTTCTTCAGCCTTATAAGGACCAATACCTGGCGGAGGCGGTGAGCGTGCGAGACACCATTTCATTCTCCTATCAGCACGGCGCCGCTTCCCTTTTAGATTTTCTCAATGCGCAGGCTGACTACCGGGCGGTCCAGGTCAATTATTTGAACCTCGTCGCCGCCTACCTGAATGCAGCCAGCCAACTGAATCTTGCTGTAGGACGCGAGGTGATCCAATGAACCGCAGGGATTTCGTGGCCTTGTCCATACCTTTACTCTTCGGCTTGTGGTCGACGGGCTGCGAGAAAAAGAGCGATCCCCAAGCCGAAGCACCTCCGCCTCTCAAGGTGGAGCGGGTTGAGGATCGCAATGTATTTAAGGTAGACAATCCCGGGCGCTTTCAGTTGGTCGAGGTAGCACAATACCTCGCCACGCCGCAGTTGAGAGTCACCGGCGTCGTCACTCCCGATATTTCGCGAGCCGTTCCCGTCATTTCGATCGCCACCGGCCGTGTTGTAGAGATCGATGCGCGCTTAGGTGACACGGTGAACAAGGGCCAAGTATTGCTCAAAGTGCAGAGCGCAGACATCTCCGGTGCCTTTTCCGACTACCGAAAAGCGGTCACCGATGAACAGTTGGCACATACGCAGCTCGAGCGTGCCAAGCTGCTTTACGACAAAGGCGCCATCGCCTTGAACGACCTGCAGGTTGCCCAAGACACCGAAGACAAAACCAAGGTAGACGTCGAGACCTCGGCCGAAAAGCTCCGGGTGCTGGGGAATCCCACCCTCGATCGGCCGACTGGCATTGTGGAAATTCGTGCCCCGATCTCGGGCGTGATTACGGATCAACAAGTTACCAATGCCGCGGGAGTCCCCGGATTGGGCTCCCCGAATCCATTTACGATCGCTGATCTCAGCTACGTGTGGGTACTTTGCGACGTGTACGAAAACGACCTGGTGGACGTGCGGCTTGGAGACAAAGCCGATATTCGTTTGAATGCTTATCCTGACCAACTCCTCTCCGGAACCATTGGCAACATTGGTCCGATTCTGGACCCTAACATTCGCACGGCGAAGGTGCGCATTGAAGTGCGTAACCCGGGGCTCATGCGTCCTGGCATGTTTGTAACGGCCACCTTTTATGGTCGGCAAAAACAGAAGCGGGCGGTCGTTCCGGCCACTGCCATCTTGCACCTGCACGACCGCGACTGGGTCTACGTTCCGCTCGAGAATAGTCAGTTTCGACGGACCACCGTGGTAGGCGGCGACATGCTGCCGAACAACATGCAAGAGGTCATTTCCGGAATCACGCCGGGGGACCAGGTTCTAGCCAATGCCCTAGAATTCCAGAACTCGGTGGAGCAGCAATGATCCGCGCATTCGTCGATTTCGCTCTCAACAACCGCTTTGTCGTCCTTAGTGCGTCAATCCTCATCTTCGTTTGGGGCATGATTGCCTTTCACAACTTGCCGGTCGAAGCTTATCCGGATGTGGCGAACACCTGGGTGCAGATTATTACGCAATGGCCGGGGCGAGCTGCCGAAGAGGTCGAGCAACAGGTTACGATTCCCCTCGAGATCCACGTGAACGGCATTCCGCACCTCCAGCACGTACGCTCCGCCTCGCTCGCCGGATTGTCGGTGGTGAACCTGATTTTCGATGACGACTCGGATAACGATTGGGATCGCCAAAAGACGCTAGAGCGTTTGTCGCAGGTCACACTCCCGATGGGCGCCAGCGGGGGGATCGGCCCCGATTTCAGTCCGATTGGCTCGGTCTATTGGTACACCCTGGAAAGTACCAACCCTTCTGTCGACTTGATGGAGCTGAAGTCGCTGCAAGATTGGGTGGTCGCCAAATACATTAAATCCGTACCGGATGTGGTCGACGATTCATCGTTCGGCGGCATCACCCGGGAATATCAGGTGCGCCTGGACCCAGACCAGCTGGTCTCGTACGGGCTGAGCCTGGCACAAATCGAGCAGCAGCTCACCAATTCCAACTTCAACGCCGGCGGCAGTTTCATCGAGCAGGGCTCACAGCAGATCAATGTGCGCGAGGTCGGCTTAGTCACCGATGTCCATGACATAAGGAAGACGGTAGTGAGAGCGCAAAATGGCACTCCCTTGCGGGTAGAGGACATCGCCCTGGTTAAGCAGGGACCCAAGATCCGTCTAGGACGGATTGGGAAGGCCATCCACCGCGCCGACGGCGTAGTCGAGGATGACGACGATGTGGTCGAGGGAATCGTGTTTCTCCGCAAAGGGGCGGACACCGCGACCATGTTGAAAGGGCTGCATGCGATGGTCGATCGGCTCAACACCAAGATTCTGCCACCGGGCGTGAAGATCGTCCCTTACCTCGATCGGGATGACCTAGTGCACTATACAACCCATACGGTAATGCACAATCTCGCCGAAGGGATGGCCCTGGTCGTGATCATCCTCTTCATTTTCCTGGGGAATGTTCGCGGTGCGATCATCGTTTCCTTGACCATCCCATTCGCCTTGCTCTTTGCCTCCATCTGCCTGAGCCTCCGGCACATTTCTGCGAACCTGCTCAGCTTGGGGGCCTTGGACTTCGGTATGGTTGTGGACGGGGCGGTGGTGATGATTGAAAACATCGTCCGCCACCTACACCGCCCCGAGGAAGCTCCTCTTACGCTCGTCGAACGAATCCGTATCGCAGCTCACGAGGTTCAGCGACCGGTGTTTTACGCGATTGCCATCATCATCACTGCCTATCTTCCGATTTTCACCCTGCAGCGGGTGGAGGGGAAATTATTCAAGCCCATGGCATGGACGGTAGCCTACGCATTGCTCGGGGCTTTGCTGTTTTCCATGTTGGTGGCACCCGCCTTGGCCAGTCTTTTCTTTCAAGGAGGCATCAAGGAGTGGCATAACCCGGTCATGCGGTACCTGACAACCCGCTATCGCCTCGACGTTCGTTGGGCTATCCGCCATCGCGGGATCACGATTGGCAGTGCTGTTTGCTTATTCCTATTGGCAATTTACCTGGCCTTCGGCGGAGTCATTGGATCAGAATTCCTGCCCCATTTGGACGAAGGAGCGATCTGGGTACGTGGGACCATGGCTCCGAGCACCGGGCCAACGGAGAGCGCGAAGGTCGCGGATCGGGCACGGCAAATCCTCTGTTCGTTTCCGGAGGTCCCGCAGGTCGTTAACCAAATCGGGCGTCCGGATGATGGGACTGATACAACCGGATATTTCAACGCAGAATTTTTCGTCGACTTGCTGCCCAAAGAGAAGTGGCGGCCTGTGTTTCATCAAGACAAAGAACGTCTGATCGCAGCCATGGACCGCGAACTGGAAAAGATTCCCGGAGTCTTTTGGGGCTTCTCGCAACCGATCTCGGACAACCTGGAAGAGGCAGTGAGCGGGGTAAAGGGGGCATCCGCCGTCAAGATTTATGGCGACGATTTGAAAACCCTAGAGGACACAGCCGATGCGATTGCTGCCGTGATGCGCCCCATTCGGGGCGTCGAGGACCTCGGGGTCTTTCGGGTTCGCGGCCAGCCCAATCTGAACTTTACGGTTGATCGCGATCAAGCCGCCCGTTACGGCATCAACGTCTCCGATGTTCAAGACGCCATTCAGACGGCGATCGGTGGCAACGCTCTGACTCAGGTCCTCGTCGGTGAGCAACGATACGATCTCGTCCTGCGTTACTTGCCAGAATATCGAGATACGAAGGAGGCGATTGCGAGAGTCCGATTGTTGGCGCCTTCGGGGGAACGGGTTTCACTCGCGCAACTGACCAAAATCAGCGAAGTGGACGGAGGTTCGGAAATCTACCGCGAAGCCAACTCGCGCTACGTGGCTGTCAAATTCAGTGTGCGTGGCCGAGATCTTGGC
>DATJVZ010000280.1:0-6435 GCA_035501575.1 Terriglobales bacterium | reverse complement strand
AGCACCCGGCCCTTTAACTCAAACACGGTCTTAGCCTCGCCCTGGACCGAACTGATGTCGGGATGATCGTCCTGTGCCTCGTAGGTCAGACTCTCGTAATCGGTTTCCTTGCCCCAGGGATATTCTTGTTCCGACTTTCCTCGCCAATCGACCGTCGCCTTGTGGTTGACTTGATCGCGGGTGGCCATCCACGTTCCGGGCCAGGTCTCGCCTTGCGAGCGAATGTCACTGCGATGCTCGGCTGGTTCCGGAGGGTTGAACGGAGGAGCAGGCGTACCACTCACAGGAACGACCGGAAGCAAGAGCCGAGATCCCTCCGTACCGCCCAGCTCCAAGGAGGTGGTCATGGCATAGGGAGTCGGCAGAATCATCGGCCATAGGGCGTTTGAGACCGCGACGCGAATGCGATGCCCCTTGGGAAACACCCAGGAGGTCAAATGCATCTCGATTGCGATGGAATACATCTTGTTGGGCTCGAGATCTTGCGGCTCAGTCATGGAGTCGCGTTGCGCTCCGTTGATGCCGGCGCCCGTAATCTGCGTGACGCTTCCATCGGGAGCTACGTCGGAGAGACGGCAGAACCAGTCGGCCAGGCGCGCCGTGGCGGCAGCGCGAAGTAGGGCGCGCGGCCTTCCCAGAATAGCTAGATCGGCTTCGAGCGGCGCCGAGTCGTAGACCAGGCTGAAGGCGTCGACCGGGCGCACATCGCTCAGCAATTCTCCCCACCAGAAGCCGGCCTCGACACCGATCGAGGGGACATATTTGAGTTGATGGATGGCGGGCTTACTCGCCGCCTCGGCCAACCCATGATTATTTTCCAGGAAAAATGTTGTGTTCTTTGCCTCCTTGGGGGGCCAGTCATTCTCGATGCGCCAGACACCCGGTACCGCCTCGAGGCTTGGGTCCGGGGGGTGCCAGTGCTGCATGTAGATTACGAGCCGCGGATCTTGGAGCACCCCGGTGTCCCGGCCCTTGAGCCAGTAATCCCACCAGCGGACTGCCTCCCGCCGCCAGTTGATTTCGGGACCGAAATCGGCATCGTCCGGGAAAGAATGATTCCACGGCCCGATAATCGCCTTCACAGGAGCTTTCGACTGCTCGAGCATGGCGGGAATGCTATCGCGATAGCCATCTTGCAGGCCGCCGATGAGAAAGCTGGGAACCTGAATTTCACTTAACGGCCGAACCGGACTGCGCCAGAACGGGCCGTCATGCTGGTGCTGGAAGTAGAGGAGCGACCAAGGCGGCGCATTGAAGCGTGGATCGAGCACCTTCTCGTCGAGGGTATAGTCCGGGGCGCCGGTTATACCCTCGTCCATGTCCATGCCAACTTCAAACTCGTCGACGTGAGCCATGCCATCCATGTAGTGGACATCATCATGAAATAATTCCGCGGTGGCAGCTAAGGCAAGAATGGCCTTGAGCTCGGGGGGATGGCGCATGGCCATTTGCAAGGAGTTAAATCCACTCCAAGACATTCCCATCATGCCAACGCTGCCGTTCGACCACGGTTGGTGGGCAAGCCAGCGGATGATTTCCGTCGCATCGTCCTGTTCCTGCGCGGAATATTCTCGCTCTGGGGGGATGCCTTCACTCGTGCCGAAGCCGCGGATGTCGACGCGGCCACAGACATAGCCCCGGCGAGCGAAATAGGCGTAAATCGCATAATCCCGGGCGGCCCAAGCGTCGTCTTTGCGGTAGGGCAGATACTCGAAGATGGCAGGAAATCGTTCCCCCGGCTTTTGTCCATCGGGGACGTATAGCGTCACCGCTAAGCGCACACCGTCCTTCATCGGGATCCAGGTGTTTTCCATACGCACGCCATAGGCAGCCGGGGAAGGGGGCTCGACCGCGAGCAATGGTGAGGTGAGCAGAAATAAGAGTGCAGCCCGGCGAACGAAGCCCTTGCGGCTTCCAGTTCGGCTGCGACTCCGGCGCCAAGGGTGATGGTCAATGGCGCCAAGATTGGGGCGGGTTACGTGCATGTTCGCTTGCCTCCCTAGATCCGCGAGCGTCTGTCTCAAGAACTCCGCCTTGGGGTTCGAGGGTCTAACCGTGAGCTTACCCGAAAAACGCCGTAAAGCCCCGTTCTTCAGGGCTGGGGATATAGGGCGTATTTGCGAAGCAAAACGGAGTTCCGCACGTATTAGATTAATGCTTGCAGTATTATCAGTACATGGCACTAGAAAGGATACAAATCGAACCACAACGTTGTGTATTCCAACAAGTACCATTGCGTCTGGACGCCCAAGTACAGGCGCGCCGTGCTGGTGGGTCGGATTGCAAAACGCTGCGAACAGGTGCTTCGAAAAGTGGCAGCAAAACATCGGGCGGAGATCCGGGCTTTGGAAATCATGCCCGACCAGGTTCATTGCCGCGTAGAAGTGGACCCGCAGTTTGGCATCCCCAGGCTGGTCAAGCATCTCAAGGGCGTTTCTTCGTACAGGTTGGGGCGAGAGTTTGGCACCCTGAGATCGCGTCTGCCCACACTGTGGACGAACCGTTCTTTCGTATCCACAGTTGGTGGCGCGCCCTTGGCGGTGATAAAAACAATATGTTGAAAAGCAGAAGAACGTTTAAGTATCGGCTCTATCCCAATCGCCAGCAGCGCATCTCTGATTCCACTTATGACTATGCAAAAACTGCTCCTGACCTCCTGTGTTCTAGGTCTGATTTCCCCTGCCCTTCGGGCAGCCGACAAACCCAAGCTAACGATCGACGAGTTTTTCAACTATGTCGGCTATGACTCCCTGAAGGTTTCTCCCGATGGTAGTGCAGTGGTGATTGCCACCGACCGCGCCGATTGGGATGAAAAGATCTTCCGCAGCGATCTATGGCTCGATCGTCTCGACGGCCATGGCGGGCAAACACTGATCCGGCTGACCGAATCCGGTTACGATCGCAATCCGCAATGGTCGCCGGATGGACGCTGGATCGCGTTTCTTTCGGAACGGAAAACTCCCGGCGCCCAGAAAAGTGATGAGGATGAGGATTCTAAAGAAGAAGGGGAAGCCGCCCAGCTCTACCTGATTTCTCCCGTCGGCGGCGAGGCGTTGCAACTGACCAAAGGGGACGAGGAAATTCATGCCTTCGCCTGGTCCCCGGACGCGAAGACACTGTATTTCTCGACACGCCAGCCCTGGACCAAGGATCAGAAAGACGCCTACCGGAAGGAATGGAAGGACGTGAAGCAATATCGAGCGGCAGAACGGGGCGATACCCTGTTCAGTCTCGATCTTGGCGAGGCCATTTCGCGGCATGCCGCCGAAGGAACGAAGGCGTCCGAGGACGCCGACCCCAATCCGGATGTTACTCCCGGTTCCCGTGCTTTGGCCAATACTCCCTGGCGCGTCCAAGGTATGGATATCGCCCCGGATGGCCGACAGCTGGCATTCGTGACCGAGTCGGTCTCCGAGCGCGACGAGAAAATAGACGAATTTGAAATCTACTCGGTTGATCTGGCCAACACGTCGCCAACTATGGCTCCGCACCGGGTTACCCAGAATGAGGCCATGGAACAGGACATCCATTGGGCGCCCGACAGCAAACATATTTTCTTCGCCGTGGACGGAGGCTCGGTGGAAGGCAAGTACAAAGACACGCAGAATCGGCTCTATTGGGTGGAGGCCGATACGGGTCGGACCGAACGGTGGGCAAAGGCCTTTCCCGGAGCTGTGCTGCATTACGCGGTTCTTCCCACGGGGGGCGTGATTGCCACAGGCTGTTTGGGAACCGAAGTTCAGCTCTACACGCAGGCAAGTCCGTCCGCTCCGTTTGAAAAGCAGGCGGCTTGGGCCGGGACCTACGAACTGGTCCATTCCGCCCGGCATTCTTCGCAAATCGTTTTTCTCTATTCCAGTCTCGAAAAGCCGAAGGAAGTCTACGTTGCCGACAGCGTCGAAAAGCTCTCCCAGGCGCGCCCCATCACCTCGTTCAATCACTGGTTTACGGAACGCGATCTGCCCCAGGGCAAGAGCTATCGCTGGAAGGCCGACGACGGTACCAGCGTGGAAGGCATGCTGATCTATCCGCCAGGAAAGTTTGAAGCGAAGGGTCTGCCTTTGTTTGTGCTGATTCATGGCGGGCCCGCCGATGCCGACGGCAATCGTTTCGAGGCGGATTGGTATCAATGGGACCGTTTGGCTGCGACCCAGGGCTGGCTGGTCTTCGAGCCGAATTACCGGGGCTCGAGTGGCTACGGCGATCAGTTTCTCGAGCAGATCGTTCCCGAAATTGTTTCCCGGCCGGGCAAAGACATTCTGGCGGGGGTGGACACGCTGGTGAAGGAAGGTATCGCCGACCCCAATCATCTTGCGGTGGGTGGTTACAGTTACGGGGGATACATGACCAACTGGCTGATCACGCAGACCACTCGCTTCCAGGCGGCAGTTACGGGAGCCGGCGCGGTCGAGCACGTAGCCAACTGGGGCAATGATGACACGACCTTTGATGATGCGTATTTCCTGGGCGGAGAGCCCTGGGAAGCGGCCCAACGTTATCACGACGAGGCCGCGATCTTCCGGATGAACCGCGTCCGAACCCCCACCCACATCGTCGCCGGGGGTGACGATATTCGGGTCGCGGTGGCCGAGGATTATCTGCTGGATCATGCACTGCATAATCTCGGCGTCCCCAGCACGCTCTTAATTTTTCCCGGGGAAGGGCATTCCCTGGACAAGGATCCCTGGCACGGCAAGATCAAAGTGCGGGAAGAGCTGAAGTGGCTGGCCAAATACGGAGGGGTGGGGACGGCTGCGCCCTAGGGCAGGCTTAGCTCAGCGATTGAGCGTAACCTTGTGCTGGTCCGCGGCGCTGGCTTGCTTCACTCGGCGCGATTGCTCGGCAAAGCGTTCGATTCCCTGATAGAGCGCGAGCGCAATCTGTTGCCGGTAACTTGCGTTTTGCAAATGGTTCTCATCGGCCGGACTGCTGACAAAGGAAATCTCGGCGAGAACGGCCGGCATCATGGTTCCTGTGAGTACCACGTATTGTGCTTCCTTGACGCCACGATTCCGCAAGCCAGGATTCTTTGGGGCCAACATGGCATACAAAGCGCGTTGGATGTTCGAGGCAAACTGATGCGAGTCGCGCACTTTTGCCCGAATGTCGACATCGGTCCAATTGATGTTCTGCGGGCTGGCGTCGGTCTCGTCGCTTTCCCGCGAGCGCGCATTGGCCGATGAGTAAGTGTTGGTGTAGTAGGTCTCCACTCCTCGGGCTGATGGGGAGTCGCTCGAGTTGGCGTGGATCGATAAGAACAGGTCGGCGTCGGCCAGATTGGCGATTTCTGCCCGCTTCTCGAGAGAAACGTAACTGTCGTCTTGGCGGGTATAGATGACCTCGGCTCCCTGCCGCCGTACCAGCAAGCCCAGGCGGGCCACAATATCGAGTACCACGTCCTTCTCCAGCAAGCCTTGCCGCCCTACCGTGCCCAGGTCCGAACCTCCGTGACCTGCGTCGAGCACAATCCGCAGCCTAGGCGCGAAACTGCCGGGCGCGGGAACAAAGGCGGTTGCTCCGAGGGTTCGGGGGGTGAATAAATCGGCCTTCGGCCGAGTCCGGGTATCTTTTTCTGCCTTCTGTACTTCGATCACCAGACGGTAGGGATTGGGCGCCAGGCTCACGGAAAAGTTCCAAGCTCCCTTGATTTCGATTACCACCCGGGTGAGCCCGGATTCCGGTTGCGCCACCCGAATCCTCTGAATCAGGGGATCGTCGACATCAATGCTTTTGCCGGCTCCCAGATCGGGGCTCAATCGCGTGTCATGCAAATCAAAGTAGATTCGCTCGGGATTTCCCAATCGGTGCGCCTCATACTGCACCTGATCTTCGAGATCGATTACCACCGTGCTGGAGTTCGTCGCCGACCAATGACGGATTCCGGTGACCTCGGGAAATCCGTGAGCTGTCTCCGAACTGGGCGGACTCTGTGCAGAGTCTGCGTCCGCCGAGGGCGCAGTTGGGGTTGGCGCGGGCGAAGGAGTAGTTGTGCTTGGCGCAGGCGAAGGAGTAGTTGAGGCTGGCGGGGCCGGCGAGGTGTTTGCGGCCGCCGCGGGCGCGGTGGCTGCGGCCGGAGGATTCTGGTCTGCCCGGCTAGGCGCCAACACCCGACCGAATTTCCATTGCTGAAACCCGCCGAAAGCCAGCCCCCAAACCATCAAGGAAGCCAGTCCCAGGACTACCAGGGCCATCACAATTCCAAGAGGGCTGGACTTCCGTGGCGATTCCTCGACCTCCGCAGGAGCGGATGCAGGTTCGGAGGGATGGTCTTCACTAACCTCCTTGGGAGCCTCGGCAACCGATTTTTCTTCGTGTGTTTCTTCTTCATGTGTGACCAAGGGTGGAGCGGCGGTTGCGGACTCCTCTTGGCCAACCAAGCGCTGCGATGCCGCGACCAGAGCCCGCTCTTCTTCCGGTCGCAGGGCAGCTAGGATC
>DATJVZ010000279.1:0-4008 GCA_035501575.1 Terriglobales bacterium | reverse complement strand
GCCTCAAAGACGACATGATCGCCTTCATCGAGGGCCACGGCATGCGCCGATTTCCCGGATTGGTGGACTATGAGGAAGTACAGAGCGTGACCTGGAAATCCGAGGACAATCCGGATGGCTGGAAAGATTTCGTGGAAATCGCCAAAGCTTCCGGGGCGCCGTTTGTAACCATGGACTCCTGGCGATTGGACTCCGAGGAATTTGACGCCATGCTCGAGCGCCTGCGCAATGCCGACGTCTCGAACGACTACCTCGAAGATGCCCACTGGTTGCGGGCCTACGTTGGTAAAACCGGCTTCGTGCAAGTCGGCTTTCCTCACCAGGGGGTCATGATGGTGTACGAGGCGGCCACCGTCTGGTACGAGCGCTATCAGAGCATGCTCGAAATGGCCGAGGATCTTTCCGGGCTTTCCTTTGACGAACCGGGCCCCGATGATGAGCCTTAGACCCAGTGTCCAGGGTGATTCATTTTGCTTGATCGCCATCGCGGAATCCTCAGGGTCGTGATCTAGAATCTAGACACCAGTCTCATGAAGTGGATTGCGAAGGCCGCTGACCCCGGCGAGGTTCGACGTTTGGCTGCGCAACTGCAGTCGGATCCGGCGCTGAGGCATGCCCCCATAGCCGCCACGATCGCTCGCTTGCTGGTGCTTCGCGGCATCCACCCGGGCGAAAGCGCGGATCGTTTTCTTAGGCCCTCGCTCAGCGATCTTCACTCACCCTACCTCATGCGGGGGATGAAGACCGCAGTCGATCGGATCGAAGCCGCGATCGAGCGCAGAGAAGGAATTCTCATCTACGGGGATTACGACGTCGATGGTACGGCGGCGATTGTCATCCTGAAAACCGCGATCGAACTATGCGGTGGCTCCCCAGAATTTCATGTCCCTCACCGTCTCAAGGAGGGCTACGACCTGCGCAGCGATGTCATCGAGCGCGCCGCCGCTCGCAACATCCGTCTCATTATCAGTGTGGACGCCGGCATGCGCGCTTTGTCTGCGGCTGAGGAGGCGCATCGTTCGGGGGTGGATCTGATCGTGACCGATCACCATCTTCCCGGAAAGGATGGCGTACCGCATGCGCTCGCCATCCTAAATCCCAACCAGAACGGTTGCAGTTATCCCTCGAAGACCTTGTGTGGCGCCGGAGTCGCTTTCAAATTAGCCCAAGCTCTCCTCGAACGGCGGCTCGGGGATCGGAACCAATCCGCTTTGCTCACCTCCTTCGCCAAGATGGCAGCCATCGCGACCGTCGCCGACGCCGTGCCTTTGACCGGAGAGAACCGCGTGCTCACCAAGCTCGGACTGGAGGCTTTGGCGGCGGCCGTGAACCCCGGGCTGCGAGCCTTGCTCGAAGTGGCGCAGGTGAGTGGACGGTCTCCGCGCTCTGCCGAGGTGGCATTCCGCATCGCGCCGCGGATGAATGCCGCAGGCCGCATGGACGTTGCCGCCGACGTAGTTGAACTCTTCAGTACTAAGGACAGCGAGCGCGCGAGAGAGATCGCCGCCCGGCTGGATAAGCTCAACGCCGAGCGCCAGGCGGAGGAGCAAAGAATCCTTGAAGCGATCGAGGCACGATTCGAAAAGGATCCGTTGCTGCGCGAAGCCTTTTGCATCGTAATCGACGGCGAAGGCTGGCACCGGGGAGTGATCGGTATCACCGCGACCCGCATCGTCGAGCGCTACGGCCGGCCCGCGTTGGTCGTCTCGAAGGACCGAGAGGAAGCCCACGGTTCCGGCCGTTCCATCCCTTCGTTCCATCTGCTGAACGCCCTGGAATCCTGCTCCGAGCTCTTCAGCCGCTACGGGGGACACGCTCACGCGGTGGGGTTTTCCCTGCCGCAAACCCATTTGCCAGAGCTCTCGGCCCGGGTCGAGGAATACGCCCGCCGACACCTGACGCCGACGGATTTCGAGCCGGTGCTGGAGCTGGATCAAGAACTCTCGCTCGATCAGGTAACTCCGGAACTCTATCAGGCCGTTCAGCTGCTCGAGCCGTTCGGTGTAGGCAATCGCGGGCCTCTGTTCGCCGCCCGCAACGTGCGTCTGGCCGGAGTGCCGCTGATCAGGGATAAGCAGGCGAAGTTGAAGTTGGCCTCGAACGGGGAAGGCCCGACGGCGAGCCCGCTCGGGCCACGCTGCCATCCGGATTCAAGCACCGAACCTTGGAGACGGGCCGTCGTCTATAACGCGCTCGCCTGGAACATGTCCGCTCGGGTCGAACAAGCCCAGCTGCTGCGCGGCGACACACTCGATGTTGCCTTTACCCTCGAGCATAACCCGCACCCCGAATTCGGTGGCCTGGAGCTCGCTCTGCGCGACTTCAAGAAGCCGGCCGGGGAAGGCTCGATGGCCGACCCCGCGTGTGCCTCCTCGGTTTTCGCTGATCCCGGCAAACTGCGCGCGCAGAACTGAATTACACTACTCTCAAATGCAATTTGGGGTATCCCAGCTGCGCCGATGGTTTGCCGCCGGTGCCATCCTGTTCGCCTCGATCGTGGCCGGAGTGTTTTTCTACGCCCGCCACCGCGTACAGAACGCACTGAAGGAGGTTCCGGAAAAAATCGGCCTCGAGGTCCAGCAGACGGCCACTGGATTTACGGTGTCCAAGTCGGAGCAAGGTCGAACCTTGTTCAAGCTGGAGGCCAACAAGGCGGTGCAGTTCAAACAAGGCGGACAAGCCGAGCTGCACGATGTCACCATCACCCTGTATGGTCGCGACTCCAGCCGCTATGACCGGATCTATGGCTCCAATTTTGATTACAACCAGCGGTCGGGAGAGGCTATCGCTCGAGGCGAAGTTCAGATTGATCTTGAAGCCAATCCCGAAGGCTCAATCAGTCCCGATCAGCTCCCGCCGCAAGCACGAAAAGACCCAATCCATCTAAAAACCAGCGGCCTCATCTTTGAGCAACGCACGGGTGACGTGCACACGGGAAACCAAGTCGACTTCCGCCTTCCTCAGGCCACCGGATCCGCCGTAGGCCTGAACTACGTGGCGAAAACCAATGTACTGACGCTTCAGTCGCACGTCGAACTCGAAACCAGCGGTCCCCAGCACACGCGAATTGAGGCCGCCCAGGCCGTGGTCGACAAGGTTCCGCGGCAAGTCGAGCTTGAGCACCCCAGGCTCCAAATGGTCGATCGAATGGGCCAGGCGGAAAAGGCGACGTTGTTTCTCCGGCCCGACAACAGCCTGGATCGTGTGCTGGCCTGGGGGAAGGTCACGATTCAGGTAAATGGGCATCGCCAGGCTACTCTCCTGGCTGACCAATTAGAACTGACGATGATGACTTCAAACACCCCGCGCCAGGCGGTGTTTACCGGAGCCGTCCAGGGTGCCGTTGCAGGCGACGAACCCATTCGATCCGAGGCCGGCCGCGTCGTAGTCGACTTTTCGACGAACCGCCGTTTGACCAAGGTTCGCGCTGAAAATGGAGTCAAACTCACCCAGTATCAGCCCGATTCCGCCACCTCCACGCTGCGCGAGAAACTGGCAGTCACGGCGCCCATCATAGACTTCTTCTTCACTCCGGAAAGCCGCCTCGACTTGGCAGTAACTTCCGGGGCGGCGCAGATTGCGCTTCCGGGGAGCACCCGGGGACGAGAGGTGTTACTGACGGCAGGGGAATTTCGCACCCGCTTCGATGACTCCGGCCGCCTTCGCACCCTCCATGGCGCTCCCGATGCCCGCATCGTAAGCAAGAATCCAGGAGAAGGGGATCGCATCAGCGTGAGCCCGGCGCTCGATGGGGAGTTTGATTCCGGCGGCGAGATCTCCTCCATCCTGCAGTCGGGTGGTGTGGCATACGTCGACGATACGCGAAAGGCATGGAGTGATCACGCGCGCTACACGGCCTCCGACCAAGTGCTCCTGCTCACCGGTTCGCCCCGGGTAACCGAGGGCGCCATGACGACAACAGCGCGAACCATGCGCCTGAACCGCGTCACCGGAGACGCCGTGGCCGAAGGCGACGTGAAGAGCACGTACAACGACCTGAAGCCGCAA
>DATJVZ010000278.1:0-5235 GCA_035501575.1 Terriglobales bacterium | reverse complement strand
GGAATCACGCCCCAAGAAATGAGCGTCGCCCGGAGTTGCCTGTTATTCTCCGGGGGTGATTCCGCCCGAGGAGAAACCGCGGGTTCCGCCGGGGTTGTGCGGCGATTGCCGGCATGCGCACCGGATCGAATCCGATCGCGGATCGGTGTTCGTGCGCTGCGAGCTGGCGCTCGGCGATCCCCGCTTCGCCAAATACCCGCGATTGCCGGTTCTGCGCTGCGCCGGCTATGAAAAGAAAGCATCCAGCGGCGGTCAGAAAAGACCCTAGGATTTTTGGATGCGGATCGAACCGTCCCCGGTGTGAACGGAAAGCAGGTTTCCTCCGCCATTGATTTTCCCGTGTATCTTGTTCTGCCCCAATAGTCCTTCGACCATGACCGGCACATCCAGCGTGATATGGCCGTCACCGGTATGCAGGTCCACGTCGGCGGCAAAGTTGTCCGGCAGCTGCAAGGTGACGCTGCCGTCCCCGCTGTGCAGATTCCAATCCGAGCTGACGCTCGAACCCGGCAAAACGCGCGCTTCGATGCGGCCATCGCCGGTATCGAGGTTTAAGACGTCAAATCGTCCCGCGACCCGGATACGGCCATCCCCGGCGTGCGCCCGCAAGATACCATCTACCGATTCAATTTCCTGGTGGCCATCGCTGCTCTCGAGATCCATGGTTCCCTTGAAGTTCGTCAGGCTAATGTCGCCGTCACCGGTGCGCAAATGGATACGACCTTCCCGTGGCAGGTGGATGTCAACATCCACTTTGTATTTGTTCCGGCCAATCTGCACGCTCAAATAATGGTGGGGGTAACGCAGCTCAAGCTCAATCTGGTTACCGTTCTGCTTCTCGTAAATATTGATCCCGCCTTCCCCGATCTTGTAGTGATTGCTAGTCACGTGAACCGCGATGGTCGCTTGCGGCCAAGTGTCCACGTGAAGATTGGCATCGGAGGTTTCGACGCTCAGGTCGGGCTGTCCGCTGACGTTGTACGTCTTAGACCACTCTGCGGCGCGGGCCAGGGGGAGAAGGACCAGAAACACCACCACAAACGCCCATCGATGACGTTGCATAAACTCCTCTTGCCGGCGCGCGAGCGAGATTTGCCCCGGCTGCAGCATAATACGCAACCCGGACCTGCCAGGTTCCATTGGGTTCCTACCAGTCTTATCAGCGATTACTCATGCCGCAGCGCCACCATGGGATCGACGTTGGCCGCCCGCCGTGCTGGCACGTAACATGCCGCTAAAGCAACCAGAATAAGCAGTAAGGCCACACCAGAGAACGTCAGTGGATCGTGGGCGCTGACCCCGAACAGCAAACTCGACATTAGTCGCATAAGTCCGAGCCCTAGAACTAACCCGATGCCGACTCCGAGCCCCGCCATACCTCCTGCTTGCGATAACATCATCCGGAGGACGTCCCCCTTCATCGCGCCTAGGGCCATCCTTATCCCGATCTCATGAGTCCGCTGGCCGGCGATATAGGAAATCACTCCATAAATCCCCACGCCCGCAAGCAGCGTGGCCAACGCAGCAAACACGCCGAGCAGCATCATCGCAAAGCGCTGCGTGGCCAGCGACTGTTGAATCACGTCGGTCATTGTGCTGGTCCGGTACACAACAATTCCGCCGTTCACCAATTGCGCAGCGCGGCTAATGGGGCCAACATTCTCGGCCATTCCACCCCGGATACGGGCCACCGCGTCGACCCCGTGGGCAAACATCATGAGAAGGTTGTCAGGCGATTGGAGCAATGGGATGTAACATTGGGCTTGCACCGGGGACTTTTCGCTTTCATCGAGTCCCCATTGCTTCACATGCCCCACGACCCCCACGATCTCTGCAGTTGTATTGAGAATGCTGAAGTGCACGTGCTGCCCAATCGGATCGCGGTCTTTCAAAAGACGCTTCGCGAATTGTTCGTCGATCACGATGACCAGAGGAGCCGTCTCGTTGTCGGCATCGGTGAAGAAACGGCCACGCAGTAGGGGTATTTTCATGACCTTGAGATAATCTGGTTGGGCCAGGTAGAAGAGGGAATTCTTCATTTCCAACTGCGAAGCCGGCTTAGGCTCTCCCTCCAACCACAACGGGAGTTCGGAATCACCCGACAACGGAGAAGACCCGTCCGTCAACGAAAAGCTCTCTACGCCTGGGACCGCGGCCATGGCATCGTGGAGTTGACGAAAAGCCGATCGGATTCCCGCCGGGCTGTCGCCCAAGGACTTGCTCGCGCTAACTTCGAAGGTCAGCACATTTCGAGCCTCGAACCCGGGATTCACCTTCCAGAGTTTCTCCAGGCTGCGGATCATCAATCCAGCGCCCGCCAGCAGCAGCAATGCGAGCCCCATTTCTACGGCCACAATCACTCCCTGCAGCCGATGCCGTCGGCTCGCTCCCCTTCCACCTTGCTTGAGAGTTTCTTGCAGACCGGTCTGAGCGTTCTTGAATGCAGGTATTGAGCCGAACAAAATACCCGCAAGCATCGAGGCGCCGAACGTGAATAGCAGCACCTGACCATTCAAGTGAATCTCTTCGGCGCGCGGCAAGCCATCGGGGAGAACTCTGATGGCTGCTTGCGTCCCCCAGGCCGCGAGGCATAGTCCCAGCACTCCGCCGCCTAATGCCAAAAGGGCGCTTTCCGTTAGAATCTGACGAGCGATACGTGCCCCGGTTGCTCCTAGCGCTCTTCGCACCGCAAATTCGCGCATCCTGGCGGTCGACCGTGCCAACAATAGATTGGCTACATTGGCACAAGCAATCAGCAGAACGAAACCCACCGCGGCTAGAAGCACGAGGAGGAAAGGGCGGATGTCCCCAAACAGGTTATTCTCGTCTCCCACCAGGTTTTCTTTCAACGGGATAAGGCTAACGCCGGAATCCTTGTTAGTGTCGGGATAGATCTTCTCCAAATGCGCGGCGACAGCACTCATGTCCGCTCTCGCTTGCTCTACCGTGACTCCTGCCTTTAATCTCCCCACCGCATCCATGCCCATACCGGTGTGCCGGTCCCGAAACAGTGGATCGTTCCACTGTCCGATCGGAACATACACGTCCTTGTCCTCACCGAAGTTCATGTTGTGGTAGTGGAAGGTCCCGGGCATAACACCAGCGATGGTGTACAAGGAGTCGTTGAGATCGATAGACTTTCCCACGATGTCCGGGGAGGCACCGAATTTTCTTTTCCAAAGACCCTCGCTGATAAGCGCGACTGGCGCACCACCCAACAGATCCTCCGAGTCGGTGAAGGTTCGACCGAGAAGAGGTTTCACGCCAAGGAGTGGAAAGAATGTTGCCGAAACCATTTCCCCTTTGAGCCGTTCTGGCTCCCCCACATTGGTGAGATTGAAACCTTCGGAGCGGTATGCCCCCAGCGCGGAAAATGAACGGTTTTCCCGTTGCCAGTCCAGAAAATTTGGGTACGGAATAGAAACTTCTGTGATTTCTGGGGTTCGCTGATATAGCGCGACCAATTGTCCGGGCTGCGGATAAGGCAGCGGATTCAGTAGCACTCCATTCACCACCGAAAAGATCGCCGTATTTGCACCAATCCCCAGGGCTAGGGTACACACCGCCGTCGCCGTGAACCCTGGGCTCTTGCGCAGCTGCCGCAACGCGCAACGAAGGTCTTGACCTAGTCCGCTCATTTCAGGTTTCGTCTTCCTCAGTCGCCATCAGGCCATAATGCGGCACACCGAGGTGAAACGGTCTGCTCCCGCTGCCAGATGGGTAATCTCGTCGCAACACCCTTACCAATCAGCGGCAAATGTAAAGCCTTGATGGTAAAGGAAGAAAGAATACCGCCGTGGTATTAGGGTCGCGAAAGGTGTTCACCCCTGAGCTTAGATGTCCGGAAGCGAACAGGCAACCATCAGTCTGCTAGGTTCTCCTCCGAGACGAATCGAACTCCTCTGCCAGGAACGGATGGGCTCCCAACTCACTTCAGACTGTCGTCGGACGCTACAATAACCGTGTGCCCGCTCGGGGAGCAACACGCCAGCCGAAGAAAAAGTCCCCGGAGACGATCCTCGGGAGCGCCCGCTGAAGGAAGCGTCTGAGCCGTTGTTGGCGGTGGTGCTCGGACCCACGGGCAGCGGAAAATCTGTCCTTTCTCTGGTTTTGGCCGGACGCTTTCACGGAGAAATTGTGAACTGCGATTCGGTCGCCCTGTACCGCGAATTTGAGGTCGGTACGGCAAAACCATCGCCGGCCGAACGCGCGCGCGTTCCTCACCATTTGTTCGACTGCGTGGATCCGAAAAGCTATGTTACGGCGGGTGAGTATGCGCGGATGGCCCGGCAGGTCCTTGCTGAAATCCACGCGCGCGGCCATCTGCCTATCGTAGTGGGAGGTACCGGCCTCTATCTGCGCGCTCTCCTCGAAGGTCTTTTCCCTGGCCCCGAACGTTCGGACGAGCTTCGAACCAGACTAAGGGAACAAGCTGGCCGTAAGGGCCCGGGGTATCTCCATCGCGTGCTTGACCGCCTCGATCGAGCGGCAGCAGCCAAGATTCACCCCAACGACCAGGCCAAACTCATCCGGGCCATCGAGGTCTGCCTTACAGCCCGTCAGCGCCTGACCGAACTGTGGGAGCACGGGCGGGTGGGGCTCGAAGGATTTCGAGTGCTGCGATTGGGACTGAATCCTGATCGCGAAGCGCTCTACCGGCGCATCAATCAACGCGCCAGCGATATGTTCGCGTCGGGTTTGGTCGAAGAAACTCGGCAACTCGTCGCACGTTACGGCATTGAGGCGTACCCCTTAGGGGCACTCGGATATAAGCAGGCGATCGAGCGGATCCGCGGCGAGATGGATGACCGAACCGCGCTTCAGGCAGCCCAACAGGCGCATCGCAACTATGCCAAGCGTCAGATGACCTGGTTCCGTCGCGAGCCCGGAGTTCACTGGCTCGAGGGGTTTGGCGATGACGCCGCCATCCAGCAGCGGGCACTCGGGTTGATCGAAAAATCTATCGAAGCCTAAAGCATGCCGACGCGCAACCAAGCCGGTGCGGCCTGCTCACTCGATTGTGCCTTGTAGGGGATGAAGCCCAGGTGCGCTATGCCTGGCCTGCGCCTGCGCTGTGGGCGAGTGGCTTGCTTCCTGACATGAACTTGGCCACGAAGCGAGCGATCGTTGCCAGTTTCTCAAGGTCGGCGGGAGTGAAGTCAGGGCCTGCGATGGCTGGACGGGAAGCCTTGCGGGAGATTTGGATGACACCGAGAATCTGCCCTTGGGGAGTAG
>DATJVZ010000277.1:0-4140 GCA_035501575.1 Terriglobales bacterium | reverse complement strand
GGAGAGGTTCAGCATAGGGTTCGCGTCGGTCCAAGCAAAGCTGTTCACCATTGCCTGGGCGGCTCGAGCTGCCATCCCTTCAGCGGGGAAGGTTTCCCTCGGGATTTCGATATTAAATTCATCGTATGGGGTAGATTGGGCCGGGGGAATAGGAACTGACCGTGTCGTTGCCATCTGAGATCCTCCTTATGGAACGAAGTACACACGGAAATTAGCGTCGAACGGATCTTGCTGTCACCTGTCACAATTTACAGTTGTCCACAGTGCGCCGTCCGGTGTTAAAAGCCAGTAGCAACCCCTCCGCCCACGCATCTGCGCAATGGAAAGGAGAGGGGAGGGCTGAACATGCTACGGACACGTTCGATCTTTATGGCGCGATGGCCAAGCGGCACGACGTTATTGGCCAAGGGCCTGCCGCCTAAAATGCCGGCTACCCCCTGGCGAGGAAGACTGCAACGAGCGGACTGACGCGCCTGGAATCGTGTGCGGCGTGCATCCAGCGGGGCGCGCGTCAGGAGCCATGTCTCATTCTAAGGAGATGCGGAAGTGTCATCTCGAATAGTTTCGGCGATTTTGCTCGGACGACGATGGGTAGTACTTGCTCCGCTGCTGTTTGCTGCCGCTTGCAGCCAACCGACGACTCCCGCTCCTGGGACAGCCTCTCCAGACGAGTGGCACACATTCGAAGGTTCTTGGTCCGGATCAGGTACGCGGCAAACGCTCAACCTTGGGACGGACCATCGTGCCGTAATCTTTGATTTGACCGGATCGCTGCTTCTCACCAGCGATCGTAGACTTGGAATCGGATTCCAAGCGAAGGCAATCGGCTTCTCCGACAACCTTGCCGGCATGCAGGGCCGGTGTGTCTGGACCGACGAGCGAGGCGATAAGGTTTATAGCGAATTGAAGGGTCAATTCCTGACTGCCGGGAACCGCATCGTGGGGACATTCCTGGGGGGGACGGGCCGGTACGCCGGCATCGCCGGAGAGTTCTCCTTTCAGTGGGAATATGTCGTCGAGTCCGATGATGGCACCGTTAGCGGGCGGTCCATCGATCTGAAGGGCCGGGCGCGATTAGGCTCGGCGAATGCAACGCCTGACAGAGAACACAGCCAATGAACACAGCCACGAACCATCTTCGCAGACTGATCAAGCAAGCCTTGTCATTTGCCCTGGCGTTCGGCATTTGGTTCTCGCCGATACCAGCCGGGCTGACCAAAGAGGCTTGGCATCTGTTTGCGATATTTGCGGCGGCCATTTTCGCCGTCATTCTGAACTCGTTCCCGCTCTTGACCGCGTCGCTGCTGGCGGTATCGGCCGCGGTGCTTACTCGCACGGTCGACCCCGGTAAAGCTTTTGCCGGGTTTGCCAATTCGAGCGTGCTTCTCGTTGTCGTCGCCTTCCTGGTTGCCGACGCGGTCGTGAAATCGGGACTCGGACGCCGCATCAGCCTCCTCGTTGTGAGTTTATTCGGGCGATCCACGCTCGGCTTGGGCTACAGCATTTTTCTCACCGATGCCATGATTGCGCCGGCGTTTCCGAGCAATACAGCGCGTGGCGGCGTGCTCTACCCCATCATACTTTCCCTCGCCCAAAGCTCGGGCTCCAGGCCCGATGACGAGAAGAACCGCCGGATGGGCGGCTACCTGATGTTTTGCGGGATGGCCAGCCTCAGCGTATCGTCAGCCCTCTGGCTCACCGCAACTTCCGGCAATCCGATCGCGGTCTCTTTAGCAGCGCACTATGGTGTGAAGATCAGCTTCGGCTCCTGGATCCTTGCGGCGTCAGTTCCGGTTTTGACGATGATCGCTTTGCTCCCCCTCATTCTTTACAAACTATTTCCACCCAGCGTAACCGAAACTCACGATGCGCCGAAGGCCGCACGCGACGCCCTGAACGCCATGGGACCGCTCACGCGGGATGAGTGGATCGTGGCGGCAGCTTTTGCAGTCATGGTCACAGGATGGGTAATGGCTGGGAAACTGAACTTGAGTCTTGCAGCCATTGCCTTCGCCGGCTTGGGTGCTCTCCTTGCAACGAATGTCCTGACAGTCACCGACATCACCTTGGAGGGAGGTACGCTGGTCACCTTTATGTGGCTCTCAGTGCTTTTTGCGTTGAGCGGCCAATTGAACGAGCTCGGTTTCATGGGCTACGTCGGGGGGCGGCTGACGTCGCTGCTCGGCGGCATCACCTGGCCCGTGGCATACGTCATCCTCCTTGTGCTCTACGTATTGATGCACTACATGTTCGTGAGCCAGTCGGCGCAGATATTGGCTCTCTTCGATGTCTTCCTCGGCGTTGGCGTGAAGACCGGCGTTCCCGCACCCTTAATGGCTTTTGCTCTGCTCTTTGCCAGCAGTTACTTCTCCACGATCACGCCGCAGGGAGGAAGCCAGAACGTCATCTTCGTTGGGAGCGGCTATCTCACTCAGGTGGAGCTCTACCGACTGGGCCTGCTGACCACGGTTTTTTGTCTGCTCGTGTTCCTGGTGATCGGAACACCATGGTTGCTTTTCGTCGTCAGGTGACGTGGGGTTTAAGAGAGCCACCTCAATCGGGCACTTACTGCCCTAAGTCACTGAAGACTTGACCTGAATGAGGGGCGATCCATGAAGGAGATTGCCGGTTTCTTGGATGTGAGCGAGAAAACTGTGGAGTTCCATAAACACACATCAAACAATCGTTCAACCTTACGAGCAACTAGCTGATGTTCTCAATAATCCTTAGCGCGTGTGTTCTGGTGGCCATCACAATGTGGATGCATGCTGCCGGAATTGCCGTTCTGTTGCGTGTCTTAAGGAAGCCGCACCTCCTGTCTCCGATGCGCGTGTGGGCTATCACCGTAATGCTGTTGCACATGATCTGGTGGCTGATCCTGCTTCATCTTGCGGAGATTTCAGTTTGGGCATTGTTCTACCTTTGGCGTGGGTGCATGCCCAACGCCGAAGCGGCGTTCTATTTCGCGGGAGCTACTTACACAACCATTGGGTATGGCGATCTTGTGCTAGCAAAGCCTTGGCGACTGCTTGGACCGATCGAAGGATTGGTGGGCATTCTTATGTGCGGCTTGTCCACGGGTTACTTCTTCGTGGTCGTGAGCCGCGTATATCAATCGCTGTATGCGAAAACCATCCAAAAGTAAGAGATTAAAGTAGAGGAAGAATCGGACCATCAAAGACTACTGGTTCGTATGCATGACTCTGTCACCTCCTGATGTGTGTCGAGAAACCCGACGAGTCCTGTACCCTGTGTCACAACACTCTGTCTTCCCAGTCGACCCAGTCGACGGCGTTGGAAGCGCGGTAGGCGCTCACCGCTTCCTCGATGGTCGCGAAGAATGTTTGTTCACCGAAACGCGTAAAGAGTCCGAAGCGCTTCAGCTTATCCTTCACCGGATCCTTCATCTCAGCAAAATAAAGGTCGATGCCGGCAGCGTGCAGGGTGTCGTCGAGCTCGCAGACGGCATCGGCTGCGGTAACGTCGACGCTGGTAACCGGTTCGGCCGTGACCACGATCCAATGGACGGGCGTCGACGAGTTTGCTACGGCATCCAGAATGCGTTTTTGAAATAGGTCGGCATTCGCGAAGAAGAGCGGCGCGTCCCAGCGGAACAGTATCAGGCCCGGGATCAAGCGCGCCCCGGGATACCGAGTGATGTCATGATAGCCCTTTATACCCTCGACGCGACCGAGCACGGCCGAATGTGGTCGCCAGCCGTCCCAGAGGAATTCAATCACGGCAATTATGATTGCGAGCGCAATACCCGGTATAGCACCCAGCACTGCCACACCCGCGAAGCAAACGATCGAAAGCCAGAACTCCCAGCGCTGGATTCGATAAATGCGGCGCAGATCAGACACTTCGAATAAGCCGATAGCTGCAGCGATAACGACGGCAGCTAGTGCGGTGTGCGGCAGATCCTTGAGCAAGTTGGGAGTGAGCACCAGCAACAATCCGATTGCAACCGCCCCCACGACCCCCGTCAGTTGGGTCCTCGCGCCCGCCGCCTCGGCCACCGCCGTGCGCGATGAGCTACTGCTAATTGGGAAGCCCTGGAAGAAGGCTGCAGCAAGATTCGCCACGCCCAGGCCCACCATCTCTTGGCTCGGATCGACCGGTGTACGGAGACGCGCCGCA